>JAZQCY010000120.1:0-37269 GCA_045546555.1 Acutalibacteraceae bacterium | reverse complement strand
CCGCCGCCGAAAGCTTGTCGTGCTGATACACGCAAAGGCACATACAACAGCCAAGGGTTATGCCGAGCCTGCGGTGCAACGAGCATTCTCCGACCGACAAAAACAAAAACGGTGCGCCAAGCTCTCGCTTCAAAAGATCGGTGATACGCAGGTTTTCGATCTGCTGCTCCATAGTGTCGGCACCGGTGACGATCTTTATAACATCGGCACCTCGGCGTTTTTGCTCCAAAGCGATCTCCAACACACGCTCGGCAGGGGTAAACTTGCGGATGTGGCAGGACATAATAACCTCTGCGCCTTTGGCGTGAAGCTTGTCAATAAGCTCCATCTGCTTTTTTATGGCCTCCTCGTTGTCGGTCATTTCCTCGGGATGCCTGCAGTAAAGATCACCCATAACATCGCAAAGGGTAGCGCCGCAATCGGCCAAGGTCAAAAGACCCTCAGCCAGCTCCTCGTCGGTCTTGCCGGTGTTTTGTCCAAAACGGTAGTTGGTAACGTAGCAGGGGCGGCCGTTCATCTCGCTGAACAGTCTTTTAAAGGTCTCAGGGGTCTGATACTCACGCTTCATAAGCTCGACCTGCCAGCCGTAAGCGTCGGCTCCCGTGCAGTTGGCGTTTTTGATCACGCCAATGGCATCGTCGGGTTTCTCGCATAACAGCATTACCGTAAGCAACGGATCATTGTAATTAACAAAGCTCTTTTTCATCTTCATCAGAATCTCCTGCACATGGCGTTTCGACCGCCGTCTATCATAATGTTTTCACCGTTGATGAATTTGCCCTTGTCGGAAGCCAAAAACAGACAAAGGTCAATAACCTCCTGCGGGTCACCTGCACGGCCTGCAAGGGTGCGAAGCTTGGCCATTGCGGCACGGGTGAGGATAGGGCCGGGCGAGACACAGACACAGCGTATACCGTGCCTTGCACCGTACTGTGCAATGGATTTGGTCAGACCGTACATCAGGCCTGCCTTGGAGGTGGCGTAGTCAAGGTCCATCTCACAGCCTTCGGCACCGACTATCGAACCGATGTTGATGATAAGGCCGCTTTTCTGCTCTCTCATCTGCTTCAAAACAGCGTGGTCAAAATAGAAGGGGCCTTTTAAGTTCACGTCAATACCCCAATCAAAGATGTCGATGGGAACATCGGGAAATTCGGGGTAAACGGTGGTGTCGACCTGATTGATCCTGGTCGATGAGCCGCCTGCAAAGTTCAGCATAATATCGATCCTGCCAAAAACCTCAACCGTCTTGTCACGTGCGGCGCAGACTTGGGCGTAGTCACGCACATCGCAAACTATGGCGAGCGCCTTGCCCTTGCCCTTGGCGTTGATCTCGGCAACCTTTTCATTCAAGACCTGCTCATTAACATCGCACATAGCAACGTTTCCGCCAAGCTCGGCAAAATTCTCTGCAAAAAGCAAGCCCATTCCCGAAGCCGCACCCGTTGATATGGCAACCTGTCCACTAAAATCCATTGTGAATTCCTCCTTTTGATTTTCTTCATTATATTTCATTATTAAAGACGGCTCAATAGATAAAACAACAGATTTTTAACGTTTCTGATACTTTTTGGTACAAAAACATTGATTTTTATTAAATAAAATATTATAATTCATTTTGGTGATGCAAATGGAACTGTTTAAAAACATTGTCATAACTTCGGTAGAAAAGCCGGCGACGGTATTTTTGCCCAAAGGCATAACCAATAGGGTAGAGTCCCGTCCGACCTACGGTGTGTCGTTTTGTATTAAGGGTCAGGTGGCCTATATACTTGACGACGGTCAGCATTTTATATTGAACAAGGGCAATGCAGTTATACTGCCGCAGGGTGCCGCCTATACGCTCCGTTGCGATAAGGAGGGTATGTTTCCTGTCATAAATTTCACGGCACAAAATTTCAACTGCGACACCTTTGTTGCCGTCCCGTTGCAAAATCCAACGAACCACATAAACAGTTTCAAAAAGCTGTCGGATTATTTTTTGTATGAGGACAAATCTCTTAAAATCTTCAGCTTGTTTTACTCAATACTCGACCAGATAAACAGGGAACGGTCACACACACAGTCACCGCTTTATCCCGTGGTAAGCTTTTTGGAGAAGAACATCTCCGACCCACTAATAACCAACGGTTTTTTGGCCGAAAAGCTTGGTGTCAGCGAGGTCTATTTGCGAAAGCTGTTTGCACAGCACTATAACGTAAGCCCCAAGCAATATATTCTGGATATGCGTATTCAAAAAGCCAGGCAACTGCTCGAAAACGGTGCGCAATCGGTCACCGAGATAGCGGAGCAGTGTGGGTTTTCAAGTTTGTACCACTTTTGCAGGTTATTCAAGATAAAAGTCGGGCAAACACCTTCGGAGTATAAAAAGGCAAATACCGTGTTTAAAATTTAAAATTTCGGTTCGGTTGCAAAATTGTAATATATTACATATTGACACATAAGGGACTATCGGTTATAATACAATTGTAGAGGTGGAGAGTCCTAAAATTTCATAAAGGAGTAATGCGTTATGAAAAAACTGTTAGCTTTAATGTTGAGCCTTTTGATGTGTCTTTCTTTAACATTAGGCCTTACTGCCTGCGGCGGTGCATACCCCGAGGACTCCGCCGTAGTAACCGAGGATGAGGCTAAGGAGCTTATCGTTGGCGATTGGACGGGCAACATCATTGTCCCCGAGGAAATGCTGACCGAGCTCAAGGATGACCTTGGCGAAATGAATGATTATGTTGATCTGTCGGGTCTTACCCTTGAGGTAAATCTCGGTTTCAACAAAAACGGCAAGGGCACCGTGACTATGTCCAAGGAAGCTGCAAAGGAGTTTGCTGAAAAGACCTTCGGTCTGGTTTGCAAGGGCACTATCGACTATCTCAAGGATAAGTTCGGTGTTACCGATGAAAAGTGGGCTGAGTATCTTGAGGAGCTTGGCATGACGGAGGAAGAGCTGCTTGATACCGTTCTTGAAAAGATCGAGACCGAGAATATGGCAGAGGATATTGCCGAGAAGCTCGAGTATAACGAGTTCTACTATTGCTTAAAGGACGGAAAGATATACATTTCCGAAACCAAGGAGTTCAATGAGGAGGATGCCGCCGGTTACAAGATGACCGAGGAGGCTCTTTATATCGAGGTCGACGGCATCGCCGTTAAGTTTGACCGAGCCGAATAATAACAATAAACAAATTGACCCCACTGTGGCTTTCCGCGGTGGGGTCGATTTTTACTATCATAAATATAATTCCTCAACGGTGCCTTTAGCAATGAACAAACCGTCGGCGTCTTCTATCAAGAATTTTGAATTTGCTTTGATAAAATCCGCAGGCAATTTATCAAGGTGCATTATATGAACCGAGCAAATCAGCGGTTCGTGAATGCTTTGGTATAACTGAATGGGGATCAGTTCGTCGGGGAAGGTAGCCTTTAGCTCGGCATCAAGGGGATTATCCTGCATTTTTATTGCATAGGTTTGGTAGGGCTTGAGGTATTTGTTGTTGTTTACCTTGACACGGCAGTTTGACATAGGGAGCACTGCTTTATAATATTCGTCACCCTTTACCATCCGCATAAGAGAACGGTGGCTTTTCAGGTAGACGATGAAGCAGAACTCAACCACCAGCAATGCGGCAACAAAAATGGCAATGATACCGCTATACAGCATCGCAACCATGGCACCGATAAAGGTCAATAGGGCACAGAGCATAGTAACCAATTCAAGATTAAAATACATGTTGTCATGGTGAAAAAATGCGCTTACCTGAGTACAGCTCGGACAATGTAAGACCGAGGTGCTATGCGGTGAAAACTCCGCATACATACGTTTTGTACTTACAAATCGCATGAACGAATAATGCGCAGGGCTGAACACCTTTTTCCCACAATGAGGGCAACGGTATCGTTTCATGGGTTACTCCTTATTAAAACTTCCTTATCCATATTTTGCGGACGGTGAAGGTCACGGCAAGGTCGAGCAATGCAAACACAATTGTCAGCACGACTACCACAAACAACGACGTTAACGCCTTTTGGTAAAGCGGAAGTGCGGCATTTTCGGGGAAGGTGCAGACGTATACCATTAAGGGCACAAGCCAGGTTGCGAAGCCAAGCAATTCGGCAATGAAGGGCTTGGACTTGAGTATGCCTGCAACTTCACGGCCAAAGGGTCGCTTTTTAAGCTCGGTTTCGGTGAGGTAATCGATCTTTGAAAGATTGTCCCTTGCCTTGACAACACCTGCCAAAACGGCGGTTATGACACCGCTTGAGATCATACAGATCGAGTAGGCGGTGTAGTTGACGTCGACGTCGTTGGCCAACCCAAGCACCGTTGCCAGGGTGACCGATATCGCCAGCCACATCAAAAATGTGCACAGCAAAAGCATCAATTTTTTGAAATACAGCTTAACCATAATTACCTCACTTGTATGTATTTGGCGTAGGGACTTTACTGTTCGCCCACTACGAGCCGGCTTACGGACAGTCGAGGACGCCTGTCCCTACAAAAACCAATTTGATGATCGTAGGGGCGAACCTATGTGTTCGCCCGTTTTCAGTGATCAAAATACCTCTTTTTTATTACCACGACCATACCGATTATAATGGTGGTTGAACGTGGAAATAACTCTGAAAGTGTTATTTCCACGCCAAATCTTCGATTTGGCAACATATTTTCAAAGAAAATTTGACAACGACCATTGCAATGATGTAGAAAAACAATCAAATTTCAAGAAATTTGATTGTTTAAAAGCAGATAAATCTGCTTTTGTGGAAACGCTTAGCGTTTCCACATTCTACAATCATTATAAGCGGTATAACGCAGGATAAAGCGATCCAAGCATTGCCTACAGTAACGCCGACAACGAGCAAGGCGCAAAACAATGCAAGACAGATGTATGCAAAAACAGTCAGTTTCATTTTGCGTCTCCTTTAGCCTTTTCAAGAGAACGTGTGTGGCATTTCACACCGCAAATCTCACCCAACCATAACAGCGGAGTGAACGGAATTATGTCGATACATAGCGTTATGATATGAAGCATTGCAAAGGGTGGGTCACTCCAATCATAGCCGTAACCGGTTTCGATAACATACGGGATGTCTGCCCATTCTATAGCCCATCCCATAACGTAAAGTGCAGGCCATAGAAATGACAGTATCTGATGTATCAGTATTGCAACCACAGCACCCGACAGCATTGCTTTGAAGTCAAATCGCTTGTTGCGATAGCCCTCGATTCCCGAAACAAGAGTAACGGCAATCATACTGCCAAAGGTCATAAGAGAGGCACGCAAGACGGTTTCGGCTAAAGCTGAGGGCTCAAAAATGATTTCAATAGGGTAGATAAGGAGTATTTCAACCGCCATACCGAACCAGATAGAAAACAGTATGTATATAGTGTAAAGTACACCTTTTTTGAGCGATGCTTTCATTGCCATATTACTCTCCTCTCCATATTGTGTTTTCGCAGGGGCGAACTGTGGTTGCCCTTTGGCCTCCCTCCTCGAGGGAGGTGGCATTTTCGCAAGAAAATGACGGAGGGCGTCGGGAGGGCGCAGAGGCCCTCCCCTACAATAAAAATCAATTTCGCTTGCCGTAGGCGAATTTTATTTATGGGACGTCGAGGACGCCGTCCCCTACAATGAGCTAAATTGTGCTTCGCATAGCTTTAATTATTCCTTAGGAGTTACCTTTTCGGCTTCGACGGTGGGGACATTGTCCTCAGCTTCGGTTTCGGGGAGCTTTTTACCGAGTAGCTCGGGCAGCTCCATACCGGCCATTGCGAATACCTCCTGCAGCGGGGGAACCGACTTCATCATACCCGACAAAAAGTTTGCTGTGGCGTTTTTGCCGTCGCCGTTCTGGCCGTTATCCCAAACGGTAACCTTGTCGATCTTGATGTTCTTGATGGCATCGACCTGAACACGCATAAGGTCTTCAAGCTTGTCGGCAATGAGCAAGCGCAGAGCGGCATCGGCGTCGCCACCTGCCGATTTAACAATCTCGGCAAAACCTGCGGCCTGCTTGCGAAGGATCTCCTCAGCACCACGGGCCTGTGCTTCCATTTTTGCAAAGATAGCATCGGCTTCACCCTGTGCCTTGCGGCGGATCTGCTCGGCTTCGGCTTCAGCCTCAAGCTCAAGCTGACGCTTCTTGGCCTCGGTCTGAACGATGATGTCAGCCTCCAAGGTGGCCTGCTCCTTGGCACGTCTTGCTTCTTCAGCCTCACGCTCGGCAGAGTAAGACTCCTCCAATGCCTTTGCGGCCTGGATCTTCTCGGCGGCGGTCGAAATGCGCAGAGCCTCGGCTTCCTTTTCCTTCAGAGCGGCATCCGACATTGCGATCTTCATCTTGGCATCGTTTTCACCCTGAATAGCGACCGAGTTGGCCTCGGCAACCTTGATACGCTCATCCATCTGTGCGTTGGCCTGACCGATAGAACCCTCTCTATCCTGCTCGGCAACGCTCTTTTTAGCGTCGTTGATAGCCTTTGCGGCGGCCTCTTTACCTAATGCTACAATGTAGCCCGATTCATCACTGATATCGGTTACGTTAACATTGATAAGGCGAAGACCGATCTTTTTGAGCTCGGTTTCAACGTTGGATGAAACTGCGGCAAGGAACTTGTCACGGTCGGTGTTGATTTCCTCGATATCCATAGTTGCGATGATAAGACGCAGCTGACCGAAGATGATATCCTTGGAAAGCTCCTGAATCTCGGAAAGCTGAAGTCCCAAGAGACGCTCGGCGGCGTTTTGCATAACGCCCGGCTCGGTCGAGATACCGACGGTGAAACGTGAAGGAACATCGATACGGATGTTCTGTCTTGACAGCGCATTTTTAAGGTCGACCTGAATTGAAATGGGGGTCAGATCCAAAAACTCGTAAGACTGGAATACCGGAATTACGAAGGATGCGCCACCGTGGATACATTTTGCGCTTCGGTTGGTGCCGTCTTTGTTCTTGCCAACCTTACCGTACTTGACCATGATCTTGTCAGACGGGCACTTTTTATAGCGTGAGCATATCCAAATGACAAAGGAAAATGCCACAAGTACAAGTGCGCAAATAAGGACGATTGTTGATGAGTTCATAAAATTTACCTCCTAAAAATTATATTTTCAGTGCTTGGCACCTAATTGCTTGTGTATGGGCACTTAAAACCTGTTTGTTTTATTATTTCTTTCTGACTACAAGAGTATTCTGTCCGCTAAAGCCGGTTACGACTATCTCGCTGCCGGTCGGCAAGGGAGCCTCACTGTCGGTTACGGCATCCTTTTCACAGTAGGTGCCCTGTATCATAACGTTGACCTTACCGTGACCCTCACGCTTGGCAGGTATTTTAAGATATACCGTTCCCGAAACACCCAAGGCGTTGCGGATGTCGATATTGCCGTTGGACTCCAATTTCATTATTGCCTTAAACAGAAATGCTATAAGCACCATAACGGCAAAGCCTGCAACGATCGACACGGGCAACGTGATGTAGGACGATATATTGGCCGAATCAAGAGCAATGCCCATCCAACCGAACACCACGAAGAATGCCACGATACCTCTGACCGAGAAAATTCTCAGGCCGTCAAAGCCTGACGGGTCAAGGTCACCCTCGGGAAGATCATCACCGAAAACACCGTCGCCGATGTCACTAATATCACCGTCAACGTCAAGGTCTACATCGGTATCGAGATCGGTGTCGATATCAACATCCACGTCGGAATCAACGTCGCCGTCACCGCCCGAGCCGAGACCGATCAGCATCATAACGGTCTGAATTATTAAAATAAGTGTTGCAGGTATCGCCATACAAGCTAATATCTGCGAGAATGTGCTCAAAGAATCCCACCACTGAAACATACTGCTCTTCCTTTCAAAAAAATTTTGTTAATCAAGGCCGTTAAGCATCATTTCGGCCTTTTTTCGTGCAACTGCCGCAAAATGAGCGTAAGCAAAAACCGTAAGCACTGTCTTTAGCCTTTTCCTTGCGCCCTCGGTTGGTTCAACATAGTCGGCTGAGGCTTTTTCTGCCGCCGCCACGATAGCCCCGTCGGTTATATTGGGCGAATCAAAGTCGGTCAGCATATCAACGTATCGGTGATAAAGCTCGCCGTCACCGATAAGGTCATCGCTTTCATCGCTCAGGGTTCCGTTGATGTATTGCATCAGCTCGATTATCTTTTCCAACTGCAACGATTCACGCAACATATTTATAATACATATACGTGAAAACTGATTCTGCGAATACATCCTTTTTATCGGTGATGATACAAACCTTCGTTTGACCCAATTTTGTATAGCTGCAGGCTCAACGCCGGTCATTACCGACACCTGCGACAGCGTTATACCGCCCGTGGCGAAAACCCCCTCAAATATCTGACGGGAAGTATTTCGTTCAAGCCTTGAGACCTCGATCGTGGTCCCGGGTAACACGGTTGCCATTCGTTCCACCTCCGTTTTAGCGTTCGCAGGTGCTTTATCACCTGACGTTATAATGATTATACCATATGGTCAACTGACCGTCAAGAGGGTTCAAGTGAATTTTTATAAAAATATCTTTCCAAAATCCCTTGACAAAATACATTGTTTGTGGTATATTCATTTGGTAAGATATTTGACCGAAGGAGAGTGGGGCGACCCGCTCTTTAGTTTTTGTCCGAATGTTTTAAGTAAGGAGTGAATGTTTTGGCACAAAATCCTACCGCATTAAAGGTTTCCGCATTGATCAAGGAGCCTGTCGAATCCTTGGGCGTCAAGCTTTGGGACGTTAAGTTTGTCAAAGAGGGCGCATCATGGTATTTAAGGGTCTTTATCGATAAGGAAGAAGGCGTTGACATCAACGACTGCACCGATGTTTCCCGCCTTATCGACCCCATTTTGGACGAGGCCGACCCTATCAACGTTTCGTATTACCTTGAGGTGTGTTCACCCGGTCTTGAGCGTGAGCTTTCGGAGCAGTGGCACTTTGAAAAATATATTGGTGCCGACGTCAAGGTGAAGCTTATCCGTCCCCGTGACGGCAAGCGTGAGTTTTCGGGCAAATTAAAGGCATATAACGGCGGTGTCACGGTCGAATGTGACGGAGCCGATATGGAGTTTGCAAAGCAGGAGCTTGTTTTTGTCAAGCTTGACGATGCAAACTTTTAAACAGTTTAACATTTGAAATAATATATTGGAGGTACAAAGGAAAATGGCAAGGGCTAAGAAAGAAACAGTAGTAGACATTACCGCAGAAATTTTTGACGCACTCAAAATGATGGCTGAGGAAAGCGGCATCCCCGAGACTTATCTTGCAGATAAGATCAGAACCGCAATCATCACCGCCGCCAAGAAGGACTACGGCTCAAGAGATGTAGTTTTCTGCGAGATGGACATTGAAAACCGTGTATTTAAGGTATACGTCCGCAAGACCGTTGTAAATGAGATCGAGGACGAATATACCCAGATCCTTTTGGAGGATGCTTTGAAGGTTGACAAGAACGCCATGGTCGGCGAGTTTGTTGACATTCCGCTTGAAACAAGAAAGTTCGGCCGTATCGTTGCTCAGAACGCCAAGCACGTTATCCGTCAGGGCGTTAAGGAAGCCGAGCGCGGACAGACCTTTGAGGAGTTCCAGAGCCGTAACAAGGAACTGGTTACCGCAGTCGTTCAGCGTATCGACCCCAAGACCGGCAACGCAACCATCACCATCGGCCGTGGAGAGGCAACTCTGCCCAAGACCGAGCAGGTGCCCGATGAGGTGCTTCACGAGGGAGATCACATCAAGGTCTATATCGTTGATGTCAGAAACGAGGACAGAGGCCCCAGAGCCATGATATCCAGAACCCATCCCGGTCTTGTCAAGCGCTTGTTCGAGACCGAGGTTCCCGAGATATATGACGGCACTATTGAGATCAAGGCTGTTTCCCGTCAGGCAGGCTCCAGAACCAAGATGGCTGTATGGTCAAGTAACCCCGATATTGATGCCGTTGGTGCTTGTATCGGTCAGCGTGGCGCTCGTGTCAACGCTATCGTTGAGGAGCTTGGCGGAGAGAAGATCGACATCGTGAAGTATTCCGATGATCCTGCCGCATTTATTACCGAGGCTTTGTCGCCTGCAAAGGTATTGAGCGTTACTGTTGAAAGTGAAGACCCCAAGGTCTGCCGTGTAACCGTTCCCGACAGCCAGCTATCGTTGGCCATCGGTAACAAGGGTCAGAACGTCCGTCTTGCCGCCCGTCTTACCGGCTGGAAGATCGACATTCACCCCGAAAGCGGCTTCTACGGTGAGGGTGACGACAGCATCCAGTAACCCTAACTGAAATATATCAAAACGGAGGAAACGCTATGACACCAAAAAAGCAACCCTTGAGACAGTGTACGGGATGTGGTGAGATGAAGCCCAAAAGAGAGCTTGTCCGTGTGGTCAAAACACCCGAGGGCAACGTTATGCTTGACCGTTCGGGCAAGGCCAACGGTCGGGGCGCATATATCTGTCACAGCACCGAATGCTACAAAAAGGCGGTTAAGGCCAAAAGGCTTGAAAGAGCCTTCTCGATGGCCATACCGACCGGCGTTTCCGAGCAGATAATAAAGGAGCTGGAAACGGATGAGTAATGATGCTATCCTTTCGTATTTAGGATTGGCACGTAAGGCAGGCAAGCTTTCAACCGGGTTTGCCGCTTCAAAGGAAGCCTGTCTGAAAAACAAGGCAAGGTTTATTGCCGTGGCATCCGACATCTCCGAAAAAAGTGAAAAAGAGATAAGATATTTCAGCGGCGGGAAAATACCCGTGGAAAGAATACCGTATACTATTTTAGAGGTTTCCGCAAGAATCGGAATAAAGGCCGGCATTGTGGCCGTATGCGATGAAGGCTTTGCCAATGCATTGGTAAACGCCGTAACAAGATCGAAGGAGGAATTCACACATGCTGATTAAATACAAGATACACGAGGTGTCCAAGGACTTAAACGTCAACAGTAAGGACATCATTGCACTCCTTAAAGATAAGATGGGAGTGGATAAAAAGAGTCAGACCTCTTTGGAGGATACCGAGCTTAACCTGATTTTTGATTATGTAACTCAAGCTAATGAGGTCAAGAGCTTTGACGAATATTTTGCCGCAGGCGAGTGTGCCCGTGAGGAGCGTGCTAAGGAGCGCAAGGCCGAAAAGGACCGCAAGCTTGCCGAGCAGATGGCTATTTTAGAGCAGTTTAAGGCTGCTCAGGCCGCACAAAAGGCCGCTGAGGAGGCCAAGTCTAAGCCTGCACCCGCACCCGAAAAGAAGGCAGAGCCCAAAACCGAGAAGAAGCCCGAGGTCAAGCCTGAAAAGAAGGTTGAGAAGAAGGCTGAAGTAAAGCCCGAAAAGAAACCCGAGAAGGCGGTTGAGGCCAAGCCTGAGACCAAGCCCGAAATCAAGCACGAGCCCGTGAACATTCCGCCCAGACCCAAGAAGGAGAAGAAGGGCGAGGCTCCCAACCGTGGACCGGTTGAGATCCGCAAGGTCGATACCCGTGCTTCCAACATCAATATTGATAAGTACAACGAGCGCTATGAGAACATTGCACCCGCAAACTCTATGCGCAACGATAACGATCAGCGCAAGCAGAAGATCAAGCAGAAGTCCAAGGATTACGGACGTCCGCAGGGCGCAAAGCGTGAGACCGAGGCCGACAAGCTTCGCAGACTTCAGCTCGAAAAGATCAAAAAGACCCCCATCACCGTTACCATCGGTGAGGAGATCACCGTCGGTGAGCTTGCCGCCGCCATGAAGAAGACGGCCGCCGAGGTCATCAAGCAGTTGATGAAGCTCGGTATGTTTGCCACCGTTACCCAGACCATCGACTACGACACTGCCGAGATCGTTGCAACCGAAATGGGCTGTAAGGTCGAGCGTGCCGTTGTTGTCACCATTGAAGAACGTATTATGGATATTTCCGAGGATACCGAGGAATCTTTGAAGCCCCGTAGCCCCATCGTTGTTGTTATGGGTCACGTTGACCACGGTAAGACTTCTCTGCTCGATGCCATCCGTAATGCAAAGGTCGCTTCGGGTGAGGCAGGCGGTATTACCCAGCACATCGGTGCTTACCGTGTAAACCACGAGGGTAACGATATTACCTTCCTTGATACCCCCGGACACGCCGCATTTACCTCTATGCGTCAGCGTGGTGCAATGGCAACCGATATTGCTATCCTTGTTGTTGCCGCTGATGACGGTATTATGCCGCAGACCATTGAAGCTATCAACCATGCCAAGGCGGCAGAGGTTCAGATAATCGTTGCCATCAACAAGATGGATAAGCCCGAGGCCAACCCTGACCGCATCAAGCAGCAGTTGACCGAGCACGGCCTTGTTCCCGAGGAGTGGGGCGGAGACATCATCTGTGTACCCGTTTCAGCCAAGACCCACGACGGTATTGACGAACTGCTCGCCAATGTGCTTCTGGTTGCCGAAATGCAGGAGCTCAAGGCCAACCCCGACCGTAAGGGTAAGGGTGTTGTCATCGAGGCACGTCTTGATAAGGGCCGTGGCCCCGTTGCAACTCTGCTTGTTCAGAACGGAACCTTGCGTTCCGGCGATATCGTTGTTGCCGGCACATCGGTCGGCCGTGTAAGAGTTATGCTTGACGAAAACGGCCGCACCGTTAAGGAAGCAGGCCCTGCAGTTCCGGTTGAGATCACCGGTCTTGACGAGGTTCCTGCCGCAGGTGACAACTTTGACGCAGTATCGGATGAGCGTCTTGCACGTCAGCTTGTCGAACAACGTAAGCAGAAGGCCAAGGATGAGATATTCAACGCCGCACAGAAGGTCACTCTTGACAATCTGTTCAGCCAGCTCGAGCAGGGCGAGGTCAAGGATCTTAACGTTATCGTTAAGGCCGACGTTCAGGGCTCGGTCGAGGCTGTCCGTGAGAGCCTTGTCAAGATCTCCAACGATGAGGTCCGTGTCAATGTTATCCACGGCGGTGTCGGTGCTATCAACGAGTCTGATGAAATGCTGGCCGCAACCTCGGGCGCCATTATCGTTGGCTTCAATGTCCGTCCCGATTCCGTGGCCAAGGAGGCCGCCGAGCGTGACGGTGTTGAGATCAGACTTTACAGAGTTATTTACGACTGTATCGATGAGATCACAGCCGCTATGAAGGGTATGCTTGCTCCCAAGTTCCGTGAGGCTATTCTTGGTGAGCTTGAGGTTCGCCAGACCTATAAGGTTTCGGGCGTTGGTACCATCGCAGGCTGTTATGTCAAGAACGGTAAGATCACCCGTGACGCCAAGGTGCGTGTTGTCCGTGACGGTATCGTTGTTGCCGAGGATGAGATCAATTCTCTCCGCCGCTTCAAGGATGATGTCAAGGAGGTAGCCGAGGGCTACGAGTGCGGTGTCGGTCTTGAAAAGTTTGGTGACATCAAGGAAGGCGATATCTTCGAAGCCTTCGTTATGGAAGAATACAGAGATTGATTTTAAAAGGGGCGGCCAACGGTCGCCCCGAATATTGAAAAACAAAGGAAAGAAATTATGCCAAGTTTTAAAATTGGACGAGCTACGGCTGACATCCAACGTGAGTTGGCCGATCTTTTCCGTGAACTAAAGGACCCCAGGGTAAGCAAGCTTTTGAGCATCGTCAAGGTCGACGTTTCGGGCGACCTTTCGTATGCTACCGTTTACGTCAGCGCCATCGAAGGCTATGACAAAACGGTCGAAAGCGTTAAGGGCCTCAAAAATGCGGCGGGATTTTTGCGCCGTGAGTTAGGGTTAAGGCTGAAGCTCAGAAAGACACCCGAGCTGCGCTTTGTTGCCGATAATTCCATCGAGCACAGCGCACATATCGCACATATTATCGATTCATTCCCCGAATCGACCGCAGTAGAGGAAAACGGCGATGAGTAAGCAGATAACCTTGCGTGAAACAGCAGAATTTCTCTTAAATCACGATAAATATACCGTTCTGACCCATGCTCATCCCGACGGTGACACGTTAGGCTCGGGCTTTGCGTTGGTTTCGGCCTTGCGTGGACTCGGTAAAAAGGCAAACGTGCTTTGTCCCGACCCGATTCCGCACAAGTTTGACTACCTGACTGCTAAAGGTCAGCAGGATTTTACGCCCGAAACGGTCATTTCGGTCGATGTTGCCGATGACAAGCTTTTGGGATGCCTGCAGAACGAGTATAAGGATAAGGTTTCATTGGCCATTGACCACCATTCGACCAATGTCGGTTTTGCCGAAAGGCTGTACCTTGAGGGGGACAGCGCCGCAGCGGCCGAGTGCGTTTACCGTGTGATAAAGGAAATGGGCGCCGAAGTTACGCCGTTTATAGCCTCCTGTCTGTATACGGGAATGGCTACCGATACGGGTTGCTTTAAATTTTCCAACACCACACCCAGAACCCACATTTTTGCCGCCGAGCTGATGCAGTACGGTGCCGATTATGACGAGATCAACCGTGTGATGTTTGAGGTTAAATCCCAAAGCCGACTTGAAATGGAGCGCCGTGTGCTGAACGGTATAGAGTATATCTGCGACGGTCGTTGTGCTATTGTCACGGTCACTCAAGCCATGATAAAGGAGACCGGCTGTGACTCCAGCGATATGGACGGCATTGCCGCCATGTCCCGACAGATAGAGGGTGTGCAGATCGGCATAACCGTGCGTGAAAAGGCTGATGGCAGGTGGAAGATATCGCTCCGCACCTTCGAGCCTTACGATGCGGCGGCCATTTGTCAGAATTTCGGCGGTGGCGGTCACAAGCGTGCCGCAGGCTGTGAATTTGAGACCGAAGCCGAGGCCAAAGAAAGGTTAAAGGCTTATATCACATCAATTATGTGATTTTCGGAGGGCAAAATGAACGGACTTATTCTGCTTGATAAACCCGAGGGCTTTACCTCCTTTAAGGCGGCGGCCGTTTTGCGCCGAATTTACGGCACCAAGCGTGTCGGTCACACGGGAACTTTAGACCCCATGGCTACCGGCGTTTTGCCGATACTGATAGGCAGGGCAACAAGGCTTTGCTCTTACGTGTTAGAGGCCGATAAGCGCTATACCGCAGGCGTGCGTCTCGGTGTCACCACCGACACGTTGGATATCACGGGCAAGGTGTTAAGCCAATGCGAGCCTTCGGTCAGCGACGAGCAATTGACCGATGCTTTGCGGTTTTTTACCAAGACCTACGACCAGATACCGCCGATGTTTTCGGCTATAAAAAAGGACGGTGTAAGGCTTTACGATCTTGCTCGTCAAGGCAAAGAGATAGAGCGTGAACCGAGAACCGTCACTATTCACGGTATTGAATTGAAGTCACGCAACGGAAATGATTTTGTGATCGACGTGCATTGCTCGAAGGGCACCTATATAAGGTCGTTGGCCGATGACATAGGCCGTCTTTTGGGTTGCGGTGCAACGCTTATTTCATTAAGGCGTACCGATGCCGCAGGCTTTTCGGTTGCCGATTGCAAAACGGTTGAGGAGATAGAGGCCGACCCCACAGGTTGCCTTTTGCCTGCCGACCGTGCGGTGCAAGGCTTTAGAAATCTTAACATTTCCGAAGCACAGGCCAAGCGTTTTATGAACGGAGCGGCTCTAAGCATTGACCGCATACGGTTTTATGTCGATGCCAAAGAAAACGAACTGTTTAAGACCTATGTCGACGGACGCTTTTTGGGTCTGTCGGAATTTGATAAAGCTTCAGGCGAGATAACCACCAAATGCGTTATCGCTGAATAATTTTTGAAAAAGGAGGAAGGGAATATGGCACACGTTATAGTTTTGGGCACCTTTGACGGTCTGCACAAGGGACACCAGGCGGTGCTTAATGCGGCTTTGAGCTTTAAAGACCTCACACCCGTTGCCGTCACATTCCCCGAGCCTCCCAAGCGCAGAACACAAAACGCCTTTGTGCCGATGCTTTTGAGCGCCACAGAGAAAAATGAAATGCTTAAATGTATGGGCTTTTCAGAAATTTTTGTGCTTAATTACGATGAGGTGCACGACCTTGAGCCGACCGATTTTTTGAATATGCTGTTTGAAAGGTATGAGGTAAAGTCCGTTGTCTGTGGCTTTAACTACCGTTTTGGTAAGGGCGGCCAAGGTGATGCGGCTCTGCTTTCGCAGTATTGCTCGGAGCACGGTGCCGAGGCTGTTGTGGTGCCTGCCGCCACCGTTTCGGGGCAGACGGTATCCTCATCGCTGATACGTGAGCTTATTTCAAACGGCGACATATCGTTTGCCAACACACTGCTCGGACGTCCGTTTTCGTTCAGAGCCGAGGTCATTCACGGTGAGGAGCGTGGCAGGACGATGGGCTTCCCCACGATAAATCAGCAGTTGAATGAGCAGTTGGCGACCCCGAAATTCGGCGTTTACGCAACGGCCGTGACGGTTGACGGTAAGGATTACCCAGGCGTGACCAATATAGGCATCCGACCGACGTTTTTGCTACAAAAGCCGCTGTGCGAGACCTATATAATCGGTTTTGAGGGCGACCTTTACGGCAGATATGTAACTCTGAAACTGTTAAGCTTTATGCGTGAGGAGCAAAGGTTCCAAAGCCTTGAGGAGTTAGCCTATGCCATCGAAAGTGACAAAGAAAAAGCCGTCAAGGCCTTTAATTCCGGAATCCTGCCCTGCGACTTTTAAAATTAACAGTAAAACAAAAGACAAGACCACGGTATGCATCAGCGCACCGTGGTCTTTTTCGGTTTATTCTCTTTTCAGTTCGTTTTGCATATCGGTCAGCTTGTCTTCTTCAATGCCGAATGCACTGTAGATAAATACAATTATCATACCTGTTTGCGCCCAAACGAACGATATATCGATTATACCGTAGATTGCAAAAGAAATTGTAAGAGCAAGTATAAGCCCTGTGATATTGGTGCGCTTGCCATTGCTTCTCAGCTGACGTCGGCAGGAAATGACCGACCTCAGATATAGTCCAATTGCCGAGAAGGCCAGCACTGTGCCGACTATGCCGTGGTTCATAACGGTGTCGATAACAAAATTATGAGCGTGAGTGGTGTTATAATAGTTGTGTTGCTCGGTCAGTTGCTCATAAAGGAACTTGTAGCTCGAGAATCCACGCCCGAATATCGGGGCGTTTTTGATTTCGTCAAAGGCAAATTCCCAAACCTGCAAACGGCTTTTTGTAGTAGTAACAAGCTCGTCCAGGCGGTGAACAAGCTGTGGATACAATATAACGGCTACCACGGCCAACGACAAAAGCCCAAGGAATATTGCCAAAAGCTTGTATCTTCGTTGGAACAGCAAAAGTATTATAGCACCGATGCTGATGATCACCCAAAGGCTCAGGCTTTTGCAAACATAGATTCCTAAAGCACAGAAAATCCCTGCGGCATAGAACAATGCTTTCACACGCTTACGCTCGGCCGTCATTATGCGGTAGAAGCACACAAAAATGACTAATGCAAGCACCGTGCCGAGATAGTTTGCGTTGGAGTACATCGCAGAGCAACGGTAGTGCGGGTCATCACGGTTGATAATAGCCTCAACTATACTGTAGGCGGTCGTCATACATCCACCCGCTACAATAATGTTGCTTATCATACGGAATAACTGACGGGTTATAACGCTTCTTGTGATATAGCCGATTGCAACCATAGCCGCAAAGATACCCGATCTGCGTAATCCCTGATAATTACCGTAATACAGTGAGACCACTGCTGTTATGGCAAAAAACGCTGCAGCAAAATATACGCTTTTGTATTTCAAAAGGCATTTGTTTACGCCAGGCATTAAACACAATATGATTCCTGCACAAAACATTATTATGGAGGAAGGAACATAAGGTATGAACAACGCCACCGCAACCAATAAAATAATACCGGTCGTAGCAAGCTCGCTGATCCGTTTGACGGTGCCGTTGCCTATTTTAACATCCTTAATCATGACAGCTTAATCCTGGCTATAATAGCAGAAATTGCGGCAAACAAAAGCTGGAATGCCGATACTGTAAGCGGGGTCACAAGATGGGACTTTCCTGCAACAGCGAGATATACCGTAAGCAAAACTCCCAAGGCGGCGGCAATTATCATAACTGCGGTCAAAAGCGTATAGACGCCTTTAAGACGGATGGATGCGGTCACGGCTGAGAAGAAGCCGCAGATGTTATCCTTGAACGAAGCAGGAGCCGAAGCCGCTTCAACCGTTGCGGCGGTGCGCTCATAGCTTACACGGCCGTTGTGGTTCATAACCTTCAGCGCATCGTTGGGCAGACCGAAGTAATCGCAGATCATAGCTTCGGTGGTGTTGGGGTCCTTGGGATCAACAACGATGGTCATACCGGTGTTGCAAAGCAACTGAAGCTCGTGTGCAACCTCGGGATCGGTATCATACTGAACGATGAACAAAAGACAGGGGACACCGTCAATTGCGATGTATACGGGGAAGTAGCCTGCCTTGAGGATCTTCTGATCGACCGATGCAGGCGGTACCGAAACGTTATGACCCTGCATAAGGTTGCGGTTACCGATAAGAATAGTCCTTTCACCGATCCAACCCGAAATGCCCATCTTGTCCTCATACTGAACACCGTTGACCTTGGGCAGGGCATGACCGGGGTTGTTGCCAAGTATTTCAAGGAAAATGGCGCTCAACGGACTGTTGGCGGCAATAGCAACGGCGGCGGCATCGACAAGCGTCTTGCCGATCTCATTCTCGCCAAGTGTTTTCATATTATAAAGTCTTACCGAGCCCTCGGGGAAGAGATCGGACGAATTAACGGCCACAAGATTGGCCAGATTCAATTCATAAGCACCCTTGTATCCTGCAAGCATTGTATCAAAGCGTGCAAGCTTTCTGCTGACAAGATACATCGGAAGCTCGCAAATAAGTGCGGTGCAGGCAGGCCATGCACAGCAAAGCAAGGCCGAAACTATCGAAAGTCCCGAGCCTACGCCCAGAAAATAGCTGACAACAATACCAACCACCAGGGCAATGCCTGCGGTGATTGCAAGAAGCGTCTTGACCTTGCGGTCAAAGGGGCTGTCATAGCCACAGCTTCTGAGATAATCTTGTACGTTTACTGTCTTGCGGTCGCAAAGCACAAGCGACTCACCCTCAACGGCGCCCGAAGAAATAACCTTGGCATTGCTTCCGCCGACCGATACAACGGCACGCTTTTCCTCAGAGGTGGCAATAAGCTCAAGACCTCTCAAAATACGGGAGGACTTCATTAAGCGTGCAATTCGGTTGACCGTCAGCATAACGGCACCTGCGGCGGCAAATCCGCTGAACTGACCGTCAAAAACAAAGGCCGAAAGACCGCTTTGAATAAGCATAACGGTCGAGGCAATGGCTACGCAGGAATCAAATTTGGGGCGAAGCTTGAAAAGATTCTTCAGGTCGGCAAAAATGTCATTGTTTATAATGACTGCGGCGGCAAGCAGAATGAACTCAACCGTTGCCGAGGTTACATTGGGAATTATAGAAATGGGGAAGAACAGAATAGCGAGCATTAAGGCGGTTATTACCGAGGTAAAGGTCATAACGGTCTTGTGCTTGGAATTTTCGGTCATGAATCTGGTGCGCAGGCGTGCCGAATCATTAAGATTTTTATAATCGTCAATTCCTGCCAGCTCAGGGTCGGCGGTTTCGTAGTAAGGACGGTCCTCATAATAGTCCTCATCGTCAAAATCGTCGTCCTGCTCAAGCGAAACGCTTGACTCAAACTCATCATCGGCCTTTTTGGCTATAATATCACCTAAATCACCGAACATGACGGTTTTGTCGTCGGCAATAATGGTATCCTGCGAAACCTTGGGTGCACGGACAAAGTCGTTAGCCTCAACGTCACCCTCAGGGGTGTGCTGAATAACGGCGCCACGGACTATCTTACCGTAGATACGGACATCCTCGTCACCGACACGGCGACCGCCGGTGGTGCGCATAATATCGGAATCGGAGTCGGTGGGAATAACCTCAACCTCAACCTTGATTCCGTCATCACTGCTATCAGGTGCCTCATCGGCAACTGCGGCTTTGACGGGTTCTTCCTTGGTTTCGGTAATTGCGGGTTCAATCTTTTCGGGCTCAGGCTTGACCTCGGGTTCGGCTTTAAACTCGGGCTCAGGCTTTGCAGCAGGCTCTTCACTGACAGCCTCGACCACTGCTTCGGCGGAGGGCTTAACCTCACGGCCGTCAGAGGACTCTCCACGGAGCATTCTGATAATATCGTCAACAGTGCGGCTTTGCGCCTCGGTCTGTTTAGGCTCTTCTGCCTTGACCTCGGCGGCTTCAGTGTCAGGCGTGGCCTCGGGCTGAACCTCTGCGGCAACGCTCGACGAATGTGTGCGAGCATCCTCGTTGGTAGCCTTTTCAACGGCTATGCGGCAACGCTCAAGAAAAGCGTCGGTAGCGGCCGAATGAGCAGGCTCCTTGGCGGCTTCGGGCACATGAACTGCAGGTGCCGACTGCGACTTGACCTCATCGGTAACCGAAGCCGTTTTGTGCGACATAATATCCTCTGTCTGCGGCTTTGCGGCAGGCTCGGCCGAAGCGGTTGCCCAGGAGGGAACGTAGTTATCATCCATGGCGGTGGCAACGTTGTGCTGCTCACGCTCCTTCATGCGCTGATACACCGAATCGGGCTGCGGATGAGGATTCATCGGTATCTCCTCTGTGCGGCTGTTGGTAACCTCGTTGGCGGTCAAAGCATGGGGTGCATAAGCACTGTTCTGTCCGATACGGTGCGCACCGCCCCTTTTTTGACCTGCGGGTATAATTATGTCGTCATCATCATTAAAAAGGTTGTCGTTATGTAAGCTTTCAAACTCGTCAGCCTTTTTCTTTCCGAAAATTCCCATAGTCAAACTCCCTTAATTTTTGGCTTTAATACCTTGTTTTTGCCTTGCGGCCTCATACATCAGCACTCCGGCGGCAACCGAAGCGTTGAGAGAATTTATTTTACCCAGCATTGGCATTGCAACGGTGACGTCACAGCTCTTCTTAACAAGAGCGCTGACACCCCTGCCTTCAGAGCCGATAACAAAGGCCGAAGCGCCCTTATAATCGACCGAGCACCAATTCTCGCCATCCATATCGGCGGCATAGATCCAAAGACCCTTTTCTTTAAGCTCCTCAATGCAGGCGGTGATGTTGGTCACACGAGCAACACGCATATATTCCAAAGCGCCGGCCGAAGCCTTGGCGACAACGGCATTAAGCGATGCGCTTCTGCGCTTGGGGATGATTATTCCATGAACACCGCAAGCCTCGGCGGTGCGGATTATGGCACCTAAATTGTGTGGGTCCTCAATCCCGTCACAGATTATGACAAACGGAGGCTCGCTTCTTTCGGCGGCATAGTTCAAAATGTCGCTGACCTCACAGTATTCGTGAGAGGCAACTATCAGAGCAACACCCTGGTGCGATGCACCACCGCTCATAAAGTCGAGCTTTTGGGGGGCAACCTCTTTTACCGGAATGCCTCTTTCACGGCACTTTGCAACCAATGCTCTTATCGAGCCGTTCATAGAGCCGTGGGCAACCAACAGCTTATCGATCTCACGTCCTGAGCGCAAGGCCTCGGTTACAGGGTTGCGACCAACTATAACATCGGTGAATCGGGCATCCTCATTCACTTCTTGTGTTTCAAGTTCTTCTTTAAAATCGGGCATATTCAGTTCCTTTTTTCGTATTGCTTGCCGGTCAACGCCTCAAACGAGGTCTTTACGGCATCCTCACTCATATCACATTCAAGTATGTATATCGGGGTTTCACGTATAAACTTGTCCAAAAGGTCGGTAAGTATGTCGACATTTTCGGGTCTTGACGGCACTTGGGTCTGTCGCATCAAAAAGGGGATAGACTCCAAAGGTGTTGCGGGGCGGATGGTGTTCTCGGTTCCGCGGTGAAGCAGTACCACACCGCCGACCGACACCGAAACGTCGGCATTCTGGTCGGTCTTGCCGCTCCACGGTGTACCTACGGCGTAAAATCTTCCGTCGATAAGCTTCATGGCAGGCTTGTCGTCATTGATCATCTCAACACCGTCAACATACTGTCTCCACAAGGAGGTGTGGGTCGATTTACCCGTTCCGCTGTCGGCGGTAAAGATATAGGCCTTACCGTCATAGCTGATGGTGGATGAATGGAGCATAAAGCCGCCGAACTTCAAAAGCTTGTAATAAAACATACAGCCCGTCCCGAGATACTCAACCGCATCGGGATGAAGCCTCGGATGCTCATTCTGCATACGGTCAAGGTTTTCTTTTGAGGGAATTATGACCATATCGGGCTCCGTGTCGAATTCGGCACGGTATTTTTCACTGCGGGAACGCAGCATTTCACCGTTGACCTCCATTTCGACCTTCAGATCGGCTATCAGGTACTTACCGTAGCTCATACAAAACCTCCGCAAAATTTGGACATTCTTACCTTATTTTAATATACATACATCTATATAATAAATCTTTTCTTACTAAAAGTCAATCAATTTTAGTTGTTTACACGATTTGGCGGCAAAATAAAACATAAATTTAATAAAACGACCGACAGGTGTCAAAAATATCCTTGTAAATCAGCGGGAACAACCCGGGAAGGATGATTATTTTGATAACCGAAGTAAAAGGACTTGAGGTGCTTGATTCAAGAGGCAATCCGACCGTTGCCGTTGAGGTGACGCTTTGTGACAAAAGCCGTGCTGTGGCCATTGCACCGTCGGGAGCATCGACCGGTAAGTTTGAGGCACATGAGCTGCGTGACGGCGGAGCGCGCTACCGTGGCAAGGGTGTTAAAAAGGCGGTTGAAAACATCAACAACATTATTGCACCAATGTTGCGGCAACTCGGCACACTCAATCAAAAGCAGATCGACCGTGAGCTGATAAGGCTTGACGGCACCTCAAACAAAAGTCATTTGGGCGCAAATGCCATGTTGGCTGTATCAATGGCGGTTGCCCGAGCCGCCGCAAGGCATTTCAGGGTGCCGTTGTACCGATATCTCGGCGGTATCAGCGGTTTGAAGCTTCCGATACCCATGATGAACATTCTCAACGGCGGTGCACATTCGGCCAACAATATCGATATTCAGGAGTTTATGATAGTCCCCACCGTTGGCACCTTTTCCGAAAATCTGCAGGCAGGTGTTGAGGTTTATCATGCGCTCGGCAGTGTGCTCAAGGCGGCAGGCAAATCGACCGGAGTGGGGGATGAGGGCGGCTTTTCACCCGACCTGCGTGACGACCGAGAGGTAATAGAGTATATTATCAAGGGCATCAGCACCGCAGGCTACACCACCGAGCAGGTTAAGATAGCACTTGACGTGGCCTCAAGTGAATGGTTTAACGGCAATGAATATTGTCTGCCCAAAGCCAAGCAAACCCTGACCTCGCAGGAGCTGACCGAGAAGATATGCAATCTTATCAAGGATTATCCGATAATATCGGTCGAGGACGGCTTGGCCGAGGATGACTACTCGGGCTGGAAGACTATGACACAAAAGTTGGCGGGCAGAACCATGCTTGTGGGCGACGATCTGTTTGTAACCAACCCCGAGCGTCTTAAAAGCGGAATAGAGCAGGGAATAGCCAATGCTGTTCTGGTCAAGCTTAATCAGATCGGCACGCTGTCCGAAACGCTTGAGGTCATCGAAATGGCCAACTCCCACGGCTACACCCCGATTATCTCCCACCGCTCGGGCGAGACCGAGGATACGTTCATTGCCGACCTTTCGGTTGCTGTTGGTGCAAAATATATAAAATCGGGCGCTCCCTGCCGAACCGACCGAACCTCAAAATACAACAGATTGCTGAAAATCGAGTCCGAACTGTGAAAAACAGTTCGGACTTTTGTGCATATTGGTTAAAAATAACATTTAAACCCAACGTTTGCAATATATATTACCGAGAGGGGTGGACATGTTGATATAATAAGTCGTGTAAAGCGTAAAAATATGGTATACCCAACCGGAACCGAAACTAACGGCAGTAGGTGTAATACATAATATTTGTGCAATTTGACAATGAAACCGTAATTTGAAAACCTAAATAAGGAAAATTGCATATAAGTGTTGGTATAAAAAATAAAAATTTTTTGCCGAAATTAGTATATTTTTGCTAAATAGTTATTGACAAAATGCTAAATTTGTTAGATAATACTACGTAGAACATTATGCAAAGTGGGCCTTTGTCTGCACATCCCACATTGTTGCTCTTGCAAGGGGCATGTTTAAATCTCTTTTTTGAAGGTGAAGAAATGAAG
The DNA here is from genome assembly GCA_045546555.1 of Acutalibacteraceae bacterium. Taxonomy (GTDB): domain Bacteria; phylum Bacillota; class Clostridia; order Oscillospirales; family Acutalibacteraceae; genus UMGS172. Next base: position 13,093 of record JAZQCY010000120.1, on the reverse strand, counting down.
TCTGGTAAAATCCGATTGTTGGCCATCATGCTTATGACTGTGCTCATGGTATCGCTTTTTGCGCTCCCGGCAGCTTCGGCTGAAGAAGTGCAGGATGGCGGTATTGTTACCGACGGCGCCGTTACCGACGGTACCGAGTCATCGGGCAGTGTGTCAACCGAGTACACAAAGTATCTCGAATCTATTGCCAACAATAGCTATGCCAAGGAAGACATAGTTATTGACCCGCTTTCCTACAAGGAAGCGTTCGATCATGAGTATGAGGGTGCCGACGGCACCGTCAGCGTATTGACCGTTGAAAAGACCGAGGTACTTCTCGACAACATATCACAGAAGAGGGAGGCAAGGGAAGTCCTTTTCTGGCGTGATAACAAGAACTTCCAGCAGCAGGGCTATGTAACCTACGAGATTCAGGTTTCTGAAACCGCTATTTATAATCTCGCATTTACATACAAGCCTCTTAGCAAGACCGGCGGCACTGCAGATACCTCCGACGATAAGTCAAGCGTTTCTCCGGTTGAGTTCTCCGTGCTTATCGACGGCAAGCTGCTCTATTCGGGTCTTGATGCTTTGTCGTTCCCCCGTATGTTTGTCAACAGCGGTGCTACCTTTGACAAGCCCTCGGGCAACCCCCGTGTCGATTCTATCGGCAACCAGTTGACCCCTGAGCAGGTTGAATACGGCGAGTTTGTTACCCAGTATGCGGTAGACCCCGTAGGCGTTGTTGCAGAACCTTACAAAATCTTGCTCGAAGCCGGTAAAAAGCATATCATTACCGTCAAATCGGTATACGAGCCCGTTGCCCTTGCAAGTATTATATTGAAGGCACCCAAGGATGCTCCCTCTTATGAGCAGTACAAGGAAAGCCACACCGGTAAAGCAGACTACTCCGGTGCCGCTATCGAGATCGAGGGTGAAGGCGCTTGGATCAAGTCGACCAACTCTTTGGTTTCCAAGGCTGACAACAGCTCTTGCGATATCACTCCCAACAGCCCCGTTCTCTCACAGCTTAACTATATAGGTAATACCAACTGGCAGGTTCCCGGTGAATCCATCACATGGAAGGTCACTGTTCCCGAGGACGGTATGTATACCTTTGGTATCAACTATAAGCAGGCAGCCATCATTGACGGCTTTACCTACCGTTCCTTGTCCATCGACGGTGTCATCCCGTTTGCAGAGTGCGCAAACCTCAGATTTGACTACTGCACCGACTGGACCTTCAAGAAGGTCGGTAAGACCATCGATGAGGAAACGGTTGATCCTTATAAGTTCTACCTTACCGCCGGTTCACACACCTTTACCCTCACCGTAACCCTTGGTGAGACCGCCGAGTTCTTCTCGAGATTGAGTGAGATTGTTGACCGTATCGGTGATACCTACATCGATATCATCATGATCACCAGTGACTCTCCCGACCCGAACCGTGACTACGATCTCTTTAAGCAGATCCCCAACTTCCAGGAGACCCTTCTCGGTTGCTATACCGACCTTAACAACCTTGCTTCCGACATGAAGGCTCTTTCGGGTGACCGAAGCAATAAGTACATTGCCGCATTGAACAATATGGCCCGTGTACTTAAAGAGATGTATGATAATCAGTACACCGCACAGAATTACGTTTCCGACTACTACTCCAACTACACCACCGTGTGTTCCTGGTTGTACGAAATGAAGACCATGCCCCTGAACGTTGACCAGTTCCAGGTTGCAAGCGGTGCAGGCGAGTTCAAGAACAATGCAGCCTCCTTCTGGGAGTCCTTTAAGTTCAGCTGCACCCGTTTCTTTGCTTCCTTTACCGATGACTTCACCACCATCGGTGGCTCGGTTTCCGCAGATGCCAAGAGCTCTGTCAGAATTTGGGTTAACTGGGGTCGTGACCAGACACAGGTTTTGAGTAACCTTATTCAGGACTCGTTCACAGCAGAGACCGGCATCGGTGTTCAGCTTGAGATCGTTAACGCTTCACTCGTTAACGGACTTTTGGCAGGTAACTTCCCAGATATGTCGCTCCACTTGAGCCGTACCTCTCCCGTTGACCTTGGTATGCGTGGCGCTTTGTATGACCTGACCAACTTCTCGGCTGCAAAGGATCCCAAGTATTCCACCGTTGACGACGGCAGCACATATTTGCTTGATTATGAGACCGTTCTCAAGCGTTTCCAGCCCTCGGCCAATACTCCTTATTGGTATGATGACGGCACAGGCCATAAGCAGCTGTTTGCTTTGCCTGATACTCAGGGCTTCTTTATAATGTATTACCGTACCGACATTTTCGAGGACCTTGGAATCCCGGCTCCCGAAACTGCCAACAACGGTATGGGATGGACCTGGACCGACTTCCTTGATGCGGCAACCATCCTTCAGCGTAACAATATGGACGCTTACGTACCTTATACCAAGATAGCATCTACGACTACCGTTAACGCAGGTATGGGTAGCTTGCATATGTTCCCGACCATGCTTGCTCAGAACAACGTCCAGCTCTACAACGACTCACGTGATAAGACCACGTTGACCAGCGGCGATGCTATTGCGGCATTCACCCAATGGACCGACTTCTACACCAAGTACGGTATTGAGAAGCAGATCGACTTCTACAACCGTTTCCGTACCGGTACTGCTCCCTTGGGAATTTCGAGCTACACGACCTACACTCAGCTGACTCAGGCCGCACCTGAAATTCAGGGACGTTGGAAGATCACCGCTATCCCCGGTAACCCCATCTATGATGAGGCAGGCGATATGACCGGTATCAATCAGTCCATTGCAGGTAACGGAACAGGATGCTCCGTTGTTAAGCGTTCACCCAACAAGGACGGCGCTTGGCAGTTCCTCTGCTGGTGGACCTCGGCCAACACCCAGCTCAGATACAACAACAACGTTGAGTCTATCCTCGGTGTTGTTTCCCGTACCGCAACCGCTAACGTAGAGGCATTCAGCTCCTATTCTTGGAACGCTGACGACCTTCAGATCCTGCTTGAGCAGTGGTCACACGTTGAGGAGCTCCCTGAGGTTCCCGGCGGTTACTACGTATCCCGTGCAGTTGACCAGGCTTACTGGGCAGTTCTCAACAACGAAAGCAACGAAAAGGACGCCATGCTTGAGTGGGGCGAGGTTGCTGACAATGAGATCGCACGTAAGATCGCAGAATACAGTAAAAAGTAATAAAGGAGGAGGGTATTTATGGAAAACAGTGTAAATCTTAAAAAGATCAGACGCAGAGCAATGTTACGTGAGCAGCTGCCTTCGTACGTTATGCTTGCTCCGTTCTTCATTTTCTTTATCGTGTTCCTTGTATTGCCGATACTCTCTTCGATAGTATTAAGCTTTACTAACTTCGATATGATCAATACCCCGTCCCTTGCGGGATTGGGCAACTATATGAGAATGTTCCTTGATGACGACGTTTTCCCCGTCGTCTTCAAGAACACCATGTTGTTCGCCATCATTTGCGGACCTGCAGGCTTCCTTCTTTCCTTCGTTCTTGCTTGGTTCATCAACGAGTTCTCTCCGATGGTCCGTACCCTTCTGTCCTTTATGTTCTATGCTCCTGCCCTTGTCGGTAACGCACACTTCATCTGGACAGTTGCCTTCTCCAGCGATAGCTACGGCTACATCAACTCGGCACTCCTTTCCTTGGGACTTATCACCGAGCCTGTTACCTGGCTTTCCACCGCAGAATACATCAAGCCGATCATCATAGCAGTTCAGCTGTGGTCCAGCATGGGTGTTTCCTTCCTTTCCAACATTTCAGGTCTTCAGAACGTCAATCAGGAGCTTTATGAAGCAGGCTCGATCGACGGTATCAGAAGCCGTTGGCAGGAGCTTTGGTACATCACCCTGCCGACCATGAAGCACATGCTTCTCTTTAGTGCGGTTATGCAGATTTCAAGTGCGTTCTCTATCAGTGCTATTGCGATAGAGCTTGCAGGTTTCCCAAGCGTCAGCTATGCGGCCGATACAATAGTATCCCACATGCAGGACCTTGGTACGGTACGATACGAGCTTGGATATGCGTCAGCGGTTTCGGTCGTGCTATTCCTAATGATGGTCATCTTCCGACTACTAATAGGAAAACTACTGAATATGACAGGAAAGTAAGGAGGTGGGATAGTGAGTTTGTTCAGAAAGAAACAAGAAGTTTTGATTTTGCCCAGCGGCGCAAAAGCTTTGCGTGACTCGGTTAACGAAACCAAGGCTCCTAAGCGCAGACGTGCTTCTAAGTCCGAGGCCAAGCGTTACACCCGTTCTAAAGTGGGTAACTTCTTCTACTTCTTCTTTATCATCGCAGCAGGCTGTTTCTGTATCCTGCCGCTTATCTACTGTATTTGTACTTCTTTGAAGCCGTTGGACGAGATCATGATCTTCCCTCCGCAGTTCTTCGTTAAGCGACCCACGTTTGCTAACTACGCCGCTTTGCCGGAGCTGTTGTCCAACCTTCGTATCCCGTTGTCAAGATACGTCTTCAACAGCTTGTTTGTAACCATCGGTACAACCTTCCTTTACGTTGTTATCGCTTCAATGGCTGCATTCGTTCTCTGTAAGTCGAACATCAAGTTCAAGAAGACCATCTTCTACATCATTCAGTTCTCACTTTTGTTTAACGGTTACACCTTGGCGATCCCGCGTTACATTATATATACCGGTATCCATATAGTCGATACGTATTGGGTATACATACTGCCGCACTTCGCCTCAACAATGGGTGTCTTCCTTATGAAACAGTATATGCAAGGTGCTTTGCCGAACGCATTGCTCGAAGCCGCCAAGATCGACGGTGCAGGATATTTCAGAATATTCTGGCGAATAGTAATGCCGATCGTTAAGCCGATGTGGCTGACCTTAACCTTGTTCACGTTCCGTGACGTTTGGGCTTCGGTCCCCGGCGGTACAATATTCAGCGAAGCACTCAAAACACTGCCGACCATCATGGGTCAGATCACCGCAGGTGGTATTGCCAGATCGGGTAGTGCTATGGCTGTTACGTGCATACTCATGCTTCCGCCTATTATCGTTTACCTGATTTCTCAGAGTAACGTTATGGAATCTATGAGTAGTGCGGGTATTAAGGAATAAGGAGGTCTCGAAGATGAAAAAGAACAATTCTATGAGACTCCTTTCCCGCATCCTTGTCTGTCTTATCGCTGTACTCATCCTTGTGCCGACCATTGGCGCAGCTGCTGTTTCCGAAAAGACCGATGAGATCGGTTATGAGTCCTATACCTATTGGTACAACTTCACCGGTAAGACCAACCGAGTAGTTCCCACCAAGCCTATGTATACCGTAGGCAAGGTCATCACCTCGTTGGATCTTTCCTGTATCGGTGCTTCTACCATTGATGACTCTCACGTTTCTTCAAGCGGTATCACCTATGTTCTTGACGGTGGTGCCTCCAGAATCATTGTTCTCGACCAGGAGTACAATATCATCCGTGAGATCACTGCCGTTGTTATGGAAAACGGCACCCGTCTTGATTTCTGGAAGGCAAAGGGTATCTTCGTTGACGAATACGAGAACCTCTTCATTGCCGATACCCAGCATCAGCGTGTTCTCAAGTGCGATGCCGAGGGTAACTTCATCAGATTATATGAGCTGCCCAAGGAAGGCACCAGTGATGCACGTCTTATTCCTTCCGGCTTCAACTATCAGCCTATCAAGGTTGCTGTTGACCAGAAGGGCTACGTCTACATTTTGAGTAACGGTTCCTACTACGGTGCTATCCTTTACTCTCCCGAAGACAAGTTCCTTGGCTTCTACGGTGCTAACGACGTTCCCGCAACCTTTACGCAGGCTTTGACCACTCTGTGGAACAGACTGTTCATGAACAATGAGAAGCGTGCCGAGATGACCCGTTCGTTGCCGTACACCTTCTCTGACCTTTGGGTTGACGGCGAAGGCTTTGTTTACACCGCAACCAGCTCGACCAACGAGCCCGGACAGACCGCACAGATCAAGCGTCTTAATCCCGGTGGAACCAACATCCTTCCTTCTGACAGCATTAACTTTGTTGATGATGAGATAGGAAACAATGTGCTGACTAAGGCAGTGCGTTTCCAGAGCTTGGTTGGTGTTGCTGCTGACGACGACGGATTTATCTACACCATCGACACCACCTATGGTAGAGTTTATGTTTACGACAGTGAATGTAACCTTATTTCGACCTTCGGCGGAGGTCTTAAAGGCGGTAACCAGGACGGTACCTTCTACAACGCCTGCTCTATCAGCTACAATAAGGAAACCCAGGACGTTATCATCACCGATAACAGCCAGGATACCATCACTATCTTCAATATCACCGATTACGGTAAGCTGATCAAATCGGCACAGGCCAAGACCGTTGTCGGTGACTACGAGGAAGCAATGGCAGAGTGGACCGAGGTCCTTGCTGCCGACCGTAACTGCCAGATGGCTTACGCAGGTCTTGCCAGAGCATACTATGCAATGGGTAAGACCGCTGCAACCGAGGAAGAGGCTTCCATTAACTACGACAAGGCCATTGAGCTTGCACAGCAGGGCTACGACCGTGAGACCTACTCGCTTGCCTTCGCCAGTGTCCGTACCGAATGGCTCCGTGATAACTTCACCTTGGTCATTGTTATTGCAGTTGTCGTCCTTGCAGCGCTCATTGCCTTGCTGATCTACTCGACCAAGCGCAAGATGAGATTGGTCAAGAATGAAAAGGCTCACATTGCCACCACACTTTTGACCCATCCGTTCGAAAACTTCCGTGACATGAAGGAAAAAGGCTTGACCTCAATTCCGATCTGTCTGGTAATTGTGGTTCTTTACTACGTCTTCGACGTTATGGAGACCACTATGGGCGGCTTCGCATTCACTTACTTCGATCCGTCCAGCTATAACGCATTGCTCATTCTTGCCAAGACGGCCGGTCTTGTTATTCTCTGGACCGTAACCAACTGGGCAGTATGTACGCTCTTCAGTGGTAAGGGTAAGATCAACGAGATTTTCTCGGTTATCTGCTACAGCCTTATCCCGTCGCTGTTGGGAAGCATCATCTACATCGTCTGCTCGAACGTTCTCGTTCCCGACGAGGCAGCATTCCTCAGCGTTCTGACCGTCATCTGCACCGGATACACCGTTATCCTCTTGGCAGCAGGTTCTATGATAGTACACGACTATGGTCTGCTGAAGTTCATCGGTACCACATTGCTCACCCTCCTCGGATGTGCAATCGTAATCTTCCTGCTTATCGCAGTTGCAGTTCTCCTGCAGCAGCTCGGCGGCTTCGTAGGTACTATCTACACCGAAATTTTGAAACTATTCTAACAAAGGAGGAGAATTGAATTGAAGTTCAAACGTGTTTTAAGCTCAGTATTATGTTTGCTGCTTTGTTCTGCACTCCTCCTTGTAGGAGTCGGATGTAACGAACAGCGTGCCGCAGAAAGCGCATTCGCAATTCCCGAGGAGCTCAACCACCTCGAGACCACCTGCGTCGCTGAAAACAGCCGTTACAGCCTTATCTGGAATGCCGAAAAGGAATGTGTCATTCTTTTTGATAAGGTAATGGAAACCGAGTGGAGCTACATCCCCGAGGATGCGCTCAACAACAAGTACGACTACACTGAAGAGGGTGGAAGCGATAAGGCTGACGTCCGTCCTCAGGTAAAGTCGCCCATCATTGTTCATTACTTTGCAACCTCTAACTTCCTTGAGGAAGAAACCAATGCATTTGCAATGTCCATTGATAAGGGCAACTACTCTCTTACCCGCACCAAGGACGGTATCGAGATGCTCTGCTATTTTGAAGACCGTCAGTTGGCAATCCCCGTATGCTTCACCCTTACCGATAAGGGCGTAGACGTTTCCATCGATCCTACCAAGGTTCAGGAAAACGAGGATTACAACGTTTTCGGTGTTACCGTTGCTCCGTTCTTCTGTTCGGTATCCAACGCTAATGCCAATAAAGATGGCTACTATCTCTTCACTCCTTCGGGCTCGGGCGCTTTGGTAACTCCGCAGATCGACGATACCAAGGAAGCCGCTGTTGAGATTACCGAGACCGTCTACGGTCAGGACGCCAACGTCACCAAGTTTGACGAGGTTACCGAGACCGAAACCGTAAGACTGCCGGTTTACGGTGCAGTTAATAAGGATAAGGCCGTTTGTGCTATCATCAAGGACGGCGCAGAGTCGGCTCATATCAACACCGTTATCGCACAGAAGTTTACCGGTTATTCCTACATCAGCACCGAGTTCCACATCAGAGGCTATCAGGAGGTTATCCAGTCTCTGTTTACTGCAACCACCGTTAAGACCAAGCTTTATGCTGACGCCTTTACCACCGATAAGATGTGTATCGGCTTCTATCCTCTCTACGGCGAGGATGCTTCCTACGTTGGTATTGCAAACACCTACCGTGACTACCTCAACGAGACCGGCGCACTGAAGGCAGAAAAGTCCAACGACTCTATGCTTAACCTCAAGCTTGTCGGCGGTATCGAAACCAAGGAATTCCACTTTGGTATTCCCAGCGATGCAATGCTTACCGCAACCACCTTGTCGCAGGCTTACGACATTGTGTCGGGCGTTAAGGATTTGACCAAGCTTGATAACATCAACGTAAACCTTATCGGCTTCGGTTCAAGCGGTAACGATATCGGAGTTGTTGCAGGTAACTACGAGATCAACAGTGCTTTCGGCAAGGAGGCTGATCTCAAGAAGCTTGTTGAATATACCAAGGCCAACAAGGTCAACCTGTATATGAACTTTGATATGGTAAGATTCAGCGCTTCGGGTGGCGGAGTTTCAACCGGCTTCGGCAAGGCTGATGCCGCCAACGGTAGCTTTACCGAGCTTAACTACTTCTCAGCCAACCTGAGAAACAAGAATACAAGGCTCCGCACCTACTATCTTGTTTCCCGTTCCAAGCTGTCCGAGGTTGCAACCAACATTAAAGAGGTTGCCGATGAGTGGCAGCTCCCCGGTATCAGCCTTGATACTCTGACCAGCATCTCGTACTCCGACTACTGCGACAGAAAGTATTACTCAAGAGCTGACTTTGGTGATCAGGCAACCGCCATTATTGACACCTACAAGACCAACGGCTACAACGTTGCAGGTAGCGATGCCAACGCATTTGCCGCAGCTGCTTGTTCCCATGTTTATGATGTCCCCACTCAGTCCTCTAAGTACAGATCCTTCACTGTAGACGTTCCGTTCTATCAGATAGTATTCAAGGGCTCTGTATCGCTGTCGGGTACATCCATCAACCTCGCTACCGATGAGCAGATAACCCTGCTCAAGGCAGTTGAGTCGGGTATCGGCCTTACCTATACTCTTATAGGTGACCACGATACCAACCTCATCACCTCTGCACAGAACGTGTTCTACGGCTCTGTTTATTGGGATGAGACCATCGAGCGCGGTGCCCGTGATGACATTCAGGCCCGTTTGGTCGATGACACTAAATTCTCTAACTACTTCAATTCTGTCAACGGCGCAAAGATCGTTGCTCACAAGGTTATCAACGAGGATGTTCGTATGACCACCTTTGACAACGGCGTCAGCGTTTACGTAAACTTTGGCAGAACCGATTACACCGATGGCGACATAACCGTTGCCGCACGCGACTATACAGTAAAGGGGGCGTAATAAATGACTATGGACAACATCAACAATACTGCCCCTGCCAATTCTTTGAAGAAAAAGAAAAAGCACAAAGGTATAGAATCCTTAAAGAGCACATACGGACGTCTGTTCGTTCTGCACTGGGAGATCGGTCTTGCACTGTTCTTCGTAATGCCTCTTTTCCAGTCATTCTACTACGCTTTCTGTGACGTCAGCTTCTCCGGCGGTGAATACCACTTCGAGTATGCCGGTCTCAAGAACTTTGACTATGCTTGGAACACCAACGCAAACTTCCAGAACAACGTGTCTGCTTCGTTGATTTCAATGGCGGGCTCACTTCCGGTTATTGTAATCATCAGCCTTATCCTGGCTCTGCTTCTTAACCAGAAGTTCCGTGGAAGACTGTTTTTCAGAGGACTTTACTTCCTGCCCGTTATCATCGCTTCCGGTGTTGTTATCGAGCTTCTCTTTAAGACCACCACAAGCGACATTTCTTCCGCAGGTGTTTCCGATTCCTTCGCATCCAGTATGCTTAGTGTTGAGGATATTATCTCGTGGCTGTCGTTGCCGACTCAGATAGGCACCTTCTTTGCCGGCCTGCTGAACAACATCTTCAACCTGGTTTGGAACAGTGGTATTCAGATCGTTCTGTTCATCTCCGGTATGCAGTCCATCCCTGATTCTCTCTATGAGGTTTCCAAGGTTGAGGGTGCTACCAAGTGGGAGGAGTTCTGGTTTATCACTCTCCCGATGCTTTCCAGAACCCTTATTCTGGTTATCATCTTCACCATGGTTGAGCTTGTTACCGCTAAGAACAATGCAGTTATGACCCAGGCTTACACCCTTATGAGAGGTGCTGCTTCAAGCTACGGTACTGCATCGGCAATGCTTTGGATCTACTTCATTATCGTCGGCATCTGCATGGCCTTGATAATGCTTATATTCTCCAAGCTGTTCTTAAAACGTTGGGATACAGGAGGTAGAAGCTAATGGAAAACCTTAAACTTAAAGTAAAAGGCTTGTACGACAAGGCCAAGAACTCTACCACCGAGTCCAGACGTAAAGCGCTTTCAAAGGCTAACAGCCTGTTTGCTTCGCTTCTTCGTTACGTCGTCCTTATTGCAATCGGCTACATTATTCTGTACCCCTTGCTTTACATGATCAGCTCGGCTATCAGAACGAGAGATTCCTTCTACGATCCTTCGGTCGTATGGGTTACCTCGGACGTTACCTTTGAGAACTTCAAAATGGCATGGAGCGTTATGAAATACGGCCAGGCCATTTGGAACACCCTGCTGTATGAGATCGTTTCGGCCGCAATTCAGATCATCAGCTGCTCGCTGGTTGCATACGGTCTTGCCCGTTTCGAATTCAAGGAAAAGAGAATTCTTACATTCTTTATGTTCCTTCTCATCCTCGTTCCTTCGCAGATGATGATGCTGCCGATATTCATGAACTATTCAAAGCTGGACTTCTTCGGTCTGCTTGGACTTATCGACTCCTTGACCGGTATCGATATCCGTCCCAACGTTCTGAACTCGGTCACAACCTTCTGGCTGCCCGCACTGCTTGGTGTCGGTATCCGTTCGGGTATCATTATTTACATCTACGTTCAGTTCTTCAAGGGTCTTCCTAAAGAGCTTGAAGAAGCAGCATGGATCGACGGTGCAGGCCCCTTAAAGACCTACATCAGAATCGCTCTCCCGTCGTCGGGCGTTGTTATCACCACCATCACCGTTTTCTCGCTTATCTGGCACTGGAACGACTATCAGTTGGCTTCTATGTACCTCTACGCAGAGAAGTGGCCGTTGGCGGTCAAGCTCAGCGAAATCACTTCGGCTGAGGCAATGGGTACCCTGAGACTTTCGGGTGACGACCCGTTGCGAATCGCCATCATGATGGCAGGCTGCTTTATGTTCATAATTCCGATCCTTATCGTCTATCTGTTCCTGCAGAAGAAGTTCGTTAAGAGTATCGACCGTGTAGGTATCACAGGATAATTTGTCATAAAGACAATCAATAGGAAATATTAACAATAAACCGGGTTGAAATTTGGCTATTTTTTCGGAAGAAAAGATTAAAAACCATATTGAAAACCCGGTTTAAATTTGTTATTATAAATACAGAGTATGAGTAAAACTGTCTTTTTAGACAGCAGAACCTAAGCTCGAAATATTTTTAGGAGGAATTTTCTATGAAAACCGGCATTAAAAGAGTACTGTGCTTAATCTTTGCTTTGAGCATTGCTCTCTTTGCCCTGACCGCTTGTGGCGGCGGAGAAGACACTACCAGCGCACCTTCTTCGAAACCCGCAGGCACCAACAACGGCGACGAAAGCGAGGTTATTGCTAACAAGCCTTCCGGCGTTGAAGGTACCGAGTGGGAAACCTTTGATCCTTATGCAACAGCAGCAGGCCTTAAAGGCACCACTGTTCGTTTCGCAACCTGGATCGACCACACCCAGACTGAGGGCGCAGTTCCCTTGGCAAACTTTGAGGCTGATACCGGCATGAAGGTTACCCTTTACACCGTTCCCCAGGGCGGCTATGTAAACACCCTCATGACCAAGATGGCCGCAGGTGATATTCCCGACGTATTCGTTAACAACGAAAGCGACGGCAACTTCCCCATGACCATTCAGATCGCAGCCCCCATCAACAAGGTTTCTACCGTTAACCTTCAGGAGCCCATTTGGGACCAGACCATGAACGCACAGGGCACCATCGATGGCAACGTTTACCTCGTAAACACCATCGGTACTCCCTGGACCGGCTCTAACCAGGTATTCTACAACAAGGTTCTCTTTGAGGAGAACGGCTTCAAGACTCCTAAGGAGTATTATGAGGAAGGCATCTGGACTTGGGATAACCTTCTCAAGTGCGCTAAGGACATCAAGGCTCTTGGCCCTGATTACAAGGGTGTTACCCTTGAGTCCGATATTCTTATCGACTCTCTCAACACCGGCTTCATTAAGTACGATGCCAAGACCGGCACCTTCTCCAGCGGTGTAAACGACAAGGCTCTCCTTGAGGGTTATCAGTGGTACGCCGATGCTAAGGAGCAGGGACTTCTCGACGGTTCTATCGCAGCCTTCACTCAGAACAAGTGTGGCATCGTTGTCCGTGGTCCTTACGGCCTCAAGAACACCGGTTACTTCATGAACATGAACCCTGAAGATGTTGGCTTTACTCATCTTCCTTCTATGGAAGAGGGCGGCGAATTCAAGATCTCTTCTATTTACAGAATGTACGGTATCATCGACGGAGCACCTAACGCAGACGCAGCAGGTTACTTCATCCGTTACTGGCTTGATCCCGACAACTATGACCTTGGAAATACCTTCTTGACCAACGAAGCAGGTACCTGGTACTACGAGCTTACCAACACCGTTGCTACCCAGAAGTACTTCAACTATGAGAAGGCTTGCATGGTACTTATCGGTGAAGATGGTAACGCTCTTTACAGCCCTGTAAGAAGCGCATCCTCTGCAGGTATTAAGAC
>JAZQCY010000119.1:0-3604 GCA_045546555.1 Acutalibacteraceae bacterium | reverse complement strand
TGTCTTGCTATTTGGCAAAGCTGTATTTCCCGTTATTTTTGCGTGGTTGTGGGATTTTCCGTTGGGATTCACAGCGGCTTTGGGAGGTTGTTATGGTTGCTTAACTGTCTTTTTCGACCTTGGTCGGCATCTCGTCGGCACGTTAGCTGTTGAGATTTGGGAAAGTCATTAGAGTTATTGGCTTTTTGAGGGTTCTCTCCTTGTTCTCATAACCCGGAGGCCGCAGGTTCAAGTCCTGCCCGCGCAACCAGAAATGAAAACAGTCACCGTAAGGTGGCTGTTTTCGTTTCTCGATTACGTGGGTAGATTGCGAAGCTCGGAGCAAGAACGCTTGCGTTCTTGCAGAGATGCCGCGTAAGCGGCTTCTCTTGCAGGTCATCAAGTTCTGCCCGCGCAACCAATGAACAGGTCCCCACTTTAGAACCACCGTTTTAATCGGAGTCAAAAGTGGGGATTTTCTTTTATTTATCAGCGTTCGTAAAGAAAAGATGCCCTGTTTAAAGACAGAGCATCCAAAAAAATGTCACGGTCGATTTGGGTCGAATTTTCGACCGATTCGCTCATATTTCGACTCTGTAAGCGGATTGAAGGGCAAGGTTTCCCACGGGTCATCCTTCACAATTTCGCGGATCGCATCAAGATTTTCCTTTGTATCGGTAATGCCCTCAATAAGCGGTGTGCGGAGTATGAAGCTTTTACCGCTTTGCCTTAAATTATCGAGATTTTTCAATATCAGCTCGTTGCCAACGCCCGTGTATTTTTTATGAACCTCGGAATCGGCAAGCTTTATATCAAGCATAACGTAGTCCGTCTTTTCAAGCACCCTGCAAAAAACATCTTCGGAGGCAAAACCGCAGGTTTCAACCGCTTTATGCGTGTCGCAAAGTGTCAAAAAATGTAACAAATGGTTGCCTTGAAGCAACGGCTCGCCACCCGAAAAGGTTATTCCGCCGCCGTTTCCCACAATTCGTTTTTGTCGCTCAACAATTTTTAAAAACTCCTCTTCGCCAAGCACAGATTGGGTGAAAAACAAGGCCTCGTTTGGGCAGTTTTTAACACACTCACCGCAAAGTTTGCATTTATCCCTCAAAATTTCGTGCTCTGTGAAAAACAAATGAGCCGTTTGCTTGCAAGCCTCACACCGACGGCAAAGGGAGCATTTATCCTTATCAAACCCCAGTGCCTGCCTGCCGCTTTGCGTTTCAGGGTTGTGACACCAGCTGCAACGAAGCGGACAGCCTGCAAGAAAAATTGTTGTTCTTACCCCGGGGCCATCATGGATTGAAAAGGTTTGAACGTTGGTGATATCAAGTGTCATTTTGCACCTCACAAAGAAGAAACGCTTCTTGATATAACCTCGTCCTGATATTTTTCGCTAAGGCAGACAAACGGTGCCGAAAATCCGCAAACACGAACAATTATATCTTTATGGTTTTCAGGATCCTTTTTAGCGGCAAGCAACAAAGCCTTATCAACACAGTTGGGTTGAATTGCCTGAAGCTTGTTATGAGCAAGCACTCTGAAAAGCGACACCATTTGTTCCTCGTTGGCCTTTCCCAACGGCAAGGTCAGTGTCAACGATGCATTACCCGCAGTTTTTTCAAAATCTATGTATCGGTAGGAATCGAGAAAATCGTAAAATGAACGCTCTTTTCCAAGTCTTGACGGGGTGATACCCTGACTTAAATAGTCGCCGCTTTTTCTTCCGTTAGGAAGCGCACCCGTTCTTTCGCCCACAAGCACAATCTCGGTATAAAGATTAAAACCGATACGGCATTTTCCGCCATAAGCCGTGTAATAGCCATCGCCAAGCGCACAAAGGTCATCATAAAAGCGTGCCGCAAAGCGTGACGACTCCTCACTTCCGTCGCCAAACCTCGGCAAAGACACAGCCCTTTGACGGAGCTGTTCATCAGGCCAATTTTTATCGCATTGTTCGATAAGCTCGCCCACGGATAAAGCCTTTTGGTCAAAGCAAAGCTTTTTAATGGCATAAAGCGAGTCGACCGCTTCGGCAAAGCAGGTGTAATACTGACTCTCTCGGCTATATTTAATTCCGCCTGCCGTCATATCCTTAAGCATTGGAATGCACGGCTCCATAAATGCCGACAGCGTTGGTGCAGGGCTCACCTTTTCCCAAACCTCGGAGCCTTTAGCCTGGAGAATATGCTTGCGCTCCAAAATTTGCTTTATAACGCCAAGATAACTGCCGTAAAGCTCCTCAAAGCTTTTGGCTTTGGCAAATTCAACAAACTCTAAATTCTTTGTTTTAAGATCGGCACCCTCGGGCTTCATTAACTCCAAAAGCGGTGTGATGAGTTTAAAATATTCACCGCTATACTTGTTGTTATAATCGGGAGTGAGCGTGTCCCAACAACCGCCGACAATGTAACCTCTGGCATCTTTAGGCTCGGTTCCGCATTTTACAAGCGCAGGAATGGTTACGTCGTCGTTTTGATAAAGGCTGTAACCCTTACCCTCGGTCAACGATTTTGTTATGAGCTTTAAATATTCCTCGGGTGAGTTTTCGGAAAATCTGAGCATCATTTTTGGGTACATCAATTCAAGATTATCGCGAGCTGTGATAAAAAGCTTGGTAATTCCATTGAAAACAGGGGTGCCGTCATCAAAGCAGCCTCCCAAGGTGATAGTGTTTTCAAGCTCATATTCCGATCCGTTGTTGAAAAGCTTTGAGCGATCGTTTGTGCAATCGAAAAACAAGAGGAATTTGGAAATCAAATCGAGCATTTCCTCATCTGTCACACCGTTTGCCTTATCGTTTTCATAAAGCTCGGCCAAAAGCACGTCGGGTCGACCCATTGAACTAAATCCGTAGCCCTCTAAAGAGCCTAAGCCTTTTCGCATAAACCCAAGCGTGTAAAGTCCCTCCCAAACGGTTTTGGGAACCTCAAACGGTACTCTTTCGGCTATATCTGCAAGCTCTAAAAGGCCCTTTTCCCTTGCGGCAGCCGAAGCCTTTTGCGACATTTTATGCAAGGCACGAATTCCAGCCTCGGCAGCGGCCACAAACTCCTCCTCGGCGGGCTTGGTGCAGCGTTTTTTTGCTTCTTCAAGCTCTTCAAGTATACCCTTAAGGCCAACCTTAAAAACCTTTTTCATTGGTATTCCCAAATGCATAAAATCGGCAAAAACTCCACACTGAGCAAAATATTTGTGGATATTTTTATATTCCTCATAGGTTTCGGGGTTGGTTTCTCTGAAAAGGTGTGCGTTGCGTTCAATCAGCCAACCGTTTGCGTGCTTGCCACCGCGATCATACCGCCCGTCACACATCGGTCTTAATGTGCCAAACTCAAAACAAAACGGAATATCTGCAAATATTTGGGGGTTAACGTTTTCTGCAATAGCATCATACATTTTGGCTTTCAGAAAATAACTGCTTGCCCCTTCGTGTTGCTCGGCAAATTTATCCATTTCCTCAAAAACCTTGGCTCTGTGCTCGTCGGCAAGGTTGGGCAGCTCCTCAAAATAGTATTTTGCAAGTTCGGATTTTATGTTTTCGTACACAAAAGACACCCCTTTGATTTTTGATTTTTCTTACCCAAATTATACACACCAAAAGCATAAGATTCAATGCAGAATT
>JAZQCY010000118.1:0-1507 GCA_045546555.1 Acutalibacteraceae bacterium | reverse complement strand
TGCTCCGTTTTCCGACCTTGGACTTGTCATTAAGGCTGAGGAACAGGAGCATACCTATAAATCCGAAATGAGCCCGTATTTCCACGCACGTGATATTGCAAGGTACCGTGTTGCTCAAAGCAAAGGACTGTTGATACTTTCGTCGGCAACTCCTTCAATCGAATCCTACAGCCTTGCCAAAGCAGGTAAATACAACCTTTGCAGATTGACCAGCCGTTTCGGTACGGCAACTCTGCCCGAGGTAGAGGTTGTCGATATGCGTGAGGAAATGGCGGCAGGAAACAGCGGTATCGTCAGCAATCTTTTGTATGACCGTATTGATGAGGCCTTGAAAACAGGCCATCAGGCAATACTTTTGCTTAATCGCCGTGGGTACAATACTTACATTTCGTGTACCCAATGCGGTCACGTTATAAACTGTGAAAACTGCAGTATTTCAATGACCTATCACTCGGCCAACAACCGTTTGATGTGTCACTACTGCGGAAAATCTCTGCCGTACGCCGATAAATGTCCTCAATGCGGCGCCGATAGGATGAAATATTCGGGTCTTGGCACTCAAAAAGCCGAGGCTGAGCTTGAGGCGCTTTTCCCCGAGGCAAGGATACTTCGTATGGATGCCGACAGCACCATGACGAGGAATGACTATGAGAAAAACCTCAAAGCATTTGCCGACGGTGATTATGATATAATGCTCGGCACACAGATGGTGGCAAAGGGTCTTGATTTCCCCAAGGTCACCGTTGTCGGTGTTTTGAATGCCGATATCGCAATGCATTCCAGCGATTTCAGAAGCTATGAGCGGTCATTTTCGTTGCTCACGCAGGTCGTCGGTCGCTCGGGTCGAGGTACCGATAAGGGTACTGCTGTCATTCAGACGGTGGAACCCGATTCAAAGGTCATTGAGCTTGCCGCCGACCAGGATTATGACAGCTTCTATGATTCCGAAATAATGACAAGAAGGCTTATGATATATCCGCCTTATTGCGATATTGCCACCGTGTCATTTTTGGGAACCGAGCGTAAATATACCGAGGATGCGGCAAAGAGCTATTTTGAACTGTTAAAACAGCACGTTTCAAACGAATATACTGATGTAAAGCTTATCATCTTGGGCCCAACGGCGGCCGCCGTACCCAAAATAAACAACAATTATCGGTATAAGCTGATTATAAAATATAAAAATTCCAAAAGCTTTAGGGAGCTGATGAACAAGGTCACGGCCGATTTCAGCGCAACTGCGTATTCAAGAAAGGTTTCGGCTATACTCAACGTCAATCCCGACAGCATAATTTAATTTTCAGGAGATCTGTTATGGCAATCAGAAATATTGTGACCGAGGGTGATTCGGTTCTTCGTAAGACCTGCAGAAGTGTGTTGAATTTTGATGAACGCTTGGCACAGCTTCTTGACGATATGAAAGAAACTATGTATAAAGCCGAGGGCGTGGGTCTTGCCGCACCGCAGGACGGCATTTTGCGCCGTGTATGTGTCGTTGATGTTGGTG
>JAZQCY010000117.1:0-25074 GCA_045546555.1 Acutalibacteraceae bacterium | reverse complement strand
CTGGCCCGGATACAAGACCATCCCCTACACAGGATATGAGGATCACACCTATGAGGAGTATACCTCTGACAGTGAAACTCCCGAGCTTGTCGTAAACCTTTCTGAGAAAAACAGTCAGAAGGTTACCCCCAAGCGTGATATCAATTACGACCCCAATAAGGAAGATATTATCATCATCCTTATCACAGGTCAGTCCAACTCGGGTACCGGCGGTTACAGACAGGAATACGAATACAAGTACACTACTAACCACGGTGGCGCTGCACATCCTGATTGGGAAATTACCGCTGAACCCACCCGTCCCGATGAGGGCACTGTATTCTTCGGTGCAACCGTAACCGAACTCAATTCTGACAACGATGTATACTATAAGACCGATGCCGCAGCCTTAGGTGCCTCTACAATGGGCGGTTACTCACCTGCAATGGGTAAGGCACTCCACGATGCAACCGGTGCTAAGATAGTATTCGTTCAGGCCTCAAAGGGTGCTGTCGGTATGCACGAATGGACCCCCGAGCCCGAAAAATATGACTGCGCTTGCGGTGAAAACGGCGGCGGCAAGCTTTACAGCACCGCTATTGCCAACTTCACCAAGACCTATCAGGCTCTTGAGGATGACTACAACATCATCGCAACCGCATACGTTTACAACCAGGGTGAGCATGAGGAATCCTATAACAACGCCTCTACCTGCACCGTTCACGACGACCAAACCTATTACGATGCATTGCTTGCCATGCACAACGGCTTCCTTTCTGAGTGTGAGATCGACTGCGGCGGTATGTATATGCCCCGTTCCTACTACCCCAGATACGGTGCTACCGATATTGAGCAGAACAGCCGACGTCCTTCGTATGCACGAACTGCTATGTATCACGCCGCACAAGAGGTTGACAACTTCTTCATATTCTCGAACGTTACCGAGCAGATCTACAAGGACGGACTCTTGAAGCCCGACCCCACCAACTCTATCCATTACAGCCAGATTGCTTACAACGCAATCGGTGCACAAAATGCCGACAGCATGGCCAAATACTTCGGCTTTACCGATGCTTCCGAGTTCACCGGCATCACCGTATTTAACAAGGTCGGCGTTGAGCTTTGCGCATTTGATGCAAACGGAAACCTTGTATCGGGTAGCGATGTTGTTGAGTTCTCGGCTGACAACTCCAAGCTGTATATCAGAATCGATCCCGCAGGTACGATGTATACTCTGAACTACAGCACGGCCGGAACCACCACCGATTTCGTCGACGACTTCGGTGTCATCACCTCGGTCGAGGGTCAGACCTCCTTCAAGATCGTCATCAACCCTCCCGTTAAATAATTCCTGACCTTTTGTCCCCTCTGTCAAAGCAGAGGGGACTTTTTTATCGTCTGCGTTTATGTCGTTTTGTTTGTTTTTTTAAAAGTGTGCAAACAAAATAACAAGAATAATTCACGATTAATTTGCAATTTATTTGCCAATATATTCATCTGTTTTTGTTGATTAACGCACGTATTTTACTTTTTCCGCTTTTGGCCTAATTATCATTTGCATTATTTTTTGTTGTGTGATAAGATTAAGATAGATATTATTTCAAAAGGTGATGTTATGAAAACAACAAAACGGATAATTTCTTTATGTCTTGTGTTTGTTATGATGCTGACCGTCCTATCAGGCCTTACTGTGACCTTTGGTGCGATTGAAACGGCATCAAGCAAAAACACCAACTCCTATATGATGCTTCACACTCCTAACGGCAACGGATACAATATGGAGCTTGCCGCTTCGGGTGGCTCGACATCACCGTATATACTTGAAGCCAATACTAAATACCGCATCGACTTCACCTACAAAAATGCAACAGGTGACGATAGCGGTTGCATTGCGGGTTACGTCGGTTCTAAATCAGCCTATGACGGTAAGTTTGACAAATACAATTTTTCAACCATAAGAATTGCTGCCGACACCGAGTGGCACAATGCCTGGTTTTCACTCACAACCCCGTCCTCGCTTGAATCGGGGAATTACAGCTCAAGCTGTAAAAACAACAACATCTGCGATCGTTTGTATCTGGTCGCCAACGGTGGCACCTGCACGATCTATATTGATAACGTCATAATAACAAAATACGCTTCAAACGGCACAACGGCAGCCGACATCGTAACCCTTGATTTTGAAACAGAGAACTGCGGCTACAGCGCATACAATGGCACATGGGGCACCAACATTGATCGCATAACCGAGGTTATACCTCAAACCAATTCTTATATGATGCTCCACACCCCCAACAGCAACGGCTATAATATGGAGCTTGCAAGCGGTCCCGATTCTTCAACACCTTACACCCTTATTGCCAACACCAAATACAAGATCACCTACAGCTATAAAAATGCCACGGGTGACGCAGCAGGATGTATTGCAGGCTATGTCGGGTCGCAATCTGCCTGGAGCGGGTCGTTGGATAAGGTTTCAATGTCGACTATGAACATCGCCACCGATACCGAGTGGCATGACGTTTGGTTCAGCTTCACCACTCCGTCGTCGCTTGAATCAGGCAACTACAACGCTAACTGCAAAAACAATAATATCTGTGACAAACTTTACCTTGTCGTCAACGGTAACACAAGCACCGTTTTTATTGATAACGTCACGATCACACGTTATGCCGCCGACGGTGTAACCGTTGCCGATACCGTGGTGCTCGATTTCGAAACGTTCGGTAAGGGCTACAGTGCCTATAGCGGAACCTGGGGCACGCATATTGACCGCATCACCGAAACGGTCATCCCCACCAACTCTTATCTGATGCTTCACACCCCCAACGGTAACGGCTACAACTTTGAACTGGCTTCGGCAAATGATTCTTCTTCGCCTTATGTGCTTGAGCCCAACACCAAATACCGTGTTTCCTACAAATACAAAAATGCAACAGGTGACAACGGTGGTTGCATTGCAGGATATGTCGGATCGCAATCAACCTGGAATGCTTCGCTTGATAAGGTCAATATATCGACCATAAACATTGCCGCTGATACCGAATGGCACGACAGCTGGTTCAGCTTTACCACACCGTCGTCGCTTGAATCAGGGAATTACAATTCAAGCTGTAAGAACAATAACGTCTGTGACAATCTTTACCTTGTTGCTAACGGTGTAACCTGCACCGTTTATATTGATGATGTAGCCATAACCAAATATGCCTCCGACGGTATTGCCGTCGCAAGCACGGTTACCCTTGATTTTGAGACTAAGGGCTGCGGATACAGTGCATACAGCGGAACCTGGGGCACTCACAACGATTGGCTGACCGAGCAACCCGAAGCCGATGACGGCAACTATGTGAGCTACACCATTTCAGATTTTAAACATTCGCCCTATAACACACTTACCAAGGGCACCGCAACCAACAAGGGCTATGCCTCCTACCGCTTCTACACCGACACCGTCGACAGTAACAGCGTAATTGGCTACAGCTATTACTACAACATTGACCAGAACGTCTCGGGTTCGGCTGCCGATACGGGTGTTCGTGGAGATTTTGTAGGCCACAACTTTGCAGTCGTTGATACTGTATCGCTTTTCCACGAAGCCGACAAAGCCGTTGTGCTTTCACAGAACAAGGCCTACCGTGTTTCCTTCAAATATAAGGTTTTGGATGTTGAAAGTGGCTCTTATGTTGCCCTTCACATTGCACGCGGACTCAATTCCGCAACCCAGACCGGCTCTTACGGCGCAAGCAGTCAGACTGCACCCAACCACGAAAAATACCTTTTGGTCAAAGCATATGCCCCGACAGACGGTTGGCTTGAGGTCTCGTACACCTTCCTTGCAAGTTTTGTAACAAGCAAGACATATAACGTACTGCAGATAGGCGGTACGGGATTCGGCAATATGCTGATCGACGACATTAAGATTGAAGGCATATCACCCGACGAGGTTGTTGAACGTGTTGACGAAGCCGCCGACTACAAGGTCACCAGCTCGGGAGATAAGCTTACACTCGACAGTTATCTCGGTTCGGATGAAGCGTTGACCGTAAAGCCCGCTTATAACTTCATTCCCACCGAAGAAATCGGCGATTACGCCTTCCTTTATAACCGATTTGTAAAGGATATCACAATAGAAAACGGCCCCACTACCATCGGCAGATATGCATTTGAATATGCAAGAAAGCTTGAGACGGTTCGTATTCCCGCTTCGATAACCACCATCGGCAAGGGCGCATTCTACGGCATTAAGAATATGAAATCCTTTACCGTAGATGCCGCAAATGAGAATTTTGTATCGGTCGACAGCGTTCTGTACACCAAGGATATGAAGACCCTTTTGTACTACCCTGCCGCCAAGGATGCAACCACCTTTACCGTGCCTGCAACAGTTACCACAATTGCAGAAGGTGCATTCCTTAATGCAACCAAGCTGCAGACTGTTGTCCTGCCTTTGGGACTTACCACCATCGAGCGCCGTGCATTTATGAACTGCACCGCTTTGGAAAATGCAGACCTTCCTTCTACCGTTGCCACCATCGGTTCCTCTGCATTCAGAGGCTGTGACAAGCTTAACCGTTCACAGCTGAGCGAAACGGTAGCAGTTGGCGAAAACGCATTTGCTGATTGTGATACCGTTTACACCGTTGGTAACGTCAACTCTGCAGACGGTGTTGACGCACTTGATAACGCCGTTCTCACAAGACATATCGCAGGCTGGCCCGGATATGATCTCGACTACTTCGAGAAGCTTTCGGCCGATATCAACGGTGACGGCACTGTCGATGCACTCGACAACGCAATCCTCACAAGACATATTGCCGACTGGCCCGGATACAAGACCATCCCCTACACAGGATATGAGGATCACACCTATGAGGAGTATACCTCTGACAGTGAAACTCCCGAGCTTGTCGTAAACCTCTCGAAAAAGTACAGTCAAAAGGTCACCTCTGACCGTGATATTGAATATGATCCCAATAAAGAAGATGTAATTATCGTTTTGGTTGTCGGACAGTCCAACAGCACCGACGGTGTTGGCTACAAGTACGAGTATTCTTATAAATATAAGGAATCATATCCCACAAGTGCTCCGTCCACCCATCCCGATTACGTTATCTCGGCCGAGCCTACCAGGCCGTTGGAGGGCACCGTTTTCTCGGGCTCCTGCGTAACGGCTCTGACCTCGGCCAACGATGTGTATAATCTTGCCGATGCCTCACGCGGTACATCAACTATGGGCGGATACACCCCTGCGTTCGGTAAAGCAATACACGAAGCCACGGGTGCAAAGATCGTCTTTGTTCAGGCGGCGGTCGGTGCAGTCGGTATGCACGAATGGACACCTAATCCCGAAACCTACGATTGCGCCTGCTCAAACGGCGGTAAAAATATGCTGTACCACAACGCTGTAACCAACTATCTCAAGACCTATCAAGCCTTGGATGAGGATTATAACATTGTTGCAACGGCCTACGTTTACAACCAAGGCGAGCACGAGGAATACGCACCCTACAAGACCGAAGCCTCCACCATTCACAGCGCCGAAAGCTATGCCAAGGCTTTAAAGGAAATGCACGAAGGCTTTATGGCTGATTGCAGCTTTGATATGGGCGGCATCTTTCTTCCCCGTTCGTTCTTTGCACGCTACAACACCAACGACGACACAGTGGAGAACAGCCGCCGACACACCTATGCACGTGCGGCTATGTACTCGTTGGCCAACAGCACGAATGATCTGTTTATCTTCAGCAATGCTGCAGAGCAGATGTCCCGTGACGGCATTTTCAAGCCAGATCCCACCAACGACATCCACTACAGTCAGATCGTCTACAATGCCGTTGGAGATCAATGCGCCGCATCGATGCTGAGTTATCTCGGAATCGGCTCGGCCCCCGAATTTACGGGTATCACGGTGTATAACGAGTACGGCATTGAGCTTGCACGCTTTGACACCGACGGAAACCTTATTTCGGGCAACCGCGTAGTCGACACTACGGTCAGCGGCAACGCAAAGCTGCAGATCGCTATCCAACCCGTCGGCACGTATTACACATTTGACGTGAGTGACACCGAATTTATTGATGATTACGGTATTGTCACCTTGCCCTCGGACGAAACCTCATTTACCATCGTCATCAACCCTCCCGTAAAGTAAACAACCAAATAATTCGCTTCAAACGGCCCCCTTGCCTAAAGGGGGCTGTCGTTTTGTGTGCAAAACGACTGGGGGATTGCGTTGGTTTGCAGTTAATATTTAATTGCATCTTGCCAATGAGCAATATTTAATGTATAATATACCCAATAAATCTTTGCGAGGCATTTTATGAAATCTTTTACAGTAGGCAAAAACGATGCAGGACTGCGGCTGGACAAATTTGTCGTAAAAACGGCTCCCCTGCTTCCCACAACCTTGCTTTACAAATACATAAGACTCAAGCGCATCAAGGTGGACGGCAAGCGTGCCGAGATAAACACTCGGTTGCAGTTGGGCTCGGTCGTTGAAATGTATATCAACGATGAATTTTTCGAACCCAAAAGCCCCAAGTACGACTTTATGTCGGCTTCAAAGGTGCTGGACATTGTTTACGAGGACGAGAACATCCTGCTTGCCGATAAAAAGCAAGGTCTGCTTGTCCACCCCGATGAGAATGAGTATAACGACACGCTTATTGCCCGTATACAACGTTATTTGTATGAGAAGGGCGAGTATGACCCCGAGGCCGAAAACAGCTTCAGACCCAGCCTCGCCAACCGTATCGACCGAAACACGGGAGGTATTGTCATTGCCGCCAAAAACGCCGAGGCTCTGCGTATTTTGTGCGATAAGATCAAGACACGTGAGCTTGATAAGCTGTACCTCTGCGTTGTTCACGGAACGCCCAAAAAAAGAGAGGATATTCTGGAAGGCTTCCTTGAGAAAAATGAGGACAGAAAGCAGGTCTATATCAAATCCACTAAGACCTCCGAAACCAAGACCGTCAGCACAAAGTATTCGGTCATGGCCTCACACGACGGATTGTCACTTTTAAAGGTTGAACTGCTCACAGGCCGCACCCATCAGATAAGGGCGCACATGGCATCTATCGGGCATCCGTTGCTCGGAGACGGCAAATACGGCGTAAACCAAAAGGATAAGGCAAAAGGCTTTAAGTATCAGGCGCTTTATTCTTATAAGTTAAAATTCAACTTCACCACCGACGGCGGAATTTTGGAATATTTGAACGGCAAAACCTTCACCGTCCCCAAGGTCTGGTTCGCCGATCAGCTCTTCCCGGAAATTAAATACTAAAACGAAAGGAGCGACGAAATCGTCGCTCTTTTTTACAAATAAAAAACAAGCCCTGTGTTTCCACAAGGCTTGTAAAAAGCAAGATAACTGATTATCTCTTCGAGAACTGGGGTAACTCCCCATAAAATGGGGACATGTCTGCGAAGCAGACAGAGGGGACGGGCGCAGTAAGCGCGGCGACGAGCGCTCGGAGCGCAAAAATACAAGCCCTGTGTTTCCACAAGGCTTGTAAAAAGCAAGATAACAGATTATCTCTTTGAGAACTGGGGTGCGCGACGAGCTCCTTTGAGTCCGTACTTCTTACGCTCTTTCATTCTCGGGTCACGGGTCAAGAAGCCTGCCTTCTTGAGCTCGGGACGAAGCTCCTCATTGAACTGGAGGAGTGCACGGGAGAGACCGTGACGGATAGCACCGGCCTGTCCGGTAACACCGCACCTGCAACACGGCAAACGATATCGAACTTGTCGAGGTTGCCGGTGAGTGCCAAAGGCTGACGAACGATAAGCTTCAGGGTCTCAAGACCGAAATACTCTTCGATATCACGGTCGTTAATGGTGATTTTACCGGTACCGTTGTAAACACGTACACGTGCGACAGAACTCTTTCTTCTGCCGGTTCCATAGAAATAAGGCTTTCCTTCAAACATCAGTATGTCCTCCCTTCAATTAAAACGCATACTCTTCAGGCTTCTGAGCTGCGTGTACGTGCTCAGCACCCTTGTAGATGCGAAGTCTGGTGAGAGCCTGTCTGCCGATAGTGGTATCGGGAACCATGCCCTTAACAGCAAGCTCCATTGCGAGCTCAGGTCTCTCTGCCATCAAAGTGGCATACTGAACTGCCTTGAGGCCGCCAACATAACCGGTATGACGGTAGTAGAATTTCTTCTCCAGCTTGTTACCGGTGAGAACAGCCTTCTCACAGTTGATGATGATTACGTGATCGCCACAGTCAACATGAGGAGTGAAAGTGGGCTTTACTTTTCCGCGAAGAAGCTCGGCAGCCTTGGCAGCAACACGGCCGAGGGGCTTGCCTGCAGCGTCGATGATGTACCACTTACGGGTAACATCGGCGGGTTTTGCCATAAAAGTAGACATAACGTTAACCTCCGAATAAAATTCTTTTTTCAGCCTTGATATAATACCACAGTGAAACACACTTGTCAACACCAAATTTTCAAAATTTTAAAATAAATTTGCAATGCTCTCATTTTCTCTTGTTTTCTCTTGTTTCCTCTCTTTTCCTCAACTTTAATTTTCAAAAATATTTTAATAAAATACCGTATTTACATTTGTTTGCGCTGATGTTATAATGTATTAGATACATAGTTTGGGGGTGTTGGGATGCGTTTATTTATGATTCGTCACGGTGAAAGCGAAAACAATCAAAAAAAG
The DNA here is from genome assembly GCA_045546555.1 of Acutalibacteraceae bacterium. GTDB lineage: Bacteria > Bacillota > Clostridia > Oscillospirales > Acutalibacteraceae > UMGS172. Next base: position 16,419 of record JAZQCY010000117.1, on the reverse strand, counting down.
CTGTTTACCGGATGGGTAGACTGTCCCTTGACCGAAAAAGGCCGAAAGGATGCCGAGTCGATAAAACCTTTTATGTCGAGCTTTAAGTTTGACAAGGTATACTCCAGCGACCTTTGCCGTGCCATACAAACTGCCAAGATCGTTTTCCCAAACCGTGAACCCGAAACCTCTGCATTGATACGTGAGCGTTCTTTGGGCACCTTGGAAAACCAGCCCATTGTGTATACCAATCCCGATATTCAAGAGGCGTTTAAAACAATGGATTTTACACGCTTTGGCGGTGAAAACCGCAAAATGCTGTCCGAGCGTTTGGAGCAGTTTTTGGCCACACTTGAAGCCTCCGATCACAACAGCGTTGCCGTATTTACACACGGCGGTGTTCTGTCACGTATGCTGAAGCTCGTTATCGGTGAGCATGATTCCTCTGCGGTGCGCCGCCCTAATTGCACAATTGCCGTTTTTGACTACACAAACAACAAATGGATGTTGACCGGTTGGCTTGATCCGGCCTTGCTTATCGCCGCTGACAGTTACAGTTTGGATAAAAAAGACTATTTTATAATTTGAGGGAAATATGGGATATTATTTGAATCCGGGAGAGCTGACGGCTATGTTCGCAGTTCCCGCATCGGTTGCCGACAAGCATTTGCGTTTGGCCTCGGCAGAACAGCTCAAGGTGCTTTTGTGGTGCCTTAAAAACGCAGACAAGCAGTACGATATCACAGCCGCCTCTGAAGGCTTAAAGCTTGATGAATACACCGTCCGTGATGCACTTGACCATTGGTGCGAGCGTGGCGTGCTTTGCAGTACCCAAGAAGCCGCCCCCAAGGCCGAGCCCGAGAAAAGACATAAGGCCGTCCGTTCAGCCGCAGTAAAGCCCGGACGTGACGAGGTCGCCCGCCGTGGCTTTGAGGACCCCGAGGTTGCCTTTATGCTTCGTGAAGCCGAGCAGAAAATGGGAAGGATACTGCGTCAGAGCGAGGCCTCTACCCTTTTGTGGTTGCACGACGATATGGGACTGCCCGGCTCGCTGATACTTATGATAGTCGGCTTTGCCGTGACCGAGGGCCGTGCCAACATTGGTTTTATCGAGCGCACCGCCATTGAATGGGCCAACGACGGTGTTGCGGATATTGAAGCCGCCGAACAGCGCCTTGTTATTATGCGGCGCAGGAAATCGGCCTGGCATTTGGTTGAGACCGCCTTCGGCATCGAGCACCGTTCACCCTCTAAAACCGAGCTTGAAACGGCCGACCAATGGGTCAACGAATGGGGCTACGGACACGATATCATCCGTGAGGCTTATGAGGTCTGCATCAACACAACCTCGAAATTTTCTATTCCTTATATAAAAAAGGTCATTGCCGAGTGGCACAAGGCCGGCGTTAAAACGGTTGAGGATATCGCCGCTTTAACCGCTAAAAAGCCAACTGTACCAAAGACCGACAATGTTTCGGACTACTCCGATTTTATCAACGGCATCATCACATCCAACGAGGAGGACAACTAAATGGCGTTTTCCAACGACGTTTTGCGTGAGGCCTTAAAGCAGGTCTCCGACCGCCGCAAAAAGGCTCAGCGTGAATTTGAGAAGCAAAAAAGTGACGCTTATGCGGCACACCCCGAGCTGTCCGATATTGACACTCAACTGCAGATAAAGGCATCAAGATCCGCTTTGCTGATGTTTTCGGGCAATACCGTTGAGGCCGAAAAACTGCAAAAAGAGCTTAATGAGCTGACTGTCCAAAAAGCAAGAATACTTAAATCGGCCGAGCTGCCCGAAGCACCTGAATGCTGCTGTAAAAAGTGCAACGACACGGGCTATTGCGATGGTAAGCTTTGCGAATGTGTGACCGAGCTTGCCACTACATTGAGCTATACCTCCCTTTTGGGCGATATGCCGCTTGATATTTCGACCTTTGACAGCTTCGACCTTAACTATTACAGCGAGGAAAAGAACGAAAAGGGTGTTTCGCCAAGACGCCAGATGTCAGCAATTTTAAAGATCTGCCGTGATTTTGCCGACAAATTCCCCGAGGGCAAAAACCTGCTCTTTACCGGTAGTAGCGGTCTCGGCAAAACGCACTTGTCATTGGCTATTGCCAACGAGGTGCTGAAAAAGGGTCACAGCGTGGTCTACGGCTCGGCACAGAATCTCATAACCGAGGTCAGCCGTGAGACCTTTGACCGCTCGGGCTCGACCGCCAAGATAGACAGTCTTAACAGTTGTGAGTTGTTGATTCTGGACGATCTCGGAACCGAGTTTTCGACACAGTTAAGCTCGTCTATTGTTTACAACATTATCAACACCCGACTTTTAAAAGGTCTTTCAACCGTTATCAGCACCAATCTTGACATCAAGCAGATAAACGACACCTATTCCGAGCGTGTTGCATCACGCATCATCGGAAGCTACACCGTTTGCCCCTGCTTTGGAAGCGACATCCGCCTTATCAAGGCTAAAAACTCAAAGAGATAAAAAACACCGTGTTGTCGTCTTGGCAACACGGTGCTTCTTTATTTACGTATTATTACTTTTCCTCAATAGACATGACCATATCAACACGGCGCTGATGGCGTCCGCCCTCAAACTCGGTGTCGACAAACAGGTCGGCCAATTCACAGGCAACGCCGGGGCCTATAACACGGCCGCCGAGGCACATAATGTTGGCATCATTGTGCAGACGGGTGTACTTTGCAGAAAAATGCTCGGTGCAAACTGCGGCTCTGATGCCCTTGACCTTATTGGCGGCCATCGACATACCGATGCCGGTACCGCAAACCAAAATACCTCTTTTAGCCTCGCCCGAAGTGACCGAAGCGGTAACCTTGAGTGCGATCTCGGGATAATCGACCGAAGCGCCGTCGAAGGTGCCGAAATCCTTGACCTCGATGCCTCTTTCGTTCATGTGTGCAATGATAGCGTTTTTAAGCTCAAAACCGCCGTGGTCGCAACCGATTGCCAAAATATCACCTTTTTTGAAACTCATTTTATATACATCCTTTCAGATATTATTTACTGTTTTTATTTTACCGCTTGGCCGCTTCCTGCTTTTTCTTGAGCTCACGCTCGGCCTGCGGAAGCCTTAAATACACAGGCAAAAGCTTATCGGGATCAACCGTATCGCCTGCCATTGCTCTGCTTTCGGCCGCAAAGCACACACTTGATGCCCTTTGCAGTTTAAGATGCTCGGGCGGAAGCTTTACGGGTACACCCTTATCTTTGGTCGATCTTACAAAAAGCTCGGCACCGTCACCCACCGCAAATATCGGGGTTTCGGGCGACTTTGAATATATTTCGGCAAGATCCTTTAAAACATCCTCTATCATCAGCGCTCTATCCTCGCAAAGACGGGTTATGTTGCCGTCTTTGATCTCAAACAAAGCGTTATAGACCTGATTACATCTTGCGTCCATTGCGGCACATACGATGCAGTTCTGGCCTATCAGGTTATAGGCCATGGACTCCAACACCGACACGGGCACGCACGGCTTTTTTTCGGTAAAGCAAAGTCCTTTTACGGCGCTGATGCCTATTCTTACACCCGTAAACGACCCCGGGCCTGCCGTTGCGGCTACAACGTCAATATCACTGAAGCTCAATCCCGACAGCTTCAAGACCTGCTCGACCATAGGTAAAAGCGTCTGTGAATGGGTGGTTTTTAGGTTCAGAAAAAACTCACCCTTTAATTTGCCGTCCTCCACAATTGCGCACGAAACAGGTGTGGCGGTGCATTCAATTCCCAATATTCTCATACTAATCCTCTACTGTTATCCTGCGTTCATTTTCAGAAAGCGTTTCGATGGTTACTTTGACGGTATCCTCGGGCAAAGCCGAAGCGATATTCTCGCTCCATTCGACCATCAGAACACCGCCCATTTCAAGATACTCAAAATATCCCGTGGTGTAAAGGTCGTCCCAACCCTCAACACGGTACATATCAAAATGGTAGATATCAAGCCTGCCACCGAGGTATTCGTTGACAATGGCAAAGGTCGGTGAATTGACCTCTCCCGAATATCCCATACCCTTTGCAAAGCCCGAAGTAAAGCAGGTCTTGCCTGCTCCAAGGTCACCTTCAAAGGCTATGACCGTGCCGGCACCCACCGTTTTGGCAAATTCTGCGGCAAAGCTTTCGGTCTCAAGTCTCGAATGTGTGATAACAGTTTGTTTCCCCATTTCCATCCTCCCGAAAACACGCTTTCGTTTGATAAGTATAACACACATTTAAGAAAAAATAAAGTCTCTCTTGAACTATTTTTATAATTAGAGTATAATACTTATATATTTCTACTTTGATGGTATCCATCGGAAAGGAAAAGTATGAAAATGATATTCCGCCGCATTGCGGACTATATCCGTGAATGCGACAAGCTGTTGTATATACTCTGCATCGTCACAACACTCTACGGCTGTGTTATGGTGCTTTCAACAACATATAACTACTACGGTCAGGACTATTCCAACTTTATTACTCAGTTGGGTGCCTTGGGTCTTGGCGTTGTTGCAATGATCGTTATCAGCAACTTCGATTATAAGAATTTTTCGCGCTTTTGGTTTTTGATAGCGTTGGGCGGTCTTGTCCCCGTCGGTTTGACCTTCTTTATCGGCTTTGCACCCGGTATCACCGATGACAAGGCATGGCTTATGCTCCCCGGTAACATCTCGTTTCAGCCGTCCGAGCTGCTGAAGATATGCTTTGTTTTAACCTTCAGCTATCACTGTCACGTTTTGGGTGACAGAGTTAAAAAGTTCCTGCACGTTATACTTTTATGTATCCACGGCGGCATACCCGTTGTGCTTATTCACCTTCAGGGTGACGACGGTACCGCTTTGATATTCGCTTTGATGTTTGTCGGAATGATGTTTGCGGCAGGCGTAAAGGCACGTTACTTTATAATCGCTCTGTCACTGGTGGTCGTAGCCCTGCCTTTTATTTATCTGTTCGTTATGAACGACGATCAGCAGGCGCGAATAAACGCTCTGTTCTTTGGAGCCGAAGCCGATTATTTGAACACCCTTTATCAGCAATGGAGAGGTCGTATCGGTATGGCCAACGGCGGTGTTTTCGGCGAGGGCTTATTTAACGGAACGTTGACCCAAAGCGGCGGTATTCCCTATGCCTATAACGACTTTATCTTCACCGCCATCGGTGAGGAGCTGGGTCTTGTCGGTTGCCTTTTGATGCTTGTCCTTATGGCGGCAATATGTATACGCATAATGCGTATCGGCTTCCGTTCCAATACCAGGCTCGGTCTTGTTATCTGCTCGGGTGTGTTCTCGATGCTTGTGTCACAGACCGTAATAAACATCGGAATGTGTCTGTGGCTGTTGCCGGTTATCGGTGTTGCGTTACCCTTCTTCTCGGCAGGCGGAACCTCTTTGCTGTGTACCTATCTGGGATTGGCAGTTGTTATGAGCGTGCACATCCACCGAGATTCGGGTCTTATGCGATTAAGGGATAAGAGCCTTTTATCGGTTGAATAGATCTAATATGATATTTCCAAGCTCCTTGGTTGTACTTATAACGTACCCAAGGAGCTTTATCATGCCCGAACTGTGCTTTTGGAAAAATCCAACGACCTGTTCGGTTATACTTATTAAAGGGAAATATATTTCCTTGCCGAACACCGTCACGTGATCCTTACTGCTAAACCAAAAGGCCTTGGCTTCAATACCGAAGATGTCTCTTTGCATGGCCGAATAGGCCTGACCCATAAGCAAAACTGCCGTTACGGCGCAGGTCAGCATAAAAAGAGTAATAAGCATTGAACGCAGTATGACACGGCCCGACCGACCAAGATGAAGCAATTAAAACATCCTTTACTGTGAATTAAGCAGGACGGTCAGTGAGTCACCGACAAGCTCGGCCGAATATATAGCCTGCTCGAGCGTGTTGGCATCGCTGCCGACCTCAATAAGAATCGACCCCGTTGTGAGGTTCTGATTGTATTTTGCCGAACGCAGCAGCATCGCCCTTGCAAGCTGCGGATATGAGTTTTCAAAAACATACTGAAGCTTGGTTGCAAGCTTCAAATTCTGCCGCCAATCGGGGTGGTTTTCGATACTGCCCGTTTCACTTCCCATAACCAGCATGACCTGTGCGGCCTCCTTGCCGTTGACCATAACAACGGGTGCGACCTTGTCACTTTTGCCGCTTGATATTGAATCCCTGTGAACGTCAATAGCAATTTTAATTGTTGGATACTTTTGGAGATTTTTCTTGACCGTTTCGGCCGAACGGCTGTAGCTGCCCGAATAACCCGGGTGATCGTGCAGAGTCTTGTCGTGTATGACCGAGTACCCCGCCTCGGTTAGCCTTTGTGCTATAACCTCACCGATCTTCACAATGTTGACCTCGGTATCGGTACTGCGTGGCTCGTCAAAATCGGTGTAATATTCGCTTTCATCGGTCATAAAGCCCTCGGTTGCGTGGGTGTGGTATATCAGTATCTGCGGCTCGGATGATTTTTCCACCCTAAACGGGAGCTCGGATGCCAAATCAGCGGCAATATCTATATCGGCACCGCTTGTGTTACTTATATATACACCGTTTGAATGAGCTTTGGCGTTGTAGGGCGTCAAGGTCTTTTTCACAATATGCCCCATCACCTTTTGCTCAATAGGCTTGCTAACCGATTGTGAGCCGCCTCCTTCAGCCTCGGGGATAACGCCTTGAACCACCTCGGACGGCGGATTTACATCGCTGTCGATTTTTGGCGGTGCTGTATCATCGATTTCAAACAAGCACGATATTCCCTCGGGTGCCGCAAAAGCCAGTGCCATGAGCGCCGCCTTGTTATAAAGCGATTTGATATCAAGACCCAACACGCTCACAACGGCAAGGCACACCGCAAGCGCACCTGCAATCACCCTTAAAATCGGCTTAAATCTGTCCATATACACACCTTGACCTTACATAATATACTAAATATTATGCAAGAAGGTTTACGTTTAGACGCAGGAGGACAGCACCTCAAAGGCATTTTCAGGCTGAAGCGCAACGTTTATGGCATAGGCTATGACCTGACTTGATTTTTCTATCATTCGGTCGATGTCCCTTGGGGTTACAATAAGCGGCTCATGCTCACGGCGTTTTTTGCCCGTAAGGTCAAAGCTTAATGTCGAGGCATCCACAACGGTCGGCACACCGACGGTTACGCATTTTACACCCAAGGTCTTTTCGGACAGCTCGTTTCTTGAGTTGCCAACACCCGAACCCGGGGCTAAACCCGTGTTACTCAACTGCACGGTGCGGCCAAGACGTGATACCTCACGTGCGGCAAGCGCATCAATAATAATGATGGCCTTGGGGTCGATTCGCTCAACCGCACCCTCGATAATCTCCTGCGCTTCCATTCCCGTTTGACCCAAAACACCGGGACTTATGACCGAAACCGAGGCCATGTGTGAAAGCCCCAACTGCTTTTTCAGGTTATCCGAAATATGGCGTGTTGCAAAAACTCCCGAAGCCGATTTTGGTCCCAAGGCATCGGGTGTGACGGTCTTGTTACCTATGCCGACCACCAAAATGTCACCCTCTATTGCTCCAACCAAGCCTCTTATTTCGGCAACAAGTATCTCACGAAGCATGTCTGAATCGAAAATATTGCGTCCTTCGTCCACCTCAAGCGTAACGTATTTTCCCATAGGCTTTCCGATCTCCTTGGCGGCGGACTCGTTTAATATCTCAACGTTGGTGACTTTGATCCCATCAACGTCATACTTTTTTACCTTAACGTTTTGCTCATTTTGAGTTTTATCGGCCATAAATTCGACCGCAATATCTGTTCTGACACCCATTTCTCATACTCCTTTGTTGTGTTTTTGTCCTAATTTATTTTAAGTAACAAGGTCTTAGTTATTCATATTGAAAAAATTTTAAAAACAGCAAAAAAAGTGTTGCATTTTGGTAAAAGGGGTGGTATTATATATTCACTGTGGATTGTAATGTCCGCTATGTATTATTTCAAGGAGGTGGAACTATGCCTAACATTAAGTCCGCCAAAAAACGCGTACTCGTCGCAGAAGCTAACTACATGCGTAACAAGAGCATCAACTCCGCTCTTAAAACCGCAATCAAGAAGGCTGACGCTGCAATTGAGAACAATGCTGCTGACAAGGCAGAGGTTGTTAAGGTTGCAGTAAAGAAGATCGACCAGGCAGTTTCTAAGGGTATTCTTCATAAGAACACCGCTGCAAGAAAGAAGTCTGCTCTCGTTGTCCGTCTTAACAAAGCTAACTGATTCTTGACTTGCTAAAAAGCATGACGAAATAACGGCTGCCGAATTGTCGGCAGCCTTTTTCGTTTTTATAGAGCAAATTTAATGTTTGCATTGACAATAAAATATGAGTTTGTTATTATAATATTGTAATTTAAGAGGTGATTTTATGATACACTCATTTTTACTTGTCGGTCAATCGAATATGGCAGGCAGAGGCAAAATAGCCGATGCAAGACCTATAAATACCGAAAATATTAAAATTCTCCGCAACGGACGTTGGCAGCCAATGTTCCGTCCCATAAACCCCGACCGTTCATTTTCGGGCGTGAGCCTTGCCGAAAGCTTTGCCGAGAAATATGCCGAAAAATACGGCGTGACGGTTGGACTTATCCCCTGCGCCGACGGCGGCACAAGCCTTTTGCAGTGGCAGCCTGACGGTCTTTTGTTTGACAATGCGGTATATCAGACCCTGCTTGCACAGCGCACCTCGACCGTTGCAGGTGTTTTATGGCACCAGGGCGAATCGGACTGTGCCGATGACAAACACCCTTATATTGCCGAGCGACTTGAAGCCGTGTTAAACACCTTCAAGCAACGTCTTAACCTTTATGATGTTCCCTTTTTAATCGGCGGACTCGGAGATTTCTTGAAGGATAGGATCCCTCAAAACCCTCACTATATCAACGCACCGTTGGTCAACGAAATAATGAGGTCGGTTGCCGAAAAGATGCCGAATACGGGCTTTGTCAGTGCCGAAGGACTTGGCGCAAACGCCGACAACCTGCATTTCAACTCCGAGGCTCTTTATGAGTTCGGCTTGAGATACTTTGAGGAGTTTGAAAAATTGCGTGACCCCAATAAGGTATTTCTTGAAAAGTCCCACCCCGACGACGCCTTGAGAACCGAACTCGAAAAACTATAACAACAGACTCCCTTGTATGCACAAGGGAGCCTTTTGTTTATACGTTTCTTTCGACCTCTTCAAAGCATTTCTGCCACCTTTTATAGGCTTCAAAATCAAATCCGGGTGTGCCGTAAAGATAGTTGTTAAAGAACTTTCCGTCCTCGGTTTCCCACTTTAAGATAAGCATTCCCTTTTGGGAATGGGGAATGTTTATCTTGCCCAAGCGTGTATTGCAGTTGGCACCCGCCGAAAAATCGCCATCATACATAACCGCACCCGTTTCGCAATCGGTAACGGTCAACCTGCCCGAAACGGCATTTCTTGTGCTGTTGGCGGCAACTATCGGATAGCCTCCCGTCTCTATTTCGCCCATCATTACGGCAAACGGCCTCATAGAGCGCTTAAGATAGTAATACGACAGCTTTTTATCGTAGTAATAATCCACAACGGCATCCGACATTTGCGGCCAACCGTCGATAAGATTCCACCAGATTATTCCGCCCATATAATCCATCTTCATACGGGCACGCTCAACAAAAAACTTGTTAGCCTCAGCCTGACTTATCTGTGAGGCGCACACAAAATCCTCAAGGTTATCGGGTTCAAGACCGAACAGCTGTCTTATCTGGTTTATCATCAGCATAACACGGCCGTTGCCGCCCTTTTGGTCAGAGGAATGTAATATCCACTGCTTGTTGGTCGGGGTCGGCATTAAATATTCCTCATCAACCATTTTCTTCAACGATTCAACCGACGGAGCACCGTGGTATCCCGTTTCACTGACAAAGCAGGCGTTGGAGTCGGTGTAGTACTCACCCTTATAATAATCTCTCGGTCCCCAAAGGTGATCCTCAACAAGTGCCGATCCACCGAGCTTAAAGACCTCGTCTGAAATATATGGCGACGAAGGCAGGTACGGGCGTACAGGATCGTTCATCATAAGAACGTCGGGAATAATCTCACGGGTGATCCTGTTTCTTGATGGTGCCAAACCGTTGCTATACACCATCATATCGATCTCATTGTCACCGGACCAAACTGCCAAAGACGTATGATTACGAAGCTTTTTGACAACACTTTCGGCCTCAATACGTATCTTCTCAAAAAATTCCTCGGTCTGCGGATAGAACATACAAGACATTCCGAAGTCCTGCCAAACAAGAATGCCGTTTTCATCACAGAAATCAAAGAAATCGTGATCCTCGTAAACATTACCGCCCCAACACCTAAGCATATTGCAATTACAGTCAACCGCCAGTTCAAGAGCCTTCCTATATCGCAATTTATCACGGCTGTGGAAGCAATCCATCGGCACCCAGTTTGAGCCAACGATCATAACAGGAACATTGTTGACAAAAAATCTGAAACAGCCGTTGCCGTTTACTGCGGTTTCGGTGCGCTCAAGCTTTATAGTTCTAAAGCCCTGACGTACCTTTTCCTCACAAATAACCTCGCCGTCATCACCAAGTAAGGTCACGGTAACATCATAGAGATCGGGCTCACCGTAGTTTTTAGGCCACCAAAGCTTAACGTTTTTGACGTTAAACATAGCAATCTGCGCTTTACCGTAAACTGCGGTATCAGCTGAAAATTCCGAGTCGCCGCATTTACCAGTTATCTTCATTTTCATTTTCTTGGAGGTGTATTTAAGCGGTACCTTTGCGTCGTAATAAAGTCGCACTGCCGCATCGTTACCGTTGATCGAGTGTGTAACAAAATACAGTGACTCAAAGCCGTATATCGGTCGATACTGCAGTTCAACATCACGCCAGATTCCCGATGTCACACATCTCGGCATAATATCCCAGCCAAATTCATGGGCAGGCTTGCGGACAAGCAACGCCATGGGGTCAAACATATGCCAGCTGTAATAATTCACACCGCAAGGCATAGGTGTTTCGTTGATGACCGCAATAGGCGATTTAATGTACACGTGCAGAGTGTTTTTTTCACCGTAATTCAAAGACTCCCCGACCTCAAAATCCTGCTCGATAAATGCATTATCACTCATACCGATCAATTCACCGTTAAGGTAATACTCGGCAAAGCAATCCACCGCACCAAAATGCAGATAGACCATTTCATTTGCTTTGGCCTCGGTCGGTACAAATTCGGTTTCGTACCACCAGTCATAGGTCTCAAACCTCTCGGTTTCAAGGATGTTCTCACCCTTAAAAATATCCTTAGGCAAAAGACCCTCCTTGATAAGATCAAGCTGGGTGTTGCCCGGCACTGTGGACTTGATACACTTGGCACCGCCTGCCTTCAGCTCGGACGGATGATTAATATCAAGTGTCCCGTGCTCATAATAATACAAATTCCAGTTTCCGTTCAGGTTCATAAAAGCGACCTCCTTTTAATCCGATTATACCGCCTGATTCGACTGATTTGGTATCAAAATTTACGGAATAATTATCATTTTTTTGGAATTTACTTGAATATCTTAAAATTTATGTTAGAATATTATAAAAGGATGTGACGAAATGGGTGCACGGATTAATCGCAACGAGTTAAAGCATTATTCCATAGAAAACGAAATTTCGGTTTCGTTCAGACGGATAAATGCTAATATTGAATTCACTCTGCATTGGCATAATTATATTGAAATAGAGCTTGTAACGGGTGGACGGGGTCAACACGATTTCAACGGTGAAGTGTTTGAGGCCAAGCCCGGACTTGTGTGTATTCTTCGCCCGTCCGACTTCCATAATCTTTCAACCACGGAGAATATGGAGCTTTACAACATAAGCATAACCGAATCGTCGCTTCCACCCGAAACACTTGACCGTCTGGCACGTTACAGCCGCGGTGTTTGCACCGAACTGTCAGAGGACGAGCTGAAAACCGCCTCATCCTTGGCAGAGCTGATGCTTCGTGAAAGCCAATCACCCCATCCCAACAAAATCATCATGCAAAAGCTGCTTGATTGCCTTGTCATTACGGTGCTAAAAAAAATACCCTCCTTTAATTCGAGTGAAATGGTCGAGGCTGCTCCGATAAATCAGGCGCTTACCTACATAAATATGCATTTTATAAACGATCCCACATTGGAAGAGGTTTCGACCATAGCGCACTATAACCCAAGCCATTTCAGCACCCGTTTTAAAGAGGCAGTCGGTATGTCTTATTCAGAATATCTGACCGATCTGAAGCTAAAGTATTCAAAAAGATTGCTTATTTTTACCGATTTGAAAATATCTGACGTAGCCTTCAAAAGCGGGTTTTCATCACAGTCAAACTTCTTGAGAACCTTTAAAAGCAAAATTGGTCTATCTCCTTTAAAATTCAGAAACAAATACTGGGCGTGATCATATTAATATATCATGCCATTTCGATCGCAGTATGCGGAGGAAAAACGCAAAAAAAGGCAGTTCGTAACGAACTGCGTTTTTAATTATTCTTCTGTTTCTTTTACCTCGGTCATTTCGGCTATTTCAGCCTCCTGCTTTTGCTTTCTGCGACGTTGGGACTTTTTCAAAGGACGGTCGGTCGGGAAGATCTCCTCACCCTTGTAGTTATCCATAATTTCCTCAAAAGCCTCGGGTGTCAGCTTGACCTCACCGTTTTTGCTGTGTGACTTATAAAGTGCGTCAACAATTTTGTCATAAGCCTTGGGAATCTGCATGCGGTATGTAATAAAGATCATAACACCGAGGATAATGGCAAGCAACGCAACTAAAATTGAAGGTATAGCCATCGTCCAGAAGCTGCCCGATGCACCGGTTTTAAAGGCGTTGATATTGCTCGGACCGTATAACGTTGTAAAAATCAAAATACAGTCGACACATCCCACCAAAGCAAATGGTATGCACCACTTGAATTTTAAAAGGAAGAAGTTGGCCACCAGCATAAATACGCAGATTATCATCATAATGAGATACTGCTTGCACTCGTTGTAAAGGCCCTGACCGTCGGCGGTAGCAACACCCTCGTATTCAAGCATTAAAACATAGCTTCCGATCATCATTGTCAGACACATAACTATTGCCGCAACGGACGCAAGACAGTACAAGACCTTAAGCACCTTTACAACCAAATCCCTTGTGGATTTCTCCTTGTTGCCTTTGACCATCTGCTCGGCATATTGACGTATGTTGGCATTTTTCATTTTAGTCAAATCTATCACCTTTTTTGTTTCAAACTGTTGCCAAAAACAGCTTGAAATGTTATACTTATTAACATGAAATGCTATTCTCATTAAATAGTACAATTTTCTTGATAATTTGTCAAGTTATTTTGGAGTGACCGCTATGTATATAATGAAATTAAAGCCTGCTTTCAAGGATTACCTTTGGGGCGGCACACGTTTAAGAGATGATTTCGGCTTAAAATGTGACCTTGAAAAAATCGCCGAGGGTTGGATGCTATCCTGCCACAAGGACGGCAATTCCACAATAGAAAACGGCGAATACAAAGGTCTGACTTTAAGGGAGGCTATTGAAAAGAGTGACACTTCACTTATCGGCACCAACGCAGAAGCTTTCCCCGACTTCCCTATTCTGATAAAGCTTATTGATGCCAAGCAGAATTTGTCCATTCAGGTGCATCCCGATAACGAATATGCTTTAAAGGTCGAGCACGAGTTCGGCAAGACCGAAATGTGGTACGTTGTCGATTGTGATGAAGGTGCTTACCTTTATTACGGCTTTAAAGAGCAAACCACCAAAGAAGAGTTCAAAAAGGCCATTGAGAACAACACTCTGACCGATATTCTCAATAAGGTCGAGGTGAAAAAGGGCGATTGCTTCTTTATCGAATCGGGCACGGTGCACGCCATCGGTGCAGGTCTGCTGATTGCCGAGATCCAGCAAAACAGCAACACCACCTACCGTGTTTACGACTATGGCAGAGTGGGTGCCGACGGCAGGCCTCGTGAGCTTCACACCGAAAAGGCTTTGGAGGTCACCGTGACCGCACCGCCCACCTGCCCCGTTCTGCACGAAAACGGTGAGGTCGAAACCACCCTCGCTGAGTGTAAATATTTCACGGTTAAAAAATATACCGTAGGGGCTTCCTCAGTTCGCCCGCACAGCATTGAATTAAATGTGGATAACACATCATTTTCTTCAATTCTGTGTATTGAGGGTCAATGCACCGTCGGTGACGTTGAACTAAAGTGCGGAGAATGTGTGTTCATCCCGGCAGGCTTCGGCAGCGTGATAATCACCGGCAATGCAACCTTGCTTGAATCAAGAGTATAAATAAAAAGAGGTAAAACAGTGGCAACATTAAACGTAGTTTTAGTCGAACCCGAAATTCCGCAGAATATGGGCAACATTGCCCGAACCTGCGCCGCAACGGGCGCCCGACTTCATATCGTAAAGCCGATGGGCTTTTCGATCGACGATAAAAAGCTCAAACGTGCAGGACTTGATTATTGGTACCTGCTTGATATTACATATTACGAAAATTTGGACGACTTTTTCTCCAAAAATGACGGCCAGTTTGCCTTTTTCACCACCAAAGGACGAAAGACCCATTCGGACGTGGAATACAAGGACAACTGCTATCTGTTTTTCGGCAAGGAGACCAAGGGTCTGCCCGAGGAATTGCTGTTAAAGCACCCCGACGAATGTGTCCGTTTGCCTATGATCGGTAAGGCACGAAGCCTTAACCTTTCCAACACCGTCTGCGTGGGTGTTTACGAGGTCTTGCGCCAATGGAACTACCCCGAGCTGCAAAACCAAGGCCAACTCCACAATTATAAGTGGGAGGAATAACCGGTTCATAACTTTCAACCAAGGCACAAAGGACGTCAGCCTTCTCTTGTGAGGGAAGGTGGCACGCGCAAGCGTGACGGATGAGTAGTAAAATACAGTGGGATAATATTTACTGAATTGTAACCGACCAACGCCTCATCCACCACTCCGTGGTCCCCCTTCCCCCGCCGGGGAAGGCTTACCCGTACACAGCACTGAAGAATTATCAAGCAAAATATGTAAATAAGTACAATCAGATCTGATTATTATTCAAAGCGTAGATAACAAAACTCACCTATTATTCATTATGTCATAAAACTCTGTCAAAAATTTCACTAATTTATACAAATAACATCTTGAAAAATCGGCAAAGATGTTATAAAATAAGATTGTTCAAAATTTGACAATAATTCTGAAAGGATGTTTCATTATGTCAGTATTAAACAAGAAAACTGTAGATGACATCAATGTCAAGGGCAAGCGTGTTCTCGTTCGTTGCGATTTCAACGTTCCTTTGAAGAATGGCGTCATCACCGATGAAAACCGTATCGTTGCAGCACTTCCCACCGTCAAGAAGCTTATCGCAGACGGCGGAAAGGTCATCCTCTGCTCTCACCTCGGCAAGCCCAAGGGTGAGCCCAAGCCCGAATTGAGCCTCGCACCCGTTGCAAAGAGACTTTCCGAGCATTTGGGTCAGGACGTTGTTTTTGCAGCTGACGACTGTGTTGTCGGCGAGAATGCAAAGGCAGCCGTCGCAGCTATGAAGGATGGCGATGTTGTACTTCTTCAGAACACCCGTTACAGAGCAGAAGAAACCAAGAACGGCGAAGCACTTTCTAAGGAGCTTGCTTCTCTCTGCGAGATCTATGTAAACGACGCTTTCGGTGCCGCACACCGTGCACACTGCTCGACCGTCGGTGTTACCGAGTATGTTGAGGAGGCCGCAGTTGGCTACCTCATGCAGAAGGAATTGAAGTTCCTCGGCGGCGCTGTTGAGAACCCTGTCCGTCCCTTCGTTACCATTTTGGGCGGCGCAAAGGTTGCTGACAAGCTTCCCGTTATCGAGAACCTTCTCTCGAAGGCTGACACCGTTATCGTTGGCGGCGGTATGGCTTACACCTTCCTCGCAGCCAAGGGCTACGGCGTAGGTACCTCTTTGCTTGACGAGGAGAAGATCGAGTACTGTAAGGAAATGATGGCAAAGGCAGAGGCTAACGGCGTAAAACTCTTACTGCCTGTTGACTGCACCGTTGGTAAGGTATTCCCCGATCCCATCGACGGACCTGTTGAGGTCATCGTTGTTGATGCAGACAAGATCCCCGCTGACCACATGGGTCTTGATATCGGTCCCAAGACCGCTGCTATGTATGCAGAGGCTGTAAAGAGCGCCAAGACCGTTGTTTGGAATGGACCTATGGGCGTATTTGAGAACCCCACTCTTGCAAAGGGCACTATCGCAGTAGCACAGAGCCTTGCAGAGACCGATGCTACCACCATTATCGGTGGCGGTGACTCTGCTGCAGCCGTTAACACCTTGGGCTTTGGTCCTAAGATGAGCCACATCTCTACCGGTGGTGGCGCGTCTCTCGA
>JAZQCY010000116.1:0-9334 GCA_045546555.1 Acutalibacteraceae bacterium | reverse complement strand
CGGATCACCCGAACGGATGCTCAGCTTACCGTTTTTCCCGGGCGCAGAATCGGTTTCGGTGACCTGACCCCATTTGGTGTTGTCAAGTGCCGTGCCGTCGAAATCGTCACCCCAACTTTTTGCATAGTATGTGCTTTGGTCATAGGTTGCTACTGTTTGGGCATAACTGCCTGTGACCACAGTGTCGGTCAGGTTGCCCTTGAGCATTTTTCCAAGCTCGGTCACGGCCATTGCTATGCTGTGTGCACTGCCACCGTTCAGGTAAATTTTAGTGCTTTCTATGCGGATGCTGTACTCATCGGTATTGGTCGTTGTCTGTACGCCGTCACGGTCACAGTTGCCGACAATTATCTCATACTCCTCTGCCTTGGTTTTGGTATCATGGAGTATTTCAAGGCAATAACCCGAACGTTTTAAAACGTCCTCAGATACCGTCTGCATCTGAGTCTCGGTAAGATAAGACGAGTTATAGTGCGGTCTTACAAAGCTGTATTTTCCAAGCGACACACCGTTGACGGTGATATTTTCAAAATCGCCTTCCTTGGCAAAGGTGTACTCGATACCGCCTTTAACACCTTCAACCTTGATGTAGTTGGCAATAAAATGATCCACCGCCGCCGCAACACCGCTGTCACTTTGCGAGTAGATGACTATCTTTTGACCTATACTGCAGATTATATAATCCTCATAACGGCCGCCTGTTTTTTCGGCAAGCATATTTTTGGCCGTTTCAGTCTCGGCTCGGTTAGTGCGGCCGACAAGTATCTCATAGGTATCGGTGCCGTCCTCCCAATCGGTGGTCGAGGTCATACGGATACCGATATCCTTGAAGGCCTTGAACAGCTTTTGTGCCGATGAAGACACCTCGCTCTCGGCCGGTCGGATTATGCGGTATACAGCGTCACCGTCGGCATCAGCGTAGCGGATATCCACCGTTGAAGCGTTCTGACCCGAGGACGGCGCGCTCGGCGAAGGATCGCTGCCGCAACCTATCATAAGTCCGAGCATCATAAGTAGGATAAAGCCTAAAGAAATGCACTTTTTCATATTGACCTCCGAATAATTACTGATTTTAGTCTAATACCGCCGAATTTCAAAGTCAACAAATGCGAAACAATAAAAGGTAACTTAAAGTAGAGTTTGAACAAAAAAACGGCTTGAAGCCGAAATAGCTTCAAGCCGTCCTTATGCTTGGTTAGTATGCGTTACCGTTATAGATAGTAATGGTGATCGGCACGGTCAATGCTCCCAAAGTACTGCTGTACTTCATCTGACCCACCTTGATCTCGGTCACGGAATAATCGCTCACAGTTGCCTTTAGGCTTTTGAGTATACGGTCGACTGCATCGTGGCAGACCGTACCCGTACCTGCCTTTGGGACACAAAGCATCAAACCGAATTTGTAGTAAATGGGTGAGGCATCAGCCGAGATGGGAAGCTCGTTATCAGTCCCTGTTATCTCGATTGCCTCAAGTCCGACACTTACAACAGGTCGCTGCAATGGAACGTCCTGCTTAACCGACGGGAATTCCGATATGACGGTTATATCATACAGGCTTATGTCAGAAATCAGGGTTTGGCATATTTCATCGATTATTTTTTTAGAGTGCATCAAAAACACCGTCCTTGTATCTTGGGGCCAGAACCGCCCAGATATACTGTGTGATACCGCCGAGAGCTATTCGGTCGGCACGGGAGACCTTATAGCAACGGTCAGCCGACTCGATAACCGTATTGCTTTCCTTACCCGTAAAATCCTGCTCGGCAGGGCCAAGGTACAAAAAGCACTCGGAATCCTTAAATCCAAGCTCGGTTCGTTCCGGCTCAAGATACATTTTATTTTTATAGCGCATTGGCTGAATAAGCGCCTTGGTCTGGGTTATCTTGCCGTCGATCGACACCTTGATATCCTCGCCCAAGGTGCAAAACAGCTCGTCTACCGATTTTTTGTAATTCAATTAACACACCTCGGTCTTTACAAATGCAAAGCGCTTTGGCTTAAACAGATGCTCAACCGAATGAAGAGCATCGTCCATAAGATTTTTGGCAAAGCTCACCGTTTTGTCCGAGTCGTCGTTCACGGTGATATCACCTGCTTTGATGCTACGGGTATCATCGGTGCTTTTCAGAACATATCGGTAATAGGCCATACAAGCGGCGGCATAGTTAAGCGAAGCCTCACACTCACCTATTTGCTTGGAACGGTCAAGCCAGCTTCCAAGCGTTTCGGCGGCGGTGTTGCACAGTATCCTTCCGCTTGAAAGGGCCTCCTGACCTGCAAGGGTCAAAAAAGCGTCGACAACACGGTCAATGCTGATCTTATTCTCCATAAGACTTAAACGGTAAGGACAGCCGAAGCATCCTTGAAGATCTTGGCAAAGCCTGCGGTGGTGGTGATAACGGCACGCTCGAGCTGACGGTCGATAAGCTTATCGTAATCAACGCTTACGTCGGAGGCAACCACCATTTCAAGTGCACAGCCTGCGTCAAGACCGATGATATTGCCATCGGCGACTGCATTGGAGCGGAGCAGCTTGGCACCGAGAGGATTGCCGGGGTTGCCGGTGCCCTGGAAGTTGATGCCGGTCAGAGGATTCTTGAACTCATTAAGGCTCATGACCTTGAGCATGGTAGAGGGTGACATGATAAGACGGTTGAGTGCATAAGGATCAAGCTGATTGTAAAGTGCAAGCAGATCCTGATAGGAAAGCTCGCCCGAAGCGGCGGCGTTGATGACCGAAGCGGCATTGTCATTGCCGTCACCGTTAATAAGAACGTTGACCGCATCGGCAAACTGACTGCGTGCAATGTGTGCACCGATCTGACGAAGGGTTACCGAGAAGAGGTCGATCTTCTGGAACTTCAAAGCCTCATAGGATGCAACAAGCATTCTGCCACGCTTGTGAAGCTTGACAAGGTTTTCCTGTGTGCGGACTGCAGTTTCGGGGATCTCGGCGCCCTCGTCAACATCGACAAGCGACTTTTCCTCATCGGTGGGGACCGATGCAATGGTGCGGTAGTCAAGGCTGTTGATGTGGGTGGTAGATGCTACGATAGAGGGCAGCATATCGGCCTCCTCAATACCCTGCTTTACCGCACGGGAAACGTACTCGGGGAACAAGGCCGCCGACTGTGTGGTGGCAAAGAATTTTCTTACGGAGTCACTGCCTGCACCCTTGACCTTGATGTCAAATCTCTTGAGCTGACGGCCAAAAGCATCAAGGCCCTCATACTCGGTGCCTGCATAGTTCTGTGAAGGATCAAGTTCCTCCAAAATCTCGGAAAAGCTTTTGTCGGGATGGGAATACATACCCTTTTCAAGTGTAATATTATCAAAACTCATTGTTTTTCTCCTTTTATTTTAAATAATAAAGAAACTGTTTTTTCGGGCTTCGTGATTGCCCTTGGGGCTTCGCATCAACTGCGAAACGGCCTTTTCGGTAGCGGCCTCGCTCTCGGCATAAAGCTCAAAAAGCTCTTCGGGCTCAAGTCGGTCAAGCGCCTTCATAAAGACGTCGATGGCCTGCTCGGTAGCATCGGGCATAAGGCCTTTGACAATGCCTGCCTTTTTGCTTTTCAAAAACTCCCCTGCCGTTGCGGCCAATGCTGACAGACGGCTGAACTGACGGGAAATTTCGGCCGCTTCATCGCTTGACAGCACTATCTCACCGTTTTCGACCGATTTTTTGACGGTGCCAAGCTCAAACGTGGTATCCGAGAAGGATTTAACAACACCCGCCTTGGGCTGTGCGGGAACGGCCACAAACGACCATTCGTAGGCATCGGTCGGTGAACAAAGTTCAAAGTAGCAAAGTTGCTTTTTACCGTCCTTGCGGTAGGTCTTGCCCTTGCGGTGCTGACAGGTGCCGACCGGCTGACCGCAGACCGAGCAAAAGCCCTCGGACATACTGCAACCGACGCTGACCTCCTTTTTGATGCCCGATTCGATCGAGAGGATCAGCTCTTCGCTTGCGGCCGATTTGGGCATATAAGCCCTTGCAAACAACTGCTTATACTGTTGGCCGATGCGGTTTTTCTTACCCTCGACAGCTCTGACCTCGGCAAAGAATATTCTTGCACACTGGTTTTCGGCCTTGTGCGAGTGATCGAATATGCCTGTTTTGCCAACGTAAAGCTCGGCCAGCTTTTCAAGCGCCTCATCGGTAAAGCGCTCGTAATCACGGTCAATGTCATTGTCGCAAAGCACCACCGAAAAAGCATAAAGCTCGTCAGCCGCAAACTTTCGGCGGGTAAACTCGTTTATTTTTGAAAGCTCGGCCTCGGACGGAGCTCCAAAATCTCCTATATTTCCGTTTTTCATACTTTTCACCTCTCTTTAATTTCGATCTGCGATGCCTGAGCACGAAGCAATCTTGCCCTTGCCTCCTCGACCTGATCCTGCAACGTGATGTCGTTCCACACGACCTTGAAGTCGCAGGTATAGCCCTCACCGCGCAAAAACGCACGGCTGATACGTGCTATAACGGGTGTCAAAAGGCCTCGGTAATACTCAAGCTCGGAGGTCAGGGTATCGGCCTGCTGGGTCGACATTCTCTCGGTGCTTGACCACGAAAGTCCAAGCATAAACGGCGGCAATCCGAGC
Source organism: Acutalibacteraceae bacterium (assembly GCA_045546555.1). Lineage (GTDB taxonomy): Bacteria > Bacillota > Clostridia > Oscillospirales > Acutalibacteraceae > UMGS172. The sequence continues at coordinate 4,731 of JAZQCY010000116.1, read as the reverse complement.
TTGGCAACGATCTGCTCTAACATCTGACGGACGGGTACCTCACAGTCAAGGGTCTGATTGTCAGCGCCGATGACCTTGATATCAACATCGCCCACCGCCACAAAATCACGTACACCGTCCTTATCGCTCATAGCCTCGGACCACTCACGTGCAATTTCCGAGGCACGGTCGGCGCCAAAGGCGGCATCGGCTTCGTTGGCGGGTCGGTAGGTTACGGCATATCGCAGATTGCCGATACGCTCGAAATTAGTGCCGACACTGTCAAATATCTTGAGCAGAATACCGGTCACAAACGGCAGACCGTAAAGCAGAGAACGCCCCTCGGGATGATCGGCGGTCGGATGTGCGGCACTTAGCAGTATACGCTCGGGGTGTCGCACCTCCTTTAGGGCTCCGTTATGCTCACGGACAGCCACCTTGCAGGCAAACGGGTCATCGGTTGCGGTGATCTCAAGCCCGCTCAACGGCGCATTGTAAAGTCCCATAAGGCGGCCGTTTGAGCCGACCACCATTTCCCCTACCGCCGTGCCGTACATCAGAAGGCTGTCGAGATAGCCGTCTAAAAATCCCTTGATGCCGTTTGAGGCTATTCCTATGGGTACGGCATTCAAAAAGCGTGCAAGGCGCTTTTCGGCCGTTTTATCGGCGCATTCAACATCGAACTCACCCACAAGACGGATAATCTTCTCAATAGCGGCACCTACAACGGGAACGGCCTCACGGATGGCGTCGTACACGTCGAACTCGGGTCGGCTTAACGGCTTGTGACGGTCAATCACCGAAAACGGATGCTTTGAAGCACGGGCGGTCTGTACCGAAATGCCGGTTGGTTTGGTTGGTTTAGTTTTAGAATTTGTGCCCATTGTTTTCCTTTCCGAAGTATCAACTTCTTTTGGCAGCTACGGCAACGGCTCCAGGCTTTTGGGAGTACAGCACCGTGGAGACAAAATACCGAATGTCGTCCATTGCGTGGTCGTTTTCCTTGATGGGACAGTCACGCACAGCGCCCTCGTCCCAACGGTAAAGAGAAAACTCACGCACGGTATCGTCACAGCCGTGGCAGATCTTTATCTTACCTGTTTTTAATGCGTCGGATACACGGCGGATGCCGTCAAGCACATCGTTTTTGGCCGGAATAACCGAGAACTCACCCTTGCGCCTTATGAGCGTTATAAAGGATGCCGCCGAGGGGTCGCAAATGACGGCGGTAACATTACATCCGTCTGACAGCTTTTTCAGCTCGGCGTAATACTCCTCGTCGGTCTTTTGCACACCCTCACGGCGTGAAGCCCAATAATATTCCCTTAATCTGTACCACACGCCCTGATACTCGCCCCAAAGTCCAAACGATGCCGGATTAACGGTGCCGTAGTCACACGAAATATAATACCGTGTACACTGTTCGGGACAGTCGGCCATACACCTATCCGAGAACATCGGGTAAACCGCACCGTCGGCCGCAACCCATCTTCCTTTGACAAATCGCTCGTAAAAGGCACCCGAATACATATTCTCGTACCGTTCGAGCATTTCCTTGGAAAGTGACGGGTTTTCTCTCATGGTGAAATGGAGATAAAGTGCGTTTTTCTGACGGCACTTTTTGATCCATTCGGTATAAAACCAATGAGAGGGATTGGACGGATTGCAGTTGAACCAGAACTTTGAACCATCGACCGAGCAACGTGCGAGTGCCTGCTCGACAAAGGACCGCGGCATTAAGGCCACCTCGTCGAACATAACACCCGACAGCGTCATGCCCTGTATCAGCGAAGCGGAGGCCTCGTCCTTACCTCCGAATATCCAGAAGGTGTTTTCTCTGCCGTTTATTTCCACTAACACTCTGCCCTTCGACACCTCGAACCGACACTTGAAGCCTAAATCCTCAAGCACGGGCAGATAAGGCTGCAAAAGGTTGCGCCTTACCGAGGATGCCGTGCGCCCGCAAATGGCAAAGGACGCTTTTCGGAAGCTACATCCTGCCCAGGTAATGAAGGAAACAAACATACAGAGCGACTTTCCGCTTCGGACGGCTCCGTCGCATATAATGGCATCTCTGTCACGGTAGGGACTGTTCTGACCCCACCAGCAGAGCGTTGCCAGCTGCTTTTTTGAAAAGGGTTTAAAATTCATCACTCAAGCTCCCCATATTCTCTATCGCCGAAGCGCCCTTGAAAATGGCGTCAACAAATTGAGAGGTGCTGTCGGTATCGGGGACCTCGCTGACCTCAAGCAGAGCGGTCAAGGCCTTTATGCGGTCATAGAACTTGATCTCGATGCACTTGTCGGTACATTTGAGCTCCGACACCATAAAAAGGTCAAGCTTTTCACAGTCGACCTTTTCGGGCTCTAATATGAGCTTGACAGCATCGGCAACCGAGCCGAAGGCAATACGCTTTAATCCGTCGACGGCCGATAAGACCGCCGTGTTCTTCTGCGTGATATGCTCGATCTCGGACAAAATACTGTCCCTGCCCAAAAGCCTCATCCCCGAACGCTCGGGGAATGCAAAGCCCGCCTTTGCTGCCGATTCTCTTGCATCACGGCAGACAGCAAAATACCTGCAAAACTCAATTTCCTTTTTTGTGAGTGACATTTTAAAAACCCCTTTCACTAACCCCTCCAAATCCAAGAAAAGTTGCACTGCTTTGGGCAACGGCAGTGCAACTTTTGCAAAAATATTTATTTTTCTTCTAAAATCAGCCCTCAAAAGCATATAAATTAGCAGGATATTAAAAGCGGCAGGTATACCTGCCATTAAGAAAGGTAAGAACAAAATGCAAAGAATTTTTATGCCCGAGGGTTGCGCTTCACAAAGCATACGGAACCGAAAAAACACTTCAAGCCTTTTGGCACTGCAGGAGGCCGCCGCAAAGCAGGAAATAATCGAAGCGGTGGCAACAAGCTGTGATGCCGCCCACAATCTGTGCGTTGATTTAGGGATCATCAAGGGAATCATCCCCCGCTTGGAGGGGGCGGTCGGCATTGCTGACGGAACGGTGCGGGATATTGCGCTGATATCACGTGTAGGGAAATCGGTCTCGTTTGTGATAGACGGCTTTTCGACCGATGCAAAAGGCAATCGCATTGCGATCCTTTCACGAAGAAAGGCTCAGGAGCTTTGCCTTCGTGAGTATATCTCTCAACTTCGCCCCGGGGATGTTATAGATGCACGTGTCACCCATCTTGAAGCCTTCGGTGCATTCTGCGACATAGGTTGCGGATGCGTTGCACTGCTTCCCATTGACGCAATTTCGGTGTCACGTATTTCCCATCCGAGTGACCGCTTTTCGGTCGGCGATAATATAAAGGCCGTTATCAAGAGCATGATAGGCGGCAAGATAACTTTAAGTCAAAAGGAGCTGCTCGGTACCTGGCAAGAAAATGCCGACTGTTTTACCACGGGAGAAACCGTAATGGGTATTGTGCGGTCGGTCGAGGACTACGGAATATTTGTCGAGCTTGCGCCCAACCTTGCGGGGCTTGCCGAATTAAGGCATGACGTATCGGTCGGACAAAAGACCTGCGTTTATATCAAAAGCATCCTCCCCGATAAAATGAAGGTCAAGCTGATAATAATCGACTCGTTCTCCCCCGACGGCCTGCGGCTCCCGATAAAATACTTCATACGTGACGGACATATTGATTATTGGAAATACTCTCCCGACGGTTGCCGAAAGACCGTAACGACCGAGTTTTAAAACAATCAAGATATTCTCCATGGATTATCAAAAAATCCATTTACTTTTGAGGTGCTACATACTAAAATAAATTGATCAAAAGCCTTAAAGGCGGATGGAGAATAGAAATGCTTGTTAATTTTAAAGACATATTGGCTGATGCCAAGAATAACAAATACGGTGTAGGCCTTTTTAACACAGTCAACCTCGAAATGGCAAAGGGTGTCCTTGCCGCCGCAGAGGAGCTTCGTGCTCCCGTTATCATTGGCAGTGCCGAGGTTCTGCTCAACTGCTCAGAGCTTATAGAACTTGCCGATATGCTCAAGCCCATGGCCGAGCGTGCTACCGTTCCCGTAGTTTTGCATCTTGACCACGGTCTTACCGAAGATCGTGTAAGGGAGGCAATCAAGTTAGGATTCACCTCGGTTATGTACGACTGCTCGGCAAAGCCCTATGACGAAAATAAAAAATGTCTTGCCGACATTGTAAAGCTTGCACACGCACACAATATCACGGTTGAGGGTGAGCTTGGCCACGTCGGCTCCAATGCCAATGCCGCCGACCACAATATCTACACCGATCCCATGCAGGCCAAGGAGTTTGCTGAAGATACGGGTGTTGATGCGCTGGCTGTTGCTATCGGCACCGCACACGGTGTTTACAAGGAAAAGCCCGTGCTTGATATCGGCCGCCTTCGCGAAATTGCCGAGGTTGTTGACGTTCCGTTGGTACTTCACGGCGGCTCGGGTCTTTCCGATGACGATTTCAGAAACGTTATCAAAAACGGTATTTCCAAGGTCAACATCTTCACCGATATCAACACAGCCCTTTGTAAATACGTCCACGACAATTGGTCCGAAAACCTTGGCTATACCAAGCTGATGCCGGGTGCCGTTGAGGCCGTAAAGCAGGTGGTAATGAATAAAATCAAGCTCTTCGGCTCGGACGGAAGATATTGATTAAAACCACAAAAAACCGTGCACAAAAGGGAGTTGCGATTAGGGATAAATTGCCTAAAACAGTGTCTTTTTGCAGTCTAATGCGTTAAAAGGCC
>JAZQCY010000115.1:0-7318 GCA_045546555.1 Acutalibacteraceae bacterium | reverse complement strand
AACCTCTCGACTCACCTAAAATTCCACGAAATTCAAAAAAATATATTGCACTTTGGTCTTGAAACTCGACTATTAAACACTCTCCCGTATCTGAAAGGTTTTTAAATTCATCTGGTAAGGTAACCAAACCATTTTCTGCAATTTCAACACTTTCATCAAGTATGAGGTCTACAATTTTCTCTCTATCCTCCTTGCAGTCATCAAACGAAGAAACACCGCAAGCCGAAAGTATAAAAGATAAAGTCAAGCAAAGCAATAAAGCAAATATTCTTTTCATAAAATCACCGCCTGTGTGTATTATGGCATACATTTGCACGAAGTGCAACATCGTTGGGCGTATGCCCACATCGTTTACGGCGCAGCCGTAACATCGCTTGTGCGAAGCACAACCTCGTTTTGTGTCCGCTAATGCGGAATGATGTTGACCTAAAGGTCAAATGATGTTTGCGGTTTCACCGCAAAACGATGTTGTGTCCTGCGGACACAAACACAAAAAATAAGGCACTTCTTTCGAAGTGCCTTATTTTTTGGAGCTGTTAGGCAGACTCGAACTGCCGACCTCATCCTTACCAAGGATGTGCTCTACCACCTGAGCCATAACAGCATTGCTGACAACGTTATGTATTTTACTATAATATCATCACGTTGTCAAGAACTTTTTTCGTAAATTTTAAAAAATATTTGTTTATTTGTCGGACAGCAGCTTATTGAGCTCCTCCATAAAGGTGCTCAGATCCTTAAACTGACGGTAAACGCTGGCAAAACGGACGTAAGCAACCTCATCAAGCTCATTAAGCTTTTCCATAACAAGCTCACCGATAGCATCACTTGTGACCTCACGGTCGAGCGAATTTTGAAGCTTGACCTCGATATCGTCCACTGCACGCTCAATATCATTGATCGAAACGGGACGCTTTTCACAAGCCTTGAGCATACCGCCGATAAGCTTATCACGGTTAAATACCTCACGGGATTTATCCTTCTTGATAACGATGATCGGCAGGCTTTCGATGATCTCGTATGTAGTGAAACGCTTCTGACATTTTAAGCATTCTCTCCTGCGGCGGATGCGCTCGCCCTCGTCGGTAGGACGGGAATCGATAACCTTGCTTTCTTCAAATGAGCAATAAGGACACTTCATTTTTTCACCACTCCTAAAGAGTATTTTGTATATTCCAAAAACATTATACCATAAATGTTGTGATTTTACAAGAAAAATATATATTTGACAAAAACCTTATTTTCAAATGTGCAAAATATGCAAAACGGCAGGGATAAATCCCTGCCCTACGGTGGTCTGTTCGATTTGTTGTAGGGAATGGATTTATTCATTCCATGAAGCCGGCTTGAGACGGACCGCCACAAAGGTCGGTTCCTATAATATGTCTTGTGGTTTTTTGTAGGGGGGGCCTCTGTGCCCTCCCGAAAACCAGCTTGCGGCGGGCGATTCGTGAATCGCCCCTACGGTCAGCCTCTGACCTGCCTCCCTTGTCTAAAGGGAAACTCCCCATAAAATGGGGAGATGTCTGCAGGACAGAGGGGACCGCCACGGTAAGTGGCTGTTGAGCGCAAGCGAAACTGAGGGAGTTCTCCGTCCCGCAAGCCAACTCACGGCGGGCGAACACAGTTCGCCCCTACGGTCGTGTTATGTTATTTTGTAATTTCAACCCACGGTTGAAAAATATCAACCTTTGTTTTATTGTGTTATGCGGTTCAGTTTGGTATACTGTGTTCAGAGGGTGAAGCGCTTGACCTGAAATGAAAAAGGAGTTAGTTTATGGACAATATAAATATTTTACTTGCCGCCAATATTCAGACCTTCCGAAAGAAAAGCGGTCTTACTCAGACCGAGCTTGCCGAAAAATTGGGCGTGACGTTCCAGGCTGTGTCCAAATGGGAAAATGCGCAGTCGGCTCCCGATATTTCGCTTTTGCCCTTAATGGCCGATATTTTCGGGTGCTATATTGATGAGCTGTTTTCCCGTGAGGTCAAGACCGAAACGCATTACGACCATTGTGCCGCTTTTCCCTGGCCCGATGACACCGTGATACGTGGCGTTGTCTGCGAGGGCAAAAAGATACTGCAGGTAACCGACGGGATCACCGACCGATTCACTTTTTTCGTTAACGGAGAGGCAAAGCACGTACACAGTGAGTGCAATATTGAGGTTGGTGGTTACGTTTCGGGTGGCTGTGAAGCAGGTAACAACATAACGGTAGAAGGTTCGGTATCGGGCGGTTGTATATCACACAAAAACACCGTTGTCGCAGGGAATCTTTCAGGCGGTTGCAATTCCGGATACTCGATAACGATAGGCGGCAGTCTTTCCGGTGGTTGCAACACAGGAACCGCAATCACCGTTGGTGGAGATGTTACCGGAGATATAAATTCCGGTGGCACCGTAAAGATCGAGGGCGATGTTAAAGCAACACACATCAAGGGTAACGTCACCTGCCAAAAGGTCGAGTGTGATCACATTGAGGGTAACGTGACAACAAGCGGTCAATCTTGATCAATCGATATATGTAAAGTGTAATTTTCAAAATTTGCGAAATATTGCTTGATTTTCATCATAATATGATTTACAATATGATTAGTGTTTTGTGCAAAAATCGTTGAAAGGAAATAGCTTTGATGGAAAAGGAATATATCAAGCCCGAGTTTCGAGTAGTATCCTTGGAAAGCAATACCGACATTGCCGCAGGCGATCTCAGCCAGAATGAGCCGTACGAGCCAACCGACAAAGATGAAGGCTTTGGCCCTTGGATACCGATTTGATCGTAAGCATTTGTAAACTGAAAGAGCTCCAACCAAATGGTTGGAGCTCTTTGCTTTATCGGTTTATCATTCCAAATAGCGAAGCTCACTCAAGCCGTCGTTTTTCTGATAGATATGTACGTAGTCTATCTGGAAGTTGTTGGACTCCAGCCAAACGGGGTCGTCATCAGCAGGACAGCTTGCCTGCTGTGCAAAGCCGGTTGCCTGGCTCAAAATGAGGTGGATGTGCTGGGTGAAGGTTTCCTTCCATATCTCCTTCTCGTTCAGATCGACCGAGAAGTAAACGTTACCGTCACAGGCAAAGCCGCAATAATCCTCACTCCAAATATAGGCGAAGGTGTGGAGCCCGTCATTGAACTTGCCCTCGGGGCAGTAGTATTTCTTTTGATTGGAGTGCGAACCGTCCAATGACCAATGCTCGGCGTAGCCCTCAGGCTGCCACTTGGACTCATAGTAATCCCGACGGTCGGACTTCAGCCAGCCGTGGAGGTTGGAGGCCTCGGAGGCCGAGTTACCGAACATTTCGCAGACATTGACCTCGGTCATATATGCCGCAGGGTTATCGGGGTCGTAGGAGTTGGCCCAAAGCGAGATCCAGAAGCCCGAGTTAGGACTGCTGTCGGGCAGAATTGCGCTCATTTCAAGCACACCGTAGCGGTAGGTCATCTTGTTCTTGGTGTAAAGCTTGAAGCCGTAATAGCTTTCATCATCATAGGTTGCAAAGAAGTTGAGCATACCGTTTTCGACAATCAGCATATCGGCTGTTTTGGCACGCTTTGAGTTGCGTCCGTTATGTCCTGCCGAAGCGCCCTCGGTGCTGAAGGCCCATTTTGAAAGGTCGATACCGGTCTCGTGACCGTCAACATAATCGAAATCATCAGCCCAGGTGTTGAAGTACCACTTGGAGGGATCGTAGCTCGCAACGGTTGACGAATAGCTTGCGCTCTGAACCGAGTCAGCGTCGGTCAAAGGACCTGCGGCGGCCAGCTTGGCAAACTCGGAAACAGCCATAGCCTTTGCGGCAGGAGAGCCACCGTTAAGGTAGACCTTTTTGCCCGAAATCACGATCGAATATTCATCACGGTTTTCAATAGCATTAACACCGTCACGGGTTGCATTGCCGACAATGATCTCATACTCTGAAGCGGCATTGTGATCCTCAACGATATTGAGCTTATAGCCGGTCTTGTTGACAAAGAGCTCATTAGCCTGCTCGATCTGATACTGTGTTATATAGGATTCATTGTATCTCTGCTTGACAAACACAAACGAGCCGAGGTTGACACCGTTTATCTTGGCATCAACAAAGTCACCTTGGGTTGCATAAGCGAAGCTGATACCGCCCTTTATGCCCTCAGGCTTGACAAAATTCTCAACGAAATACTCGCAACCGTCCATTAAGCCGTCATTTGAACGGCTGTAGATAACAATTTTTTTGCCGATAGTGCAGATAATATAGTCGTTAAAGCGTCCGCTTACGTTGTTGACAAGATATTCCTTGGCTTTGGCAGTTTCGGGTCGGTTGGTTTCACCGACAAGTATCTCGTAAGCATCGATGCCGTCATCTGAATCGGCAGTGTTTTTCACGTTAACACCGAGCTTGCTTTTAAGCTGCTTGAACAGATAAGATGTGCAGGAGGCAACCTCCTCATTGCCGTCGGGACGGATGATTCTGTAGACCGACTCACCGTTGGCGTCGATATATTTTACGTCTTCTGCCGAGAAAAAGGTGCTGACGTCGGCAGGATCTGATGTGTTGGATACGGTTTCGCTATCCCCCGAGCAACCGACAAACAGCCCAAGACACATAACAATTGTAAAGATCAACGCAAGTATTCTTTTCATACTATCGCTCCATTTCCTTTAGGTATATTTTCAATATATCACACTTAATCGCAAAAGTAAAGAATAAATAACCTTCATTATATAAAAAGCCTTCGGCACCGAAATGCCGAAGGCTTTAAATAAATTATCCCAAAATATTCATTAAGTGCTGACCGTCATCCTTCTGATAGATATGTACGTAATCTATCTGGAAGTTGTTGGACTCCTGCCAAACGGGGTCGTCATCAGCAGGACAGCTTGCCTGCTGTGCAAAGCAGGTTGCCTGGCTCAAAATGAGGTAGATAGGCTGGGTGAAGGTCTGCTTGTAGTGGAGCTGCTCGTTATGGTCAAGCTCAAAGTAAACGTTGCCGTCACAGGCAAATTTACTGGTATTTTCATCCCAAATGTAGGTGAAGGTGTGCAGACCGTCATTGAATCTGCCCTCGGGACAAGAATACCTCTTGTAAGCAGAATACTTACCGTCCAAAGACCAGTGCTCGGCAAGACCTTGAGGTGCCCACAGCTCGTTATAGACATCTCCCTGACCGCTCTTAAGCCAACCGTGAAGGTTGGAAGCCTCAGAGCCCGAGTTACCGAACATTTCAACAACGTTGACCTCGGTAAAGAAGGGTGAAGGACTTATGTCATCAACATTACCCAACGAGTTTGCCCACAACGAGATCCAGAAGCCTGAACCGTTACTATGAGGCAGAATCGCACTCATTTCAAGAATACCGTATCTAAAATTCATTTTTCCGCTTGTAACCAACTTAAAGCCGTAGTAATACTGATCATCATAGGCAGCATAGAAGTTCAGCTTACCGTCACTGACAAACAAATGCTCAGCTTTCTGCGAACGCACCGAGGTTCTGCCATTGAGACCCTGGGCACTATCGGTTCCGAATTTCCATTTTGTAAGGTCAACACCTGTTTCGTGACCGTCAGCCGAGATGTCGAAATCGTCGGTCCAGGTGGGATAGTAATAGGTAGACTTATCATAGGAATTGATAGTCTGCGAATAGTAGCCGGAGGTGCTGCTCTGATCGGTGACGGCACCCGAGATCAAAAGCTTTGCAAACTCGGAAACAGCCATAGCGGTGGCGGCAGGGCTTCCGCCGTTAAGATATACCTTTTTGCCCGAGACCTTGATGGTGTACTCGTCGGTATTAGTGACATCTGCAGCTCCGTCACGCTTGGCGTCGCCGACGATTATCTCATACTCTGAGGCCACATTGTGATCCTCAACTATCGCAAGTGCATAACCGGTCTTTTCGGTCAAAAGCTTGTTGGCCTCTTCGATACCGTTTTGCACGATATAACCGGTGTTGAATCTGGGTTTTACAAATTGGAATTTGCCAAGCTTTACACCGTTGATCGAAGCCTCTGCGAAGTTACCTTGGGTAACATTCAGATGCTTTATACCGCCCTTTACGCCCTCTGCCTTTACAAAATTATTGACAAAGTGTTCGCAGGCCTTCTGCAAGCCATCGTCGTTCATTGCGTTGATAACGATCTTTTTACCAATGGTGCAGATGATAAAGTCGTTAACACGGCCGCCTGCGTTCTCGACAAGATAATCCATGGCTTGCTTTGACTCGTTACGGTTGGTGTTGCCAATAAGGATCTCGTATGCATCGGATCCGTCGGCCTTGTCGTCAACATTCTTTATATTGACGCCGATCTTTTCTTTGATCTGCTTAAAAAGGTAAGCGGCCTTTTTAGCAGCATTGTCGTCATCTGCAGGACGGATGATAGTATATGTAGTATCACCGTCGTTAGTAAACTTAACATCTTCGGTAGAAAAAATACCGTCAGAGGTGCCTGCCGAGGTCGAATCGGTCGAAGCGGTGTCATCGCCCGAGCAACCCATAAAGAGACCAAGGCACATAAGCAAAGCAACTATAAGAGCAATTGTTCTTTTCATCAATTTTTCCTTTCTTGGTTCAAAATTGGTTTGTGATACTGATACGCTTACGGGCGTATTATACCATAATCGAAACAATTTGTAAATACAAATTATTATCAGATTTTTATAATATGGTATATCATAAAATGTATATGAATTGTTTAATCAAACAGTACAATCAACAATAGGTCAAATTTAATGGCGAAAAACTTTATATCATTGTAACAACTTTTCATCAAGACGGGCAAAAAACGTCTTCTTTCTATTGAAAATCCGAGGAGAATGGTGTATTATTATAAAACAATAGATACACTAAACATTTTAGGCGGCGAATTTATGTACGGATTGGATGTGTTGGTGCAAAAGGTACTGTTACTGACGGTAATGATTGCACTTGGCGTTATATTAAGACTGACCAAAAAGGCTGACGGAAATTTGGCCAAAGGTTTTTCGGATGTGGTGGTCTACCTCACCCAGCCTGTTATGATCATCTATAGCTTTTTGGACGCACAGTTTTCAAAGCGTATAATTATCATTTCTCTTTGTGTTTTAGGCTTTTCGATGCTACTGCATTTGGGATACTTTTACATTTCAAAGCTGCTGTATAAAAAAGCACCCGAAAAACAGCAGTTGATCCTGCGCTATTCCACCATCTTCACCAACGCAGGCTTTATGGGCATACCGCTGATATCCGAGCTTATCAGTCCCGAAGCCGCCATTTACGCCACCTTCTACGTTGTATCGTTCAACGTTTATAACTGGTCGCTGGGATGCTATATGTACTCTAAAGACCGTTCCTACATATCGGCC
>JAZQCY010000114.1:0-3224 GCA_045546555.1 Acutalibacteraceae bacterium | reverse complement strand
TCAGATATAAAAGAAAATATCTGGCCGAAAACGGTCAACCCGGCGGTGCCAACCGTTGTAACGGCAAGTCGGCACCCGACCTCGTACTGCACGTACCCAAGGGTACCCTTGTAAAGGATGCCGAGACGGGTCGCATTATTGCCGATATTTCGGATGACGAACCGGTCGTTGTTGCCAAGGGCGGCAACGGCGGATGGGGCAACAGCCATTTTGCAACCTCGACCCGTCAGATACCCAAGTTTGCAAAGCCCGGTATCCCAGGTGAAAAGCTTGACATTACCCTTGAACTCAAGCTGTTGGCCGACGTTGGTCTTATCGGATTTCCGAACGTTGGAAAATCGACCTTTATTTCGGTCGTCAGCGAGGCCAAGCCCAAGATTGCCAACTATCATTTTACCACACTTGTCCCCACACTTGGCGTTGTCAGAATTGACGACGGTAAGTCGTTCGTTATGGCCGATATTCCCGGTATTATCGAGGGTGCAAGCGACGGTTTGGGATTGGGACACGAGTTTTTGCGCCACGTTGAGCGTTGCCGTCTGCTGGTTCACGTTATCGACGTTGCAGGTAGTGAGGGAAGGGATCCTGTTGAGGATTTCAACACCATCAACAATGAGTTAAAGTCCTTCAGTCCCGAGCTCGCTGACCGTCAGCAGATAGTCGTTGCCAATAAGTGCGATCTTACCGATGAGGAGACCCTCAAAACCGTCCGTGAGTATTTTGAAGGTAAAGGTTATAAATATTTTGAGTGTATGGCCGCCATTGCCGAGGGCACAAGGGATGTTATAAACTATGTAGCCTCCGAGCTTGACAAGTTGCCTCCCATTGTTAAATATGAGGCCGAGCCTGCACCGGTTGAGGACTTCACGGTTGCCAAAAAGCGTGATTTCAGACTTACCGTTGAGGATGGCGCATTTATTATCGACGAAGCACCGTGGCTGCTTAAAATTCTCGAAACCGTTGATCCCGACGACTATGAGTCGTTGCAATACTTCCAGAGAACCCTGCATGCAAGCGGAATTATTGATGCTTTGGAAAAAGCAGGCGTTCAGGAGGACGACCTTGTTTGCGTGTACGATATTGAGTTTAATTACGTGCCGTAACAAGCTTAAAGGGTGGTTTTAATGGATAAAGCAATGATGGCAAGCCCTGCGACACTTGCCTTTGTGGGCGATGCGGTGTTTGGCCTTTTGGTACGCACCAAATTGGCCGAGATCGAGCGTCCGATAGGTGAGCTTCACAAGAGATCGGTCGAATATGTCAATGCCAATGCACAGGCCGAAGGCTTTGAGATGATAAAAGACCTTTTGACCGAAAAAGAAATGTCGGTTTTTAAAAGAGGCCGCAACAACCACGTCGGCGGTGTGCCGAAAAGCACCACTATCGGCAATTATCACGCCGCAACGGGTGTTGAGGCGCTGTTCGGTTACCTGCATCTGTCGGGTGAACAGACCCGCATCTACGAGCTTTTTGAGGTCATCTGGAACGGTATTTCAATGAAAGATATGTAAGTTAAACGCCATAGCAAGTTATTGCCGTGGCGTTTGAAATAAGCAGAATTTATCTCTGGTTGTCGTCCTTCTTGTTCTGACTGTCCTTCTTATTCTGATCGTTCTGCTGCTTGTTCTGGTTGTTCTGCTGATCGTTTCTGTTCTGGCTGTTCTTGTTGTTGTACTGGTCGTTCATTATTGTCACCCCGCTTTCACATAACTATTTTTAACGGGGACGAGAAAAATATACAAGGTGAAAAATATGTCTTTACCTCTGAAATTCACAGAAAGAATGAAGCTGATTTTAAAGGAAAAATATTCCTTTTATGAAAAAGCTTTCGATAACGAGGCGTTCCGTGCGCTCCGTGTGAATACCCTAAAGTGCGATGCCGATACTTTAAAGTCGGTTTTCGGGCTGAATGAGCCCACCGCATTTTGTGAGGATTCCTATTATTTGCCCGATTCTGTTCAAAAGCCGGGCAACCATCCCTTGCACCATGCAGGTGCCTTTTATATGCAGGAGCCTTCGGCCGCTTCGGTGGTTGAGGCTATCGGCATTGACGAGGGCGATCTTGTGCTTGACTTGTGCGCTTCACCCGGTGGAAAATCGACTCAGGCCGCCGCAAAGCTTTGCGGAAAAGGCTTGATACTTTCCAACGAATTTGTTTCTTCACGTGTTCAGCCGCTTGTATCCAATATCGAGCGAATGGGCATCACCAATGCGATCGTAACCTCTGCACGACCCGATGCTTTGTGTCCGCAGTTGTCGGCGTTTTTCGATAAGGTCATCGTTGATGCGCCCTGCTCGGGTGAGGGAATGTTCCGAAAAGAGGTCGCCGCATTGCAGAATTGGAGCGTTGAAAACGTTTTGGCCTGCGCTGAGCGGCAAAAAAAGATTCTTGACTGCGCCGCAGAGTGCGTGAAGTCGGGCGGAAAGCTTGTTTACAGCACATGCACCTATGCGTTTGAGGAAAATGAGGGTGTGATTGCTTATTTTCTCAAAAACCACCCCGATTTTCACCTTGTAAAGCCTAAGATCGACTTTGGCGAGGATGCTGTCAAGGATTTTGCGCCCGAGGTTGAAAACATTGAGTTTGCACGAAGAATTTTCAATTTTAACGGCGGTGAGGGTCACTTCGTAGCCGTTATGCAGCGAGACGGAGAGCTTGCACCGACTACGGTTCCCAAAAACTTTAAGCGTGACAAAAAGCAGGATGCGATATATAAGGCTTTTGCCGAGTTTTATAAAGAAAATTTCCGAGGAAATTTTCCCGAGAATGTTATAGTCAACGGAGATAAGGTTTACATAACACCTGCAAATCTTGATCTAAAAGGCGTTCAGACCGTGCGCTCGGGTGTTTTTGCAGGCACTGTGCGTAATAACCGTTTTATCCCCGAGCACGCATTATTCAATAATGTTGAGCATATCGCAAAAAACATAATTGACCTACCTCTTGATGACGAAAGGGTAGTGAAGTTCCTGCACGGCGAGGAGATACCCTGCGACGGCACCTTGAAGGGCTACACGCAGGTCAAGATCTGCGGTGTACCGTGCGGCTTCGGCAAAGCCTCCAACGGCACCCTCAAAAACCATTACCCCAAGGGCTTGAGAATACTTTAAAACCGATTTCTCCCTAGCCAAAGCATTTAAACCCGAACCAGCCTAAAAGGGCGGTTTTAAGGCGTCTTTTGGCTCTTTGTCGCACATAGGCGACAGCCTAATGTGCTTCGCAT
>JAZQCY010000113.1:0-6581 GCA_045546555.1 Acutalibacteraceae bacterium | reverse complement strand
CATTAGATCCCGAGCAATTATCAATAATAAGCTGCTTCAATCTATCGTCATCGTTCGGAGAAATATCAAGTATACATATACCTCTACCGCAAGTGCCGGTTAATGGCTTAAACATAAACCTGTTATGATTACTAACAAATTTTTTGAGCTTATCAAAATCACGTAGACTTTTAACGCCACAAAAATCTCTACCATAATATTTACCAAAAACCTCAGCGCTTTTATGCTTATCATCAAAAATTGAAAGATTTTTAGAAAGATTAAGGGACTCGCAAAAATCCACTCTATTTAAATCAGATATAAAAGTTTTTCTTTCATCTTCGGTTTTATCTTTAAAATGGTAATAAAAATATTCTTCTGCGCTAAAACGATATTTTCGCGCCACATCAAGAATGTCACGAATAAGAACTTCTTTTTCTTTAACAGAAATATCTTTATTATATTTCTGAATAACACCTTCAATTGCGCCTACAGAAGTTATTCCTTTATTCCATCTACGCCTTCTTAAATAAGTGCCTAGTTTACTACATTTCAGTAAACTTTTAATATGCACAGATAGTAGAGACATTTAAAACACCTCACAACAAATACAGTATGATTCAAAATTAGAGTTCTCTTAAGCACTTCTTATTAAATGTTTTTCTAAAACCTCTTATAAATCCAAATTCCTTAACAAATTTGAAGCCTACCTTTTTAAGTCCGTTTTCGGAGGCAATATTTCCTCTCTCAACTGCTATAAAAAAAGTGAGAGTATCCTGTTCCTTTTCAATTAGCGAACTAATAAGTTCGGGATAAATCCCAAGGCCGCGCATTGATTCGTGAACAAAAAATCTGCATAGATAACAGCATCCGTCAGAAATTTCAAAGAAAAAATCATCAGAACCTTGATGCTTGACCCAACCGTAACCCACAGGCTTACCGTTGTAATAAGCGTAGTACCCGAAATCGCCTAAAGTTAACTGATATTTAAACTGTTCTACAAACTCAGGCCCTCTTAACTCTTTAACAAGGTTAATACTTTCGTAAGTAACCGGAACCATTTCAATAGACACTTTAGCTGTTTTAAAATTGACCTCGGTTCTATTCAGCGAAAAAAGCCTTTCTTTCCATCGTTTAAACAAAAAATATGCCATTTACGGTTCCTCCAAAAGTCTGAAATGTGTAGAAAGCATATCTTCACCGTCAAAAGAAGTAACCGTAACATAATCATCAACATCTTTAACAGCACGACATAGTTCTTTGTAGCTTTTTGCAACCATATTGATACGTATGAGCATATGAGAATAATCACCGCTCGCGGCAACAACATCCTTCTCAAAATGAGTAAGATTATAAGATATAACCTCATCAATTTTATAGACTTTTTCGAGGCCGGAAATATTCATTATTTTGCCTTGGTTTAAAACTAATGCTAAGTTTATCGAAGGATAACAAAAGTACTTATCAGCAAGTTTCTCTGTTCTATATTCAGAAATATCTTCGCCCAAAGCATGATTTATCATCATTTTTGCAAGATCAATACCTTGTTGCTTTAAAACAAGACGATAATGCTGCTCGCCGGTAAACCGAAAAGCCATTTCATAAATATAAAAATCATTTCCGTCAAACAAGCTTTGAATTAAAACCAGCCCGTTTTCAATTTTCATGCCACAAAGCATTTTACGAATATTTTCATCAAGCTCGGTTGCCATTTTATCCCTCTGTCGAGAAGGAAAAACCTCAGCAACAGGTAGCGGAACAGTCGTTTCACCGTTTTTAACAGTATATCTGTCAGCAGTTGCGGTAAGATATATTTCACCGTTTACAACAGTATAAAACAGTTCGGTTCCATAATCGTAATCAACAAACTTTTCAATAATAGCAGTAGATGTTTTAGAGCAACCGATTGCCTTTAAATAACCTTTATTTAGTTCATCTTCATTTCGGCAAACAGTAATACCACGGCTACCATAGCTATCAACAGGCTTGACTATATAAGGGTATTTTTGAAGCGCTACTGCCTGTTCTACAGAATACTGCTCAATAACAGGTATGCCGTATTCCCTGCATTTTTCCTTGAATAATAGTTTATTAGTGACACATTCAAGTTGAGTTTTTGTAGCATAAAACGGAAGATTAAGCTTTTCACAAAGCTCACATGCTATATGGATATTGAAATCCTCAAAACCTGTAAAAATTCCATTGATTTTTTCTTTTTTACAAAGCTCAACAATTTTGTTAATTTCACCGGTACTAATATCAAAAGATTTATCGGCAAATTTTTTTGCAGGAGAATTCTTATTATTATCCACAACTATCGTTTTCACGCCCATCTCACGTGCTGTAAAAACGATATCGATCATTTGGGGAAATCCGCCAAGGATAAGAAGTATTTTCATAAATTAATTCACCGAAACAACAATTGTACTGATTGCTTTTTCGCAAATTTTTACTGCATCCTCTGCAGTATCAGCCTGCGCAATAACAAAACCGACACGATCAGTGCTTGAGCCTATCTCACCGACAGTATCCCCAATTGATTTAACAAAAGTTATCTCGATAACTCCGGGAATGCTTTGCGCTTCTTCAACACCTGAAATGTTTGTAATCGTACCGTGACCAACATTAAAGTAGCGAATAGCGCTTGCTTTATTGAATTTGCGTTCAATATCAGGCTTAATACCGCAGGAAATATCTATGGTTGATTTGATCATATCGATTCCTGTAGACAAAGGAACCAAATGAGTGGTTATGCAGTCTCCGCCCATTCTTGCACCTAATTCGATCATTTTAGGGCCGTTATCGGTCAACATGATCTCCACATGAGCAGGTCCGTTTTTAATACCTACGGACTTTACTGCTCTTTTAGCAAGATCAGAAATGTCGTTTTTATCAGATTCAGGCAGTCTGCTTGGCTGACTGTGACCCATTTCAACAAAGTGCGGAGCACCTGTTGTAAGCTTATCGGTGATTTGGAGCACATTAGGGGTTCCGTCAACAGCAACGACCTCAACACTTACCTCAGAACCCTTTAAATACTCCTCTATGATAACAGCACCGCATCTTGAGAAGCTTTTTGTATAGTCGTAAGCCTTTTCAAGCTCATCCACACTATTAAGCAGCATAACTCCCCTACTGCCTGAGCTGTCGGTCGGTTTCATAATACAAGGGAATGTGACCAAGGACTTGGTTTCATTAAATTTGTCGTCAGAATCAACGATATAAAACCAAGGATGCTCAACGTTATTCTCAGCAAAACACTTAATCATTTCGCCTTTGTCCGTTGATTTGATGGCCGTTTCCATCGAAATACCTTGCAACCCACAAGCAGAAGTAGCACCTGCTATCGATCGCATAGGCATATCGGTTGCCAACGTCATAATACCATCAGGAGAAAATTTCTTTGCAACTTCAGTGACACCGTCAATATCAATAGTGCTGACATTGAAATACTCATCAGCAAATTGAATTCCAACAGCATTGGGATCATAGTCAACAACGCCAACATAATATCCCAACTCTTTAGCACGTTTAATTGCAGGCAACTGCAGAACCGAAGCGCCTATTATCAATAATCTCATCATTTGTTGTTAGCCTCAACCGTCTCTTTTTCTTCAACCTTATTCTCATTTACCGAGCTGACATAAACATTCTTACGACCCAACACGGTAGCAATTGTCTTGAAGATAACTTTAACATCAAGAACAAATGATAAATTTTCAACGTAATAAACATCATTGATGATCTTTTGGTCGGCTGTGACCGAGTTTCTGTAATATGCCTGATTATATCCTGTGATGCCGGGACGAACCATAAGTCTCTTCTGATGGTTTTCATCAAGCTCTTCAAAGCTCTTGAAACTTGTAGTAAGATGTGCTCGCGGTCCGATAAGGCTCATATCACCTTTTAAAACATTAAAGAACTGCGGAAGCTCGTCTATACTTGTCTTTCTCATAATTCTGCCGATTTTTGTTACTCGGGGATCATCATCAGCGTTATATGTAGAACCGTCTGCATTAAGAAGATTGGGCGAATTCACTCTCATACTGCGCAGCTTATACATTTTAAAAATCTTACCCTTTTTGCCAAGACGCTCGGCGTTATAAAACACAGGGCCTTTATCGGTAAAATAAATAAACGGTGCGACTATAATAATAGCTAATAAAACAAATGGCAGTGCAATAAGTGATATTAAAATATCAAAAAAACGTTTAAAGAAATTCTTGTACATAAAATACCGCTTTCTAAATGTTCTTAATTACAGAAGCAAAGCTATCAACAACATACTCAATCTGTTCATCGGTCAAACAGGTGTGCAACGGTAAGGATATTTCGTTTGCAAAATTGGAGTATGCGTTGGGATAGTCCTTTATATCAAAGCCAAGGTTTTTGTAGGCGGTGAGCATCGGCAACGGCTTATAATGGACATTGCAGGCAACTCCCTTTTCGGCCATTTTGGTTATAATATCATTGCGCTGTTCGGGGGTTATACCGGGTACTCTTGTAAGATACAAATGACCGCTTGAAGAATATGTATCGGTATAATGCTCCAATGTTTTTACACCCAAAGGTCTTAAAGCAGAATCATATCTTTCAATGATCTCCTTGCGTCTTTTAAGCATTTCATCATAACGCTCAAATTGTTTGAGCCCTATTGCGGCGGCAACGTCGGTCATATTGCATTTATACCATGGGCCGATAATATCATACTCCCAAGCACCAAGTTTGGTTTTTGCCAATGCATCCTTAGACTGACCGTGAAGGCTTAAAAGCTGTAAATGCTTATAGATTTCATCATCGTCAACTCCATCAATGCTCCGCCAGGTCAAGGCGCCGCCTTCAGCAGTAGTGAGGTTCTTAACTGCATGGAACGAGAACGATGAAAAATCAGCAAGATTACCCGTCTTAATGCCGTTTCTTTCAGCGCCGAACGAATGAGCGGTATCAGCCAAAACGGCCACTCTGCCGATTGCCTTCTGAAGCTCACTGTTTGGAGTGAAAATATCACGTTTACGGTTGACAATATCAAAAATACGGTCATAATCACACGGAATGCCTGCGATATCAACGGGAATTATAGCCTTAGTTTTAGGGGTGATAGCCATTTCTAAAGCATCATAATCCATCTCAAGGCAATCGGGCTGAGTATCAACCATCACAAGAGTTGCACCAACATGGCAAACGACCGAGGCTGTTGCTGTATATGTATAGGCGGGAACGATTACCTCATCCCCCTCACCTATCCCAAGTAAGCGTAAAGCCATTTCGGCACAAGCGGTTTGAGAGTTAAGACAGACAGCCTTTTTTGTGCCGACATATTCAGCAATTTTTCTTTCAAGCTCTTTGGTTCTTGGGCCGGTCGTGATCCACCCCGAGCGCAAAGCCTCGCAAACCTCGTTAATTTCCGCCTCGGTTATATCGGGCGGTGAAAAAGGCACCTTTATACTCAAAATAACAACCCCTATATCTTGTAATGTGATAACAAGTAATTAACTATTTATTGTAAAACGGCACAATAAGTCACACTACTCCACAATTATCATTATTTTATCATTTTTAGCTATAAGTGTCAACAGAAATCGTACAGAAATACATCGATTTAAAGCATATTTTATAAATATACTATCTTAATGTAAAGTAAAGAGAAACAATCGAATGCATATTTGTAAATATTGGGAAAAATCGGAAGCAGCATATCAAAGTCCTGCAGGGTTCGAATCCCTTACATCATATAAAAATTTAAAGAGGGCAATACCCTCGGTACTACCCTCTTTAAATTGGCACGCTGAAAGGGATTCGAACCCCCGACCCTCTGCTTAGAAGGCAGATGCTCTATCCAACTGAGCTATCAGCGCATATCCGGTTTCATAAAAAACGCCCAAAAACCGATGACTGTTGCCAACGGCCGGGCATTTTGGAGCGGGTGATGGGAATCGAACCCACGTAACCAGCTTGGAAGGCTGGAATTCTACCATTGAACTACACCCGCATCTTTGCGACGCAGTATATATTACCACAAACTGCGTCGCTCGTCAAGAGAAATTTTAAATTTTCTGATAAGAAATTTTTACTCCGTCATCAACCTCTGCGGTCATTGACTTGAAAGTAACATCGGGGTTATCGATCATAAGACCGATTATCTTATCCTCTACCTCCTTACGGATCATCTTGCGTAATTCTCGTGCGCCCGATTTACCGTCACACTTTTCGGCAAAGTATCTGCAAAGTGCATTATCGTAGGCAAACTCGATATCACGTTCCTCAAGCAAGGGTTTAAGTTCATCGAGTATAAGTGCAGCAATTCTTTCAAGAGAATCGGTATTAAGCGGAGAGAAAGCAATAATATCATCCACACGGCCCAAAAATTCGGGTCTTAGGAAGTCCTTTAATGCCTTCATTGCTTTATCCTTTGAGGCTTCAGCAACCGTTTTGTTAAAGCCGAGCATTGCACCGTTATTGTCACTGC
The DNA here is from genome assembly GCA_045546555.1 of Acutalibacteraceae bacterium. Classification (GTDB taxonomy): domain Bacteria; phylum Bacillota; class Clostridia; order Oscillospirales; family Acutalibacteraceae; genus UMGS172. The sequence goes on along the minus strand of JAZQCY010000113.1, from coordinate 136 downwards.
CTGCATTAGAGGTCATAACAAGAACAGTATTCTCAAAGTTGACCGTTCTGCCTTGCGAGTCGGTAATTCTTCCATCATCCAATATTTGCAGTAATATATTAAGGATATCGGGGTGCGCTTTCTCAATCTCGTCAAA
>JAZQCY010000112.1:0-12484 GCA_045546555.1 Acutalibacteraceae bacterium | reverse complement strand
TCACCCATAACGTCCGTGTATTTAAGGACGCCACCATGACAGAGCAGATAGGCGAGACCCAGGTGGTCGATCACAAGGCTTTTGCCTATGCTCCCACGGGTCACGTCACCAACGGAAACTACGTGTTCCAGGGTTGGTTCTATGTTGATACGGTCAATGGCGTTCAAACCGAAAAGGCCTTCGTGTTCAATGGCATCCCCGTTTTGAAGGATATGGATATCTACGCCAAGTGGAGCTCGCACGTTTCGGTCGATTATAAGATCAGCTATAAGCTTCTGAACACCGATGCCGAAATTGCCGATCCCACCGTCGGCTCGTCCATTGCAGGTCACAACAAGACCTTTGACGCCAAGGCGGGAGACCAGCTTTATTCGGGTTATCAAACGGGTTATTACCCGCTGACCAACAGCCACACCATTACAATGAGCGTTGACGGTGTGCGTGAGTTTACATTCTATTATGTATACGTTGAGAATATGCCCTATAGGGTGCAGTATGTCAACGAGCTGACGGGTGAAAAGCTTTGCGAGGACAAGGTCGTTGAGGATAACACCCTGTCGGTCGTCACCGAGACCTTCAAGCGCTTTGACAAGATGATGCCCGACGCATATCAGAAGCGTCTTGTGCTTTCGGCTGAGGATACCGACGGTGACGGTGCTTACGACGACAATGTCATCACGTTCTATTATAACTCCGATGAGGAGCACGCATACTACCGAGTGGTTCATTATATCCGCAATATCCAGGGTGATACCTACCGTGAGTACCGCTCCGAGGAAACGGTCGGCATTATCGGCAATACCTATTCAGTCAGCGCCTTGACCCTCACGGGATTTGATTTCATCGGCGCCAAAACGACCGTCAACGGTGTTGCCAACCCTGTCAGCGGAATCACGGTTGCCGCCAAGCTTGGCTCGGATGGTATGCTGATTGCGCTTTATTACGACCGAAAAACGGTCGAATATACCGTGAAATATATCGACAGCACCACCTATGTCGAGCTTGTTCCCGAAAGACAAGGCTCGGGCGTGTTTGGCTCGCAGGTGCTTGAATATGCCGTGTCGCTTGAAGCAGAGGGTTATGAGCTGGTGAGCGACAGTGTCAAGATGCACACCCTTTCGGCCAATGCCGAGCATAATATTATTGAGTTCCTTTACAAGGAAAAGACGGTTGCTTTGAAGTATCAGATCATAGGCCCCGACGGTTGCGGTGCTTTGAGCCAATACTCGGTCAACCTGCTTGCCGTAAGCGGAGTGCCCAACGGTACGGTTGACGGTTCGGTACCGTTTGTAAACAACGGCTTTGCTTTCCTTGGTTGGTATACCGATGAGCACTGCACAACACCGGTCAACAGCGCTTGGGTGGATGCCGAAACCAACCGTCTTATACCGCAGAAAACCGGCTCTATCTGGACGGCACAGACCTATTTTGCAAAATTCGTGGCATTAAAGACCGACCTTACCATTACCACCAAGTCGACGGCCGATATCGACGCCAACCAGACCTTTATTTTCAATATTAAAGGCAAGGAAGGTACCGACACCGCAGGTATCGACCTTACGTTAACGGTTATCGGTAACGGCTCGACCACCGTGACCGAGTTGCCAACGGGTCAGTACACCGTGACCGAGTTGATCGGTTGGTCGTGGCGATATGAAAACGACGCATATCAAAAGGAAATATCACTTGAATACAGCGATGTCGATAACGAGCTTATCTTTGACAATAGCCGTCGTAACGGCAAATGGCTTGACGGCAATGCCGTTAAGGATAACCGATTTTAATTTTTGAAAAGGAGGCAATGAGCATGGCTTCATTTTTTAGAAAACTGAATAAAAAAAGCCTGCTTATCATTGCCTTGACGGTTGTTGTTTTGTTGGCTACGGTCGGCGGAGTGTTGGGTTACCTTTACTCAAGACCCCAACCCATAACCAACGAATTTACACCGAGCTTTGTCACCTGCGAGGTTGAGGAAGCCTTTGAAAACGGGGTGAAGCAGGATGTTGCTATTCGCAACACGGGCAATGTCAATGCCTTTATCCGTGCGGCCGTTGTGGTGACTTTCCAAGACTCTGACGGCAAGGTTTTGGCCACAGCGCCCAAAGAGGGCACCGATTATACCGTCAAGTGGGCACAGAACGGCTGGATGAAGGGCTCGGACGGCTTCTGGTATCACGGAGCCGAAGTCGAGCCGAATGAGCTTACGGCCAATCTTATCGAAACGGCTACGGCCATCACGGCGCCCGACGGCTTCAGCCTTAATATCCGGATAATCGCCACCGCTATTCAATCTAACCCTACACAGGCTGTTCAAGAAGCCTGGAACGTTACGGTTTTGGATGGCGAGATCATCCCACCGCAATGATTTCAAAAGAAAGCACCGCATTGGTTACCAATGCGGTGCTTTACTATACTATACAAAAGCCGTGCGCATCATACAATGCGCACGGCTTTTAAGCGGTTATTCAACCCTAAGCAGATATTGGCAGTAGACATAAACGTTTTGTATCTTTTTAGCTTCCACTCCGTCATCCGCTTTTATAATCGGCTGTGTTTCAGAGGGGGTAACGTATAGCTTAAATACAATTGCGTTCTGTCCGGGACGCATATTGCGTATTCGTTTGAACGTGAAGTTGCGCTTGGTGACACCAAGATGGTCAAAGATCACGGTCTCAAGGCTCGAGTCGCTGAAGCAACGAAGTATCTCATCTTCTGTATGCATATCAAGAATTACCTTTGTTTCCTCAAACGAAAGGTTGTAGCATTTGAACTGACCCTCGTTCAAAACACTCATCATGCTACTGTTATCAAGCAACAGTAACGGCAAACTCTTGTCAACATCACTCATATAACTTTACCTCCTGTCTATATTTGCAAACAACGCCTGATTTGTTTTGTTTGCACTATTATTATACACAATTGTGTATAACTTGTCAACAAAACGACGAAAAGATTGTTAAAAAACTCAACAACTAAAGCGGATCGTAAGATTTAAGGCATTTTTTATGTAAATGACCTTCAATTATTAACCAAACGCTGAATAATATAAACATTGTCAAGAGGTTAACAAATTTAATTTAAGAATTTTAAAGTGATTTATATCAAAAATTATTATTTTGCTATAGCCCAAAGGTTTTTTATTTGCGGCTCAAGAGTTTCATACGACCACGGTTTATCTGTGTTTGCAATACTGTTCGGGTCGTGAAGCTTAAAGCCTTTTTCCGTATGCTCGGTTATTACAATAAAATGCCCCGTTGTGGTAAAATCTCCCGGCCCCATTACGCATATTATCGGATGACCGAGCGACAGATGCTTGATTATTGTGCTCTTGTGTAGCGGTAATTCCTCCGATATAAGTCCTATTTTTGACGGGCCCTCCGATATAAGCTTCCACGATGAGCCGCTACCTTCAACACAATATCCGTTTTTTATGCTCATATCGGCCACGAACGACGGGTCATATTTATCATCCTTCAAAAGATATACCGCCACCATCGAGAGGCAGGTCGGGCCGCACCCCGTAAGCCCCATAACATTCGAGCCATACATTTTATAGCCCCAACGCTTGTCCCATTGTTTAAAATACGGCACCGTTGCCGAGTTTTTGCAGTCGCTGATATCTATTTTGAGCGGTGCATCCTTTAAAAGCGGATAGTTCAGCACAAAATCCTCGGTTTCGGGGTTGCGCTGTAAAAGCGCAAGCAGCTCGTCGGGATAATCCGAGGACAAAAGCTGTTGCTGTTCAAGAAATCTTTGATACGTTTTCTCAAACCCTTGGCGGTATTCACGGCTCACGGCCGAGCCGTTGTCACAGCCCTTTAGCACTGTCAACGAAAGGGCAGCTACCGTTATTGTAAGCAGAAATCCAAGAATGCGCAAAAACGCTTTGATTTTCATAATAAAACCTCCCTACTTTTAAAATCATACAGTAGGGAGGTCATAATTGCTTTAAGTGTTTCTATCTTATTTCTTAAAATATTCTTACAATGTAAAGGTCACGGTAAATTCGGTAACACTGTTTTCGCTTGTGACCGATATTTTACCGTTGTGAAGCTCTACTATCTGCTTTGAAATGGCAAGTCCAAGCCCCGTGCCGCCCGTGTTGCTTTGACGTGCATCGTCAAGGCGGTAGAATTTATCGAATATTCTGTTAAGCCGTTCGGGAGGAATGGTGTTGCCCGAATTGCTGATCTTGACAACGATATACCGTCCGTATTCAAAGGCCTTGCATCTTATGCAGGTGTTTTCATAGCCGTAGTTCACGGCATTTTTCAAAAGATTTTCAAAAACACGTGCCAGCTTGTCGGGGTCACCCAAAAGCTTCAGCTCGGGGTCGATCTTTTGCTCCACCGTCATGCCCTTGCTTTCAAGCATGGGGTAAAACTCACTCAAAACCTGATACAGCAGAACGGTCAGATTGGTTGATACCTTTTGGGTCGGAACCGATTGCAGGTTAAGACGGGTTATCTCAAAAAATTCGTTTATCAAAAGCTCAAGCCTATAGGCCTTATCCAACGCAATGCCGGTGTACTTAGCACGTTGCTCGGTCGGAATCTCGGGCGATTCCTCAAGCAGGCTCAAGTAACCGATAATTGATGTAAGCGGTGTTTTAAGGTCGTGTGCGAGATAAACAATAAGGTCGTTTTTCTGTTGCTCGGCGGCCTTTCGGGCCTCCTCGTTGGCCTTGGCATTTTGCTTGAACTCCCGAAGCTTTAGTGAAAGCTCCTGCAGCTCGGGAGGACAGTTGTCCTCGGTTAAAAGGTCGTCACGGATAACGGCCTGCCCCGCCGTCCTTAAAAGCCGTGATAGTCGGATAACCTGTATAATGGAAATAACCAAAAGTCCTGCGATGTATACCACAAGTGCCGCCGCAATAATGTTATCCCATATCAGCTCAAATATCCAATGGGGGAGTGCGTCATTCAGCAGGTCGACCACCGCACCGTTAAAGCCCCAATCCAATATCAGCACAAAGACTATGTATATGACGGTGTATATAAATATTCTTACAAGGTATTTTCTAATTGCAAGGTTTTTCAATTTTATATCCCACTCCCCAAACGGTTTTGATGTATCTCGGATTTTTAGATGGCTCTTTAAGCTTTTCACGGATGCGCCTTATATGCACCATTACCGTGTTGTTGCTTTCCAAAAAATCCTCGCCCCATACCTTTTCAAAAATAGTTTCGGATGATACCACCTGACCTGCATTTTCGCACAAAAGCCAAAGTATGTTAAACTCGGTCGGCGTCAGCGCAATGGGCTCGTCAAAAAGTGTGCAGGTGTGTGTTTTGGGGTCGATGGTAAGACCGTTGTAGTCATAGCCGTCCTTTGCGGCGTTGGCGTTGTAGCGGGTATAGCGCCTTAATTGTGCCTTCACTCGGGCAACAAGCTCAAGAGGGTTGAAGGGCTTGGTTATATAGTCATCGGCACCGTTGGCAAGTCCTGTTATTTTGTCCACGTCATCTATTTTGGCGGTTAGCATTATAATGGGGAAGGTGTGCTTTTCACGTATCATTCGGCAAAGGGTAAAGCCGTCAACCTCCGGCATCATAACATCAAGTATAGCCATATCAACGCTTTGGGTGCTTATCAGCTCCAAAGCTGTTTTTGGGTCATAGAATTTAAAGACGTTGTAACCCTCGTTGGTCAGTACCACCTCCAAAAGGTCGGCAATTTCTCTTTCGTCATCAACAACAATAATGTTCATTTTTTCACCACCCACAAAAATTATACCATAACTATAGTTTTAATTCCTTAACGTTTTCTTAATATTTATAACAATTCAAACCGACTGCGGTGACAGTTGATTATGCCTTCGTTTCTCAGCTTGCTTATCTCGGCCGACAATCCGCTTCGGTCGACCTCAAGGTAATCGGCCAACTCCTGACGGTCAAACGGCACCGTAAATGTTGTGCTGTCAGCCTTTTTGGCCTGCAAAAACAGATAGGCCATAAGCTTTTCACGGGTCGTGCGCTTGGAGGTCACCTCAATTCGCTGGTGAAACATTATGGTCTTCTCGGCAAGATCCTTCATCAGATTAAAGATAAGCTGTTGGTGGAACCCGCAATTATTATGGCAGGTGTGCAGAATATGACTGCAGTCGATCAGCATTATCTCGCTTGGTTCATTGGCAATCACAGTTACGGGAATAGCGTTAGTCTCGGCACAGGCAAAGGCCTCGTTGAACATCTCCGAGGGCCCGACCTTGCCCAAAATACTGCGGTTGCCGTAGTAGTCTATCTGTAAAATTTGCGCCGATCCCGTCAGAACAACGCCGATATACTTGGCGGGTGTCCCCTCGGCCAAAACGGTATACTTTTTGTCAAAGCTGACCACCTTTGCACCGAGGCAATTCAGCATTGTCAGCAGTTTGTCGTCTTCAATATTGAAAAACAACGGACAATTTTTCAATATTTCTAAATATTTTTTCAAAAAAACACCTCGTTTGTTGAAAATTCAACATACTTTTTAGTTTTAGTATAATATACTATCCACAGAAAATCAAGGAGGAAACGCTTAAATGCTCAGAAGGATAATCAAAATTGATGAAGATAAATGCAACGGTTGCGGCGCTTGTGCCGCCGCCTGTCACGAGGGAGCAATAGAGATGGTCAACGGCAAGGCCAGGCTCACCCGTGAGGATTACTGTGACGGCTTGGGCGATTGCCTGCCGGCCTGCCCCACAAATGCCATCACCTTTGAGGAGCGTGAAGCACCTGCTTATGACGAGGAGGCTGTCAGCAAGGCCAAGATGCAAAAGCACGATGTCAAGCTTCCGTGTGGATGCCCCGGCACCAACATTAAGGCCTTCAACCGCAAAGGAGGAACACTCGTCGCAAAGCCGACGGCCGTTCAAAGTCAGCTTCAACAGTGGCCGTGTCAGATAAAGCTTGTTCCCGTCAACGCACCTTATTTTGACGAAGCAAATCTTCTGATAGCCGCCGATTGTACCGCCTATGCCTACGGCAATTTCCATAACGATTTCATCCGCAACCACATAACCCTTATCGGTTGCCCCAAGCTTGATTCGGTTGATTACACCGAAAAGCTGACGGCAATAATCAAAAATAACAACATAAAAAGCGTCAAGGTCATCCGTATGGAGGTGCCTTGCTGTGGCGGAATCGAGCAGGCCGTGAAAAATGCATTGATGTCAAGCGGAAAATTTATTCCGTGGCAGGTAATTACCGTCACGACCGACGGGAAAATTTCGGAATGATTATTGAATTACTTGAAGTTTAAGTGTATAATAGTATCAAATCAACTTTCAGAGGTGTTAAAAATGTTTATTTCGGAAGATATCAAATATATCGGCGTCAACGATCATAAGATCGACCTTTTTGAGGGTCAATACGTTGTCCCCAACGGCATGTCATATAACTCTTATGCCATTGTTGACTATAAGATCGCCATTATGGATACGGTTGACGCCAACTTCACCCACGAGTGGTTGGATAATATTCAGAATACTTTAGGTGACCGCAAGCCCGATTACCTTGTGGTTCAGCACATGGAGCCTGACCATTCGGCCAACATAATGAATTTTATGAAGACCTACCCTGAGGCACAGATCGTGTCGTCGCAAAAGGCCTTCAATATGATGAAAAACTTTTTCGGCACCGATTTCAGCGACCGCAGAATAGTGGTGGGTGAGGGTGACGAGCTTCCCTTGGGTAAGCACGTTCTGACCTTTGTTACGGCACCGATGGTACATTGGCCTGAGGTTATCGTGACATACGATTCTTACGATAAGGTTCTTTTCTCGGCCGACGGCTTCGGCAAGTTCGGCGCATTGGATGTTGAGGAGGATTGGGCCTGCGAGGCAAGACGCTACTACATCGGCATCGTCGGAAAATACGGTGCTCAGGTTCAGAGCCTTTTGAAAAAGGCCGCAGGTCTTGATATCAAGACCATCTGCCCGTTGCACGGTCCCGTTTTGAAGGAAAACCTTGGCTATTACCTCAACCTTTATAATACTTGGTCGAGCTACAGTGTTGAGGAGGAGGGCATTGTGATTGCCTACACCTCGGTCTACGGCAACACCAAAAAGGCGGTTATGCAGCTTAAAGAAAAGCTGATCGCCAACGGTTGCCCCAAGGTCGTTGTAAATGACCTTGCACGTTGCGACATGGCAGAGGCAGTTGAGGATGCCTTCAGATACTCCAAGCTCGTGTTGGCCACCACAACCTATAATGCCGAGATTTTCCCCTTTATGCACGAGTTTATCACCCATCTGACCGAGCGCAATTTCCAGAACCGCACTGTTGCTTTCATCGAAAACGGAAGCTGGGCGCCTTTAGCCGCCAAGGTTATGAGGGGTATGCTTGAAAAGTCCAAGAACCTGCAGTTTGCCGAGAATACCGTTACCATTTTGTCGGCTTTGAACGAGGAAAGCACCGAAAAGCTTAACGCCTTGGCCGATGAGCTTTGCCGTGATTACCTCGCCTTGTCGGAAAACACCGCCAATAAGAACGATATGACGGCACTTTTCAAGATCGGCTACGGACTGTATGTTGTCACCTCCAACGACGGTAAAAAGGACAACGGACTTATCGTAAACACCGTCACCCAGGTTACAAACACCCCCAACCGAATTGCCGTCACCATCAATAAGGACAACTATTCGCACCACGTTATCAAGCAGACCGGCAAGATGAACATCAACTGTCTGACGGTCGATGCACCGTTCAAGGTGTTTGAGCAGTTCGGCTTCAAGAGCGGACGTAACGTTGACAAGTTTGCCGATTGTGAGCCGCTCCGTTCGGACAACGGTCTGGTTGTTCTTCCGAGATACACCAACGCATTCATGTCTTTAAAGGTCGAGCAGTATGTTGACCTTGATACCCACGGAATGTTCATCTGCTCTGTAGACGAGGCAAGGGTCATCTCCGACCGTGAGACCATGACCTACAGCTACTACTTCGAGAACGTAAAGCCCAAGCCCGAAACGCAAGGCAAGAAGGGTTACGTCTGCAAGATCTGCGGCTACGTTTACGAGGGCGAGACCTTACCCGAGGATTTCATCTGCCCGTTGTGCAAGCACGGTGCAAGTGATTTTGAAGAAATAAAATAATAAAGGAGAATTATTATGGATAAAAAGGTTCACGAATTACTTAATCAGCAGATAAACAAAGAATTTTACTCTGCATATTTGTACCTGGATTTCTCAAACTATTTTAAGGCGAAGGGTCTTGACGGCTTTGCCAACTGGTATATGATCCAGGCTCAGGAGGAAAGAGACCACGCAATGCTTTTCTACACCTACCTGCAGAACGAGAATCAAGTCGTAACACTTGACGCAATTGCCAAGCCCGACAAGGTCTTCAACGAGAGTATGGACGTTTTGAAGGCAGGCCTTGAGCATGAGGAGTATGTAACCTCACTCATCAATGACATCTATGCTGCGGCTTACGATGTCAAGGACTTCCGCACCATGCAGTTCCTCGATTGGTTTGTCAAGGAGCAGGGTGAGGAGGAGACCAACGCCAACGACCTCATCTCCAAGATGGAGCTGTTCGGCACCGACCCCAGAAGCCTTTATCTGCTCAATCAGGAGCTTGGAGCACGTGTTTACAGCGCACCTTCGTTGGTACTGTAATATAAAGTTATTCAGAAAATTTGGAGGAATCATTTATGAAAAAGTATGTTTGTGACGCTTGCGGCTGGGTCTATGACGAGGCAGTCGGATATCCCGAGGGCGGTATCGCTCCCGGAACCAAGTTTGAGGATCTGCCCGAGGATTTCGAGTGCCCTCTTTGCGGAGTAGGCAAGGATATGTTCTCCGAGGAATAATCCAAAACACAAAAAACTCGAGGGCATCAGTACTCATGAGACAAGGGGATCGTCCCCTTGTCTCTAAAATTAAGTGATTATTGATACGAGAGAGGTTAATTATATGAAAAAATTTCGCTGCCCACATTGTGGCGTGAAATCATTCAGTAAAAGAAAATTAAACAACAACAAATTGTATGGTGCTTCGCGTGGTATGGCATTGCGGTGTCATGCTTGCAATCAAAAAAGTACGTATTGCAGTATTGGGCTCGGTAAAGCTGTGTTAGCTTTAGCAATTGCAATGGTAGGAGCTGCATTATTTGCAGTGCTAAAAGAATACGGAATCATCATTCAAGTTTGTTTGCTTTTGGTGTCTCTTGGTTGCCCGGTATTGTTGATATACTTTACGCAGAAAGATAAACCCTTAATGCCGTGTGATAGCGATACACACAAAATACTGTATTTAGAACCCGATGCCAAGGCGACGGTCAACTCCTCAAAATACATAAAACCCTATGGTGTTTATGGCTTGAAATTCAAAACAGAGACCGATGACGAGAAATTCAAACAGGCATTTTCGGACGGTATGGTGCCGGTTGTGTTTCATCCGAACCAAAAGGGCAGTTTGACCTATGATGTCCGTATCATCAACAAGTCGGCCGTGCCGAAGGAGTTGCTTGAAACCGGCTCAAAATTCCTTGTCGAGGATGCTGACGGCATTTTCATTGCTAAAGGCACGATTGAAAAGTCAGAGCTCGATTACTGATCCCAAAAAAAACACCGCCCGCAGATAACCTGCGGGCGGTGGTGATTTAGTACGGTTTAGCCCCAAAGCTCCTGGGCGATTTGGGGGTAGGCAAGGTCAATGGCGTTGACAAGGCGCTGAATGTTTACAAGGTTATCGTCGCAGACAAAATTCTCGCTGAAGTCGCCGTCGGCGGCTACCACAAGATCGTTGTCGCTGTCAAGATAAAATCTCACCCAACGGTACTTCTCGTTCAGGTCGTTGCAAAGCACAAGTCCCTCTCCGACCTTGTCGCTGAAGTTGGCGATCTCAAGGCAAAAGAGCTCGCAATCACGGTCGTCGTCCTCGTCGAACGAAATGTGAATGGGGATGGATTTCAGATTGTTACCGGTGTAAACAATGCGAACCTGGCGCTCGTTAAAATCGGTAAAAGCAATGCGCTTTTCTTGAAGTCCGCGCATAAAGATCTGTTTGTATTTCGGCATAATAAAAACCTCCCAAAATTTCTACAATTATTATATCAAATCAATTGACGGGTGTCAATATAATCGTTGTAGGCGTTACCGTGCAAGCTTTGTGAGCATTTCACGGTAAAACTGCTCGTCGTGCGTTTCGCCCACGGCGGCCAAAGCTAACGTTTTAGGGTCGGTCACAAGCCTTGCGGCCTCCTTGACCTCATCAAGCGTGACCGAGCTTATTTCCTTCAAGGTCTCGTCAAGGTCGATATACCGACCGTTCAACAGCAGTTGTCGACCTGCCGACGAGGCAATGGCCGACATACTTTCGTTGGAAAGCACAATGCCTGCCTTAAACTGCTCACGTGTCAGCTCGATCTCCTCCAAGGTCAAGCTATCGGGCATGGTGCCCAGTATTTTGGCCACCTCGGTGAAAAAGCGCTCCTGATTTTTGGGCGCAAGTCCTGCCGAAATGCCGAAAAGCCCCGTCCCAAGATAGTTTGAAGTAAACGAATAGGCCGAATAGGTCAACCCTAATTCCTCACGTATACGGCGATTGATCCTCGATGACGATGCGCCGCCCAAAATGGACGAGAAGAACGATGCGGCATATCTCAATTTGTGCCCGTAGGGCAGACCGTTAAAGCAAAAGGCAACCTGCGTCTGCTCGTTGGCACGCTTTTTAAGTGTAATGCCGTCGGCAATGTCCATTCGGTCGCATTTTATGGGGTTGCCCGTGTTTGGACGTTGGCCGAAATAGCCTTCAAGGATGTCCAAAACCTCGTTTCGGTCAAAGCTGCCGCACACCGCCACCACAATGCGCTCGGGCACATAGACTGCCGCCATATATTCTCTTAAAGAATCGGCGGTGAAGCCCTGCACGGTATCCCGTGTGCCGAGAATGTTAAAGCCAAGCGGCTTATCCTTATAGCAGGTGGCGTTCAGAAGATCGGAGCAAAGATCCTCGGGCGAGTCCTCATACATTCCGATCTCCTCCAACACGACACCCTTCTCGGTTTCAAGGTCGTGAGCATCGAACAGGGGATTGCATATCATATCGCACAAAAGATGTACCGTTCTGCCAACGTGCTCGGTCAAAGCCCTCGAGTAAAAGCAGGTGTATTCCTTGGCGGTAAAGGCATTGAGTTGACCGCCCATAAGGTCAGACTCACGTGCAATGGCCTCAGACGAGCGTGTGGTCGTGCCCTTGAACACCATGTGCTCGATAAAATGTGATATTCCGCAGATTTTAGAATTTTCAAAACGGTTGCCTGCCGCTATGTAAATGCTGATAGCCGCCGAGTGCGCATTCGGCCTCAAATCAAGCGCAACGGTCAAACCGTTTTTTAAGGTGATTTTTTCCATTTGGCACCTTCCGTAGATAATTATATTATTATAATGGTGGTTGAATGTGGAAATAACTCTGAAAGTGTTATTTCCACGCCAAATCTTCGATTTGGCAACAAATTTTCAAAGAAAATTTGACAACGACCACTGCAATGATGTAGAA
>JAZQCY010000111.1:0-4814 GCA_045546555.1 Acutalibacteraceae bacterium | reverse complement strand
AAGAGGGAGCCTGCGTCGATCCCTACATTGTGTCTGCGAGTTTTATTGTAGGGGACGGCGCCACGAAGTCCCGTTAACCCGTCCCACGGCAGGCGAACACATAGGTTCGCCCCTACAGAAGCTCCCGTAATGGCCCCCTTGCCTAAAGGGGGCTGGCAAAACCGTAGGTTTTGACTGGGGGATTCCCGAGGGAGCTGTCACCGTAGGCGACTGAGGGAGAGATAAGCCGGCTTACGGCAACCCCTTGACAACCCAGTGTAAAATTGGTATACTTATAATGGTCTAAAAAGAGTAACACAGAGACAGTATCACCGTCTCATTGTCTCACAGCAAACAAGCGGGGAGGGCAAACTCAAATGAAAAACACCAAGTTCAAACAAAGGTTTAGTAAAACCGTTTCAGTGCTGCTTGCAATTATTTTGATTTCTTTCACAGGTATATTTTTGAATGGCTGTGATTACTATGAACCGTTAGCAGAAACAGATTGGGTCGATTTGGGGTTTTATAATGCGAATGCCGGTGAAAGACTTGGTTGCCATCCCGAAGCCATACATATTATTGCCCATGAAGTGAACGGACTCCCGAGTGAAGACTACTTATACATAGAAGAAACCGATATGCACGCAGCGTCCGGCCGCTTGTGCATGAGCGAAAAATCTGAAGAGCCCATACTGCGGTATATTCCAATTAAGATAGATATAAAGATCAAAAATCAAGACGATAAAGAAAGCATTATCTCTATCAGCGATACTAACATCATAGTCAATTTGGTAACAGCTCTCCGGCAAGAGAGTGAAAATACAGTCGAGCAGTCTGCTGTTGATACCAATGCCGAATTCTATTTTGATTTGCCCTGCGAATTGAGTTGGTCGTGTGCCGTTGAACGGCGTGGTAACGGAACTATTCACTTAATGCGTTTTGATGTAGCAACCCAAAGCTTTCTTGATTACGATGTGACCGAGATTTTGTCAGATGTTTTGGACAGTGAAACAGAGACTTGACTAAAAAAACAAGACGTGGGCGCTCTTGTTTGGGATAATACTCAACAGTAAATAAAACAGAATAAATAAACGATTAAATCATTCTTTTTGTTGCAAAATAAAAAGGGTGATTTTTTTGTCAAGATTTTTCAAGCGCTCGGTTTTTTGTTTTGTTTTAATTCTGACTCTTATGCTGGTGTCGGGACTGCGTGTCATGACGGTGGCCTGTGACCGAAGGCTATCGTTGGCGGCAACCGAGCAATCCACACGGCGGGTCGATATCGCATCCAACCGTGGCAATATTTTTGACTGCAACGGTATGCCGTTGACCGATACTTATTACGACACGGTCACGGTGGTTCTGCCCACCGAGCTGGCCTCGGTGCCGTTATCCGAAATGCTGTCGAGCGATGAGTACAAGTCGGCCTTAGGTAGAATACGTCAAGGCAATGCCGTGACGGTCTTTGGCAAAACACCGTTCACCAAGGGTGATTGGAAACAACTTTTTGTGCCGCAAAGATACGGTACGATGCTGACCCACGTTTTGGGCTACGTTGGGTCGGACGGACACGGGGTCACGGGGGTCGAAAAGGCCTTCGACGACCTGCTTTGCGCAAGGTCACCGTTGAGCATAAGCTACTCGACCGACCGTAGGGGACAAATGCTTAAAGGTCCGGGTGTTACGGTTGACGAGGGGCAAAAGGGCGGCAACGTGACCTTAACTGTCGACAGCCGACTGCAGGTGCTGACCGAGCAGGCTATGTCCGAAGCGGTGTCGGGTGCGGCCGTTATTTTAGAGGCTCGCACAGGCAAGCTCAAGGCGGTCGTAAGCTGCCCCGACTATGACCGAGAAAATATATCAGCCGCCTTAAAGGCCCAAAACTCACCGCTTATCAACCGTGCGACCTATTCCTATAACGTCGGTTCGGTATTCAAGCCCTGCCTTGCGGCCGCCGCTTTGGAAAACGGCCTTTCCGACTACCGTTACACCTGCACCGGCAGTATTACGGTGGGGGATGTGACCTTCAAGTGCAATAAATCGGCAGGCCACGGTGAGCTTGGGCTAAAGGAGGCCTTGGCCGTGTCCTGCAACACCTATTTTTACACCTTGGGTGAGCAGTTGGGTGCCGAGGCGGTGTATAATATGGCCAAGGCTCTGCGCTTTGGTGAGGTGCTTGATTGCGGTGGGGGAACGGTATCCTCAAGCGGTGCCGTGCCAAAGGTCGAAACGCTCAAAAGCATCCCTGCCGAGCTGACCAATCTGTCGATAGGGCAGGGCGAGCTGATGCTAAGCCCTATTGCATTGTCGTTGCTTTATGCGGCGGTGGTCAACGGCGGCGAATACCGTCTGCCCTACATCGTGCAGTCTACCGAGCTTGACGGAGTGGAGCAACGCCGTCAGCCAAGCCCTCCGACCTATGCCTTTTCCAAGAAAACGGCCGACACATTAAAGGAATACCTCAAAAACGCTCTGCAAAACGGAACGGGAGGTGCGGCTTTTACAGAGGGTGTGTCATCGGGCGGTAAAACGGGCACCGCACAGACCGGTTGGAAGGACGGCGATCGCAGCATACTGAACGGTTGGTTTTGCGGCTTTTATGAGGGCAAAGAGCCTTATGTGATAGTTATTGTAAAAGAGGACGTGAAATCGGGCTCGACCGACTGCGCTCCCATATTCAAGGAAATCACCAAGGCTATGAAAAATTTGGATTTTTAAATTGTATATTGAAGTAATTTATGATAAAATAACCGCATACAACTTTGGAAGGAAGATAAAAAATGACCGATCTTATTCGTGCAAGAGAGTTTTTCAAAAACGACCGTTATGCCACCGAGGCTACGGGAATTATTATAGAAGCAGTCGGCAAAAACTATGCCAAATGCTCGCTTGAACTGACCGACCGCCACATGAACGCCGTGGGTCACCCGATGGGTGGCGTTATGTATACGTTGGCCGACTTTGTGTTTGCTGTGTCGACAAATTTTGATGCCGACTGCGTTACGGTCACCACCGTCAGCCAGATATGCTATTTGAACCCATGTAAGGGTAAAACGCTTCACGGTGAATCTAAGCTTATAAAGGACGGCAGGACCACCTGCTTTTACGAGGTCAGCATAACCGATGAGCTTGGTACGAATGTCGCTCTTATCACCACCACGGGAAGCCATATTCCGAAACGCTGAAATTTCATCTTGAAATTATTAAGTCGCCGCGAAAATTTTGCGGCGGTTTTTTTTATATTTACAATAACGCAAAAGTATGATAAAATTTTAACAAAGGAGGCGTTTGACTCGCAGGGAGATCTGAAGGGCGGATCACAAGCCAAACACCGTTACCCTAAAGGAGGGTCAGTATGACAAAAAATTTACAAAAGTTTTCAGCGTTTTGCTAACGGCGGTGTTGCTGTTGAGTTGCATCAGCGTTGCCGTTTGGTTTGCAGTGCTTGCTTTAAGCACCGTAACGCTCCTTGGAGTATTTGCATTTAAGCTCAGAAAAAACTGATACAATAGTCAAAAGGCCAATCGATTAAGCTCGGTTGGCCTTTTGAATTAAATAATGTTAAATATAATACTTGCTAACGGCGGCAGATTTGTCCATGCCGTTAACAGATTCGTCTATTGAAAACAGGGTGTGTTATATGTATAATGAAGTAGGAGTAACTCAACCGCTTTGAGTGAATCGGTGCCGACTGTGACCTGTGCAATACAACGGCATCGATATCGGATATGTTAAAATTATATTGCGCTTTTTGTTGCAATATGGTATCATACATATTGAGTGGTGGATTATTCCGTTGAGGTGTGCCGTGCTTTAAAAATAACACGACAAACACACTCGAAAAAATTAATTGGAGGATATTTTATGAAAAACAGTATCAAGAAAATACTATGCCTGCTTTGTGCTTTTGTGCTTGTTTTCGCTCTTACCGCTTGCGGCGGTGGCAGTGATACCACAAGCAGTGCAGTTTCTTCCGATGAAGGCGATGTAAGCTACACTCAGCCCGAGGTTGAGGAAGGCTCAAAGTATGCCGACCCTAACTGGAATCCTTACGCAACCATTTCCGATTCCATCAAGGGAAGCACCGTTCGCTTTGCGACATGGGTCGACCATACCGAAACCGAGGGTGCAATGCCTTTGGCCAATTTCTATGACAAGACCGGTCTTGCGATTGAGCTGTTTATGGTACCCGAGTCGGGCTATGTGAACAGCATTATGACCAAGATGGCTGCGGGCGATATCCCCGACGTTTTTGTTAACAACTCGGGCTCGACCGACTTCCCCGTAACCTTGCAGATTGCTTCTCCCATCAACAAGGTTTCGACCGTTGACCTGCAGGAGCCTATCTGGGATCAGTCCATGCTTGCAACCACCACAATCGAGGGCAACGTTTACCTTGTAAACACCATCGGCTCTCCCTGGTCGGGCTCTAACCTTGTTTACTACAACAAGCGTATCTTCACCGAAAACGGATTTAAGACTCCCGAGGATTATTTCAGCGAGGGTAGCTGGACTTGGGACAACCTTCTCAAGTGCGCCAAGAATATAAAGACCCTCGGCGACGAATATAAGGGTGTTTACGTTTCATCCGATGACTTTATTTCGTCACTTTCCACCGGCTTTATGAAGTATGATTCAGCCTCGAGCCGTTTTGTAAGCGGAGTCAACGATGCCCGCTTGCTTGAAGGCTATCAGTGGTACGCCGATGCCCGTGACGAGGGACTTTTGGATGGCTCTATGAACGACTTCCAGCAGGGCAAATGTGCTCTTGTTGTCCGTGGACCTTACGGCCTGAAAACCAACGGCTACTTCATCGATATGGATCAGAAGGATAT
>JAZQCY010000110.1:0-7680 GCA_045546555.1 Acutalibacteraceae bacterium | reverse complement strand
TGACCCGGAGTGTACTGATCCCAGTTAATCGCACATCTAAAGCCGTAATATCCTGTTCCGTAGCCTGCGTTTTTAACGTCCTGTCTGTATATATTTGCGGTGCACTCTATGGGCACAAACTGTTGTCCCGTGGTATTGTTTGTCAGTTTTATATATACCTTTACAGCTTCATTCGGCGCATCAACACACCAAGTCCAGCCGCTGGCGAAGGTATCATTAACCGAATCGAACCATCCGAACGGCTTTGTGTTAGTGTTATTGTTATTATCGTAGGTTACAACAATATACGGTCGGTATTCAGTTTCTCCGTCAAAAGAGGTAAGTGTCCTGTAATTGTCAACGCCTGCCTGTTCAACCTCGGTTTGACTTTTGAAAAGGATTCCTTTGTCAATATATTCGGGCTCTTCCATACAGAGCTTGAAATAATCAATAATGTTGAATTTATACCAGTGGTCAGGGTCTTGGTTTACACCACTCCAACGAGCAATGTAATGTTGCGACAGGAAATGTGTATAGGAATTTATATTGACATTATTCCAGGTTACGGTTTCCTGTTCCCATTCATTTCCCTTAAATAAATACGCTATCGCTTTTATTGAAACGTTTTCTTTAACGGGGTCGTAGAGATATACATCAGCACTACGAATGTTTTTCGAGGTCAATATGTCAGACATTATAAGCCCGGGGAACTTCATTAAAACACGGGCTACACCATATCCCTCACGGTATCCAAAATTAAGATTAGCGGTATTATATTCAGATGTTCCGTTACTATAAAGGGTTACATCCTCGATAGCAGACCAATAGTAGGGATAGTTTACACCGTCATTTTCGGAATCAGGGTTATTTGAATTCGTCGGATTCAAAACAACCGTCGGATTCAAAGCAACCGTCGGGTCAATACGTATGGGGTATGCCGTCTTTTCATCGGCAAGCCATTCGCCGTCTACATGTATGGTCAGCTCATATTCCTTGTTTTTCTTTATTTCCTTATGGGTCATATAACCCATAGTATCGTTTTGACCGTCAGCAGTAGTAATAACGATTTGACCAAGATTGGCTTTTACCTCGCCCTTGTTATCGGTCAGATAATAGGAGCCGTCGTCATTTTTGAGCGTAAGACCGTTTGTTTCAAGTGTGAAAACATACTCAGTCTGTCCGGTGTATTCAGAAACAACTATATCTTCTTTAAAACCGGTATAGGTCAAACTATACTCAAGCCTTGTACTACCATTATAATAATATGAAACAACCTCGTTGTCAAGTTTAGTTACATTGACCTCACTTGCAATAGGCTCGACGGTGGCCTTTTTGGTTTTTTTATCATTACCTTTTACCGAAAATGCAGTTGTAAACTGCGTTGTGAATTTAGGCTTTAATTTAATATCTAAATCCGCATGCTTTAAATTAATGCCATCCTTTGCTTTTTTGGGAAATGACGTTTTTATACTGTTCTTTTTTGTTTTATAAGCACCGTCTCCTGCCGCCTCGAGTTCAAAGGTGATATCCTCGATAACACCGTCTTCGTTGACAAATTTGACAGGATAGTCATAGATAGTCATAGTGTTGGTACCGTCACCGTTATCTACAACTATAACGTTCAGATTATCTCTTTCCTCAGAACGCACACGGTTGTCGTCCGACGGGTCATATGTTTCAGCCGCATCGGGAATGTTCACGACATAATCCTGACCGTATAGGTCATATATTGACGCCGCACCTGCCGCCACGTCTTGAATGGTAACACCTCTGTTTGTGTCGGGTGTCACCGTGGCTGTGTCTGCGGCCGATACTCCCAAGGGCAATACTGACAGCAAAATTAAAAGTGACAGTATTATACTTATGGCTTTAACGAATGATTTCTTTGACATAGAGTGTCACTCCTTTTTATATTTGAAACTTAGTCCATGATATAATTATAATATATTTGGTAATAAATTCCAATTGACGTATTATACGAAAATTCGTAGTCGCTGTTGTGCTATATGTATGAATTGCCAAACCATTGATTTTTGCGGTTGACATTTGCATTTTGCGGTGGTATAATGTAAGAAACCGTTGAGGCGGAGATAACGGCGATGATGCCTTTACAGAGAGCCCGTGTTGCTGTGAGTCGGGTAGGAAACAAGTCGTCAAATGGACCGCTGAGGGTGCAGTGAAATGTTTTAACAGAGTATTCTGCAACGTGAGGGCTACGTTAGTGCCAAGGGTATGAAGTACCTTAAAGTGCGTGTTTTACACGAATCAAGGTGGCACCGCGGATAATTTTTGATTATTCGTCCTTGGCATTTATTTGCCGAGGACTTTTTTATTGCATTGGAGATGTATTTATGATAATATTATCAAAGCGATGGCGTAGCCACAATTGAATCTTTGATAGCTTAACCTGTTTAGTTGACCGCTGAAATACGGCTGACGGATGAGGCGTTTAGTTCAAGATAACTCCTCATCCACCGCTTCGCTTTGCTTGCGGTCCCCCTTCTCCCACAGGAGAAGGCTTTGATTACCTATTAACTACAGTTTATATATTTGGAGGAAATAAAAATGAAACTTAATGGCGTTGATTTTGATACATATTTTAACAATTATCCCGATAAGGACGGTTATTTTGGAAAGTACGGCGGAGTTTATATTGACGATAAGCTGAAGGCCGCCATGGCCGAGATTACCGAGGCTTATTTTTCCATCTGCCAGTCAAGAAAGTTCATTGCAGAGCTTCGTAGAATCAGAAAAGAGTTCCAGGGCAGACCCACTCCCGTAACTCATTTGGAAAGACTTTCGGACGCTTTAGGCGGCAAGGTTCAGCTTTACGCAAAAAGAGAGGATCTTAACCACTCGGGAGCACACAAGCTCAATCACTGCATGGGTGAGGCCTTGCTTGCCAAGTACATGGGCAAGAAGAAGGTCATTGCCGAGACGGGCGCAGGTCAGCACGGTGTTGCTTTGGCTACCGCCGCCGCATATTTTGGCCTTGAGTGCGACATTTATATGGGTAGTGTTGACATCAAGAAGCAGGCTCCCAACGTTGCACGTATGAAGATTTTGGGTGCCAATGTTGTTGAGGTTACCCACGGATTGAAAACCCTTAAAGAGGCTGTTGATGCCGCTTTTGACGCATACAGCAAGGAGTATAAGGATTCTATCTACTGCATCGGCTCTGTTTTGGGCCCCCATCCGTTCCCCATGATGGTGCGTGATTTCCAGAGCGTTGTCGGTATCGAAGCCCGTGAGCAGTTCATTGATATGACAGGTCATCTGCCGACCTCTATCGTTGCCTGTGTCGGTGGCGGTTCAAATGCCGCAGGTCTGTTTGCAGGCTTCCTTAATGACCCTGTTGATATTTACGGAATCGAGCCTTTGGGTCGTGGCCCCAAGCTCGGCGACCACGCCGCAAGCCTTAAATACGGCACCGAGGGTATTATGCACGGCTTCAACAACATAATGCTCAAGGATGAAAACGGCGAGCCTGCACCGGTCTACTCGGTAGCATCGGGTCTTGACTATCCGTCCTCGGGCCCCGAGCACGCCTTCCTGCAGGACATCGGCCGTGTTAAGTACGATGTTATCGACGATGAGGAGACCATCGATGCATTCTTCAAGCTGGCTCGCTTAGAGGGTATCATCCCTGCAATCGAATCCTCGCACGCCGTTGCATACGGTATGAAGCTTGCCAAGACTATGGATCACGGTTCGATCCTCATCAACCTTTCGGGTCGTGGCGATAAGGATATGGACTATATCCTTGAAAACTACGGTATCAGATAAAGCATTCACGCAGAGGCATTCGCCTCTGCGTTTTTTGTTTACAAATAATAAATTATTCCGCAAAACAAAGTAAAAAGTTAACATTTCCGAACTTGGTATTTACACGGCAATGTGTATATGCTAATATAAAAATACAATATTTTTGGTATTTTCAGGAGGAAATATTATGAAAAGGCTTTTATCTCTTGTTTTAGTGCTTGTTTTAAGCCTTGCGCTGCTTTCGGCCTGCAGTGACGGCGAGTCGGAAAATCAGTCGGGCAACGCTTCTACGGGTGAAGCAACAGGCCTTGAGTTTTCAACCGAGACGGTAAACTATTTTAACGAGAATGGAAAATCCAACTATAAAATAGTCCGTCCCGACGAAAACGAGGCTATGTTTGAGATTTCAAGCAACGTTTTCAAGACCATGAAGGATAAGCTTCAGTTGGCCATTCAAAACACGGCCGACACCTCCGACGGAACCGACCAATATGAGATACTTATCGGCGGCACCAACCGTCCCGAAAGTAAGTTTGCATACGACTATCTTGTTGAAAACGTTGGCGGCCGCTTTGACGATTATATCGTCTGTTCCGTTGGCAAAAAGATAGTTATCAACGGGCTTAGCGACAGCGCCATAGCCAATGCGGCAAAATATTTCCTTGATAATTTCATTTCGGGTCACACGGTTGAGGGCGGTATCAAGTATATCCACAAAACCGAGGGCAGCTTTACCGATATCACCGTTAACGGAACCAACATTTCCAAGTTCACAATGGTGCGTCCCCGCTTCAATCTGTCGTATCTTGCACAGCTTGAAATGGAAAAGATATATGAATATGTCAAGCAGACCACAGGCTTTGAGGTTGAGATAGTTGACGATCATCTGCTCAAAGAGGGTGATTTTGAGATCGTTGTCGGCAATGCCAACCGCAAGGACGTTAAAGTATTTGATAAAAACGACACCGATTCCTACTCGGTGGTCATCACCGACAAGAAGGTGTACCTCAACGGTGGTTCGACCTATGCCACCGCAATGGCTGTTTCGGAGTTTTTGGAGATGCTGAAGGACGGCAAGGCCGAAAATGTCGACACCGTGTCCAACGGAAGCTATGCTTCGGTCATCGGCAAGTACGATGCCGCTACATATTATGCTCCTACGTGGCTTGAGGATTTCAAGGCAACCGAGCTTGATACCACCAAGTGGATGCATGTTTCGTGGAGTGCCGACGGACAGAACGGTAAAAAGAGCCGCCGTTCCGAGTCGACCTACACCTTTGACGGCGAATACTTTACCATTACTCCGTATCAGACCGAGACCGAGTACCACGGAGGTATGATCCGTACCCACCGTGATATGGCTTATATCTACGGCTACGTTGAGGAAAGCGCCAAGATTCCCACCGCAAAGGGCTTCTGGACAGCGCTTTGGACGGGCGGTAGCACCGATTTTGGCTTATACGGTGACGAGCAGGCCGCAAAAGAGCAGATATTTGGAAACGAGATAGATATAAATGAAAACTTTGGCGGAAACAGCTTTGCCGCAAACTGCCACTCCTGGCCAACCAAGTTGGGTGAACAGATGGGTTACAAGCATACCTCCTGCGATGGTAACGAGTTTTCCAACGACAAGAAATATTACCCCGACAAGGATGTTGACCTGCACGACGATTTCCATACCTATGGTTTGATGTGGACGCCCGAGTATATGTCCTTCACCTGCGACGGCAGAGTATTCTTTACTTATGATACCACCGCAACCGAGCAGGATATTTTGACCTTCAATCAAAAGATGTATCTGACCTTGAGTATGGCGGTCGGACTCAAAAGCGGTGCCACCAGCATTGGTCTTGCCACTGAAGATGATTGGGCAAACAAGAGCACCCTTGTGGTCGACTATGTCCACCTTTATCAGCTTCAGGACGGCAAAAGTGTTCTTGATTTGAGAGAAAACACCTACGGTAACTAAATTAAAAAAACTGCTTCTTGGATTTCCAAGAAGCAGTTTTTTGTTACATTATTTCACCTATACAATAATCGGCTACGGTTTCGATGAGTTTAACGGTGATTATATCGTTCTCCTTATTTTCGGGGGCTTTTACCTTAACTCGGGTGTAGTTTTCGGTATAGCCCTCCCAAACGCCGTCAGTCTCGGTCTCAAGCAGTACCTTGGCGGTGGTGCCGACCTGGTTGTTTAAGAAAGCTTGCTCCGAAAGGTCGGTGACAGCCTGCATAATGCGGCTGCGGTGAAGCTTTACCGTGGGGTCGACCTGATCGGTGCGCTTGGCCGCAACGGTGCCCTCACGCATTGAATAAACAAAGGTGTGCGATCTTGCAAAGCCGATCTCCTTCATAAAGTTGCAGGACTGGTTAAAATCTTCATCCGTTTCGCCTGCAAAACCCACCATAATGTCGGTGGTGATGGAGGGGTTATTGAATTTTTGACGGATGCGTGCCACAAGGTCACGGTAAAATGCCGTATCATACTTGCGGTTCATTTCCTTCAAGGTCTTGTCACAGCCCGACTGAAGCGACAAATGGAACTGCGGACAGAATTTTTCGTTGGCGGCAAGCAAGTCCAACGCACGGTCGCTTATCTGATCGCATTCAAGTGAGCCCAAACGCACACGCTTGATGCCCTCGACCGACGAAACGGCTAGGACGGCGTCGCAAAGCTCTGTGCCTGTGTCCGAGCCAAAGGCCGAAAGGTTGATGCCGACCAGCACGACCTCCTTATAACCTGCCGAAGACAGCGCTTCGGCTTCTTTTTTAATGGATTCCAGCGATCTTGAACGCACACGTCCACGGGCATAGGGAATGATGCAGTACGAGCAGAAGCGGTTGCAGCCGTCCTCAATCTTGATAAAGCCACGGGTGTGCTCGCTCATCTTGGTGACACCGATGTCGGTATATATCTTTTCGTGTTCGGTTACAAAAAGCCGCTCAGAGCGTGAATTCAAAGCGTTTATGCACACATCGGGCAGGGTATCGTAATGGGTGTTGCCGATGATAAGGTCGGCCTCTTTCACGGCGGCCGATTCCTCAGGGAAGGCCTGCGCCATACAGCCCGTCAGCACTATCAGAGCATCGGGTGCGTTGCGGCGAAGCTTTCTTACCGCCTGACGTGTTTTGCGGTTGCTTTCGGCCGTCACGGTGCAGGAGTTGACAATGATCATGTCGGCTTTTTTTTCGGGCGGCAGAACAGTAAAGCCCTTGGATTCAAAAATCTCACCCAAAGCCTCGGACTCGTACTGATTCACCTTACAGCCTAACGTATAAAAAGAAACCGTCATAAAAACACCTCGGGGATATTATACCGCAAAGTGCCGTTTAATTCAACAAGAATATGTATTAAATAATTGCAAAAGGAACCCCCGACGTCGTGCGACATCGGGGGGTTGAACTTTAAGAATTTATTTTTCTTCACCGATCTTTTTGATGTGGGGGCAGACAAGTGCCTCGGAGCGGTAGACCGGTGCGGCCCAACGGACAGCGTTCTTGATGATGGTCTGAACGTTCTCATCATAGAAAATGGGGAAGGTCTCGTGACCGGGCTGGAAGTAGAAGATACGTCCGTTTTCACGGTGGAAGGTGCAACCCGAGCGGAACAGCTCGCCGCCTTCGTACCATCCCATAAAGATAACCTCGTCGGGGTTAGGAATGCCAAACGGCTCGGCATAGGTCTCAACGTGGGGAAGCTCAAAATAACGGCCGACACCCTGGGTGATGGGGTGAGCGGGATTGATGTTCCAGATACGCTCCATATCGCCGTTTTCACGCCAGCCAAGGTGGCAGGTGGTGCCCATAAGCAGCTTGAACGGCTTGGAATGGTGAGCCGAGTGCAGACCGATAAAGCCCATACCCGTGAGCACTGCGTCACGAACACGGGCGGCAACCTCGTCGGGAACCTTGGCGTGACCAACGTGACCCCACCAG
>JAZQCY010000109.1:0-3777 GCA_045546555.1 Acutalibacteraceae bacterium | reverse complement strand
ATATTATCACATTTTTTTTCTTCCGTCAAGCCTTACAACTGATCTAAGTCAAGCTTATAGGCGCCGAGGCAGAAGTCCAGAAACCAATTCAGCTCCGGGGTGTTCATCTCCCGCATGGAATCCCAGGTCTGTCTGGCCGCGGAGTCGAAATCCGTATTACCTGCTTTTTGTTCCTCCAGACACTTGATGTGGGCGGCCAGCTTATCCGCAGCCTTCACAACAGATTCGACCTCCGGATATTCCTCAAGAACCAGCTTTTCGTAGCTTGCGCGAAGCTCCTTGGGGAGCATATCCAGAAGCCGGTTTCCGGCAATCCGCTCTACCTGCTTGTAAGCAGCTTTGATGTCGGAATTATAGTATTTGATGGGGGTGGGGAGGTCGCCCGTGATTATTTCGGGAGCATCGTGGAAAAGCGCCAGCACGGCCGCCTTGTCGGCATCAATATTGCCGCCAAAACGCTTGTTCTGAAGGGTGGCCAAAGCGTGTGCAATAAAGGCGGTCTCCAAGGTATGCTCGGCCAGGGTCTCCTTGCGTGTGTTACGCATCAGAGCCCAACGGTCGATATACTTCATTCTGAAAAGCATTGCAAAAAAATGACTCATATCATTATCCTTAAAATTTATTCGTCGTTCCCATTTTCGTCATCGTCCTCATCGGGCTCGATGATAAAAAGCTTTTTGGATTTTTTGGGCGGTTGCGTTTCCTCGGGCTTTTTGGTAAGGTCAAAATCGTCAAGCTCGTCAAGCTTTAGCCCATCAATCTCGGGGATCTCACCCGTTTTGAAGTCCTCAACGGCATTGTCGTTGATGGTAAAGCCGCCCGTGAAGCCGACGTAGGCATCGATCTTGGTGTGATCGATATTATCAAGCAGGTGGTCGTTATCGGGGTTTTCGGCGGCAAAGTTAGCCTCCTCATAACGGCTGATGTGCTGTGCAATGGTGTCACCCTCGGGATATTCGGGCGGTGTTACGGGGCGCATACTGCGCTTGATGGCGATTGCGCCGAGGTAAATGGCGATCAGCACAACGGTGCCAAGCATAATTATCAGACCCAATTTAAGACCGGGTGTTTCGTACTCAAAGACAATCTCGCAAGCACCCTCGGGGGCAACGACCGCCATAAAGCCTGCATTGACCATATAGATCTTGGCATCAACGCCGTTAACCTTGGCTGTCCAGCCATCGTGATAGGGAACCGAGAAGAATACAAGGTTGTCCCTATCCATCGAGATGTGTGCGGTGAAGCCGTTGGACGAGGTCTTGAACGAATGGGCTGACACGGTACGTCTTGCGGCGCAGTCGGAGGCCAACGACTCATACGAGAAGGTGATGGGCTTGATACCGCTTGAGCCTTCGCCTATGCGGTATCCCGTGTTGATGTTATCGAGATACTTGCTGATCTCGGGGATATCCTGATTGGTCACCAGCATACCTTTGAGCATCATGTGGGTGATGCGCTCGTCGGAGTACAGCTGCATCGTTTCGTGGTCGATGTAGTAGTCATAGGTGAAGCCCATCGGGATATAGTTTTCGTTATAGTAGATATCGTAGCCGCTTTCGTTGGAATGGAAGGTGTAGTTGGGCATAACGGTCTCGCCATCGGAATCGACAAACTCCTTGGAGTTTTCAATTTCGGGGTCAAGCACGTATTTTACCGACAAAAGCGGACGCAAAGCGTGATACTTGGTGTCGGGACGGCTTGCAACCGAACGGGGGATATTCATGTAGCTGTAAAAATCCACGACGCTTGAGGGCACTATTGAATGGAAATAGTTGATGGACGAAAGGTTGAGGTAAAGACCGGTGTTGTCAACGCCGTCGTAAACGTCGACACGTGAGAAATTGCCGTCTGGGTCGTCCTGGATGGAGACCTTGCCCTCGATAAGCGCATCGGTCATAACAGCGTCCATATCGTATGAGTGCGACTGTCCGCAGGAAAGGAAGAATGCGGAATAAAGCACCGAAATGACACAGATGAGCGCAATGGCAGGCTTGAACACGGACGAGCGCTTTTCCTTAATGGTCGGGATAAGGGCACGCACCGCCACGACTGAGAACAGCGCAATGGCGCAGGTCACCCAGAAGCGCAGGTCGTAAAAATCGCCTTCGACCACCGTTTCGCCGTCAATGGCACGCTTGATGACCTGATAAACGTATTTGAACGGATTGGTTTGGGCGTCGGTGTAGAGACCCCATTTGGTAATGTTGCCCGCACCGTCGACCGTCGGCAAAAAGCCGATGACCAGCACAAAGGCCAACGTGATACCGCCGCTCCAGCGCCAGGCCGAGCTCCAATTGACCTCGGTGTCCTCCAAAGCAAGGGCCGTTGCAAGGCACATCAGAAGGATGGGCATAAAGTACCAACGGGCATAGTAGGCCGTGTTGAGCATTGAAAATACCGAGTTAAGACCGGGGACAAGTGCCATAAAAATGGATATGGCAAGGGTACGGCGAAGCCAGGTTCCCTTTTTGGGGGACTGCAGCCAGGCAATGGTACCCGTCATACCGAACAGTGGCAACCAGCCGCCAAGGGAAGACCACTTGACCTCGGCACCGGGGAAGAAAACGGGTCGGGCAGGGAGGTCGGGCGGGAAGAAGAAGCACTCGATTACGTTTAAGAATATCTGCTCCTTGCCGTAAAGCACCGAGCTCCAACCGCTCATAACGCTTGAAAGACGGTCATTTTGGATAACCTCAAGCACGGTGGGCAGCAGTATGGCCGCCGCAAGCAACAGACCCAAAACGCACTCGAACAGCATAAGCAAAAATTCGGTGAACTTGAATTTGAAGCTCTTGGAGAGCATACGCACGCACCAATAAATGATGACGAACACAACCATTCCAAAGAAGAAGAAATAGTTGGTGAGTGCCGAAAAGAAAACGGCAAAGATAAGCCAACCACGGCTGCGCTCGGCCATAAATTTTTCCAAAGCCAACAAAAGTAACGGGAAAACGATGATAGCCTCGTGGAAGTGGTTGAAGAAAATATTATAGACCGAAAAGCCGCTGAAGGCGTACATAAGACCGCCTGCCATAGCGCTTTCGGCACGGGCTGTAAAGCGGCGGATATACATATAAGCAGTGAGCGAAGCCGTCGCAAATTTCAGGATGAGCAACGGGCCCATCATATAAGGAACCCACGAATTTGGGAAGGGGAGAGTCAACCAGAAAAACGGACTGCCCAAGAGATAAAAGCTGTATGAGCCGATGAAATTGGCGCCGAGGTCGGTCTGCCAATCCCAGCCGTAAAACTGACCCGACCGCACCATTTCATGACAGTGCTGATAAAAGGGGATCTGCTGAACGTTGAAGTCTCCGAAAAAGATAAAATATCCGTCACCCGAAATGATGAACGGCACAAAGAAAGCCGCCGCCGTCAACAGACCGATAAAAAAGGTCATCAGCCGCAGTTCTTTTTTCTTGCCCAAGCTGTTTTTAGGTGCAATCGTCACTTTGATTCTCCTCAAGCCCTGCCAAAAACACGGCAGGGGATAGTTTTAGTATTCCAAACCCGACGGCACACGCCACCAAGGTATATTATCTTAATTATATATTAAACCCTAAAGACAGTAAAATCAATTAAAATTTTGTAAATTCAGAAAATCTTTAGGAATAGCGCAAAACGATAGTAGGGAACGGATTTATCCGTTCCGCAAAACCGGCTTGCGGAATCCTCCCGTCATTGCTTCGCAATGCCACCCTCCTTTAGGCAAGGAGGGCTCGGTGGGCGAACACATAGGTTCGCCCCTACAGAAGCTCCCTCTGACGAGGGAGCTGT
>JAZQCY010000108.1:0-14482 GCA_045546555.1 Acutalibacteraceae bacterium | reverse complement strand
ACCCTCAAAGCTTTCGTCGACCAGCTTGGACGAGTTGATTCCGATAAGCTGACCCTTTGAGTTAAGCAAGGCACCGCCTGAGTTACCGGGGTTGATGGCGGCATCGGTCTGAATAAGCTTCATTTCGCCGATAGAGTCGACCGTGATGCTGCGGTTAAGTCCGCTGATAATACCGTAGGATACCGAGTTCAAAAACTCAATGCCGCCGGGGCTACCGATAGCAACGGCATACTGTCCAACCTTGACCTGATCGGAGTCAGCCATTTCGATGGCGGGCAGACCCGTTTTGGATATCTTCAGAACCGCAAGGTCGGTCGAAACGTTGTATCCGACAACCGTTGCGTCGATGGGTGAGTTGGGTGCCGACATCAGAAATACCTCAACCGAGGTGTTGCGGTACTGATTGGAAACAACGTCGGCAATAACGTGATAGTTGGTAATAATATATCCGTCAGCCGAATAGATGACACCCGAGCCTTCACCTGTGCTTTCGGTCGAGCCGCCGAAGAAGCCTATGACCGATGCGGTGGTGCGGATGCCGACAACGCTGTTAGCCGCCTTCTGATAAACGGCCTCGACCATCGATTCAACCTCACCTTCAATGGTGATGGTCGTATTGGTGCCGGGAATGTTGGTGTTGTTATCTGCCTCGTAATCATCATCGGTGTTCTGATTGGTGAAGGAGCCGCCGTTCAGGTCAATGTCCTCACCGTAAAGGCCGATAGCCACCGACAACGAGGTCACAACGCTTATGATCACCGAAATACCGATGCAAATGACAAGTGTCAGCACACTGACCGACTTTTTGTCGTTTTTTGGCGGCTTGGGGTCGGGAGTGGGCGTCGGTGTGGGCTGATAGCCGTAGCCCGCATTGGGTGTGTAGCTGTAAGGCGATGTATACTGATGTTCATTATTTGGAGTGTTATTGTTCTGCATAAACAGGACTCCTTTGCTTTTCTGATATTTTAAGTATAACCGTAAAATATTAAGATGTGAACACCTATTTGTGAACAAACCTTAAATATTTTACTTAATTTTAATAAGAAAATACGTGTGGGACTACATAAACGGCGCAAAAAGATTGAGCAAGGCCTGCTTGAAGCGTGTGCGCTTGGGACGCTGTAACCACTTTGAAAGGATTATCTCGGTACTGTTTTCCTGAAGCTCGGCAAAATGGTGCTTTATGTCCTTGACGGCGGGCACCGAGCACATCCAGACACCGCATTCAAAATGGAAATAAAAGCTTCGGTAGTCCATATTGATGGTGCCGCAGGTGGCAACGGCATCGTCCGAAACGAACAGCTTGGAATGCACAAAGCCGGGGTCATATTCAAAAATTCTGACACCTGCCTCCAAAAGCTCCTGATAATTGAACTGTGTGACGGGGTGGACGTACCACTTGTCGCCTATACTCGGTGTGATGATCCGCACGTCAACACCTGCCTTTGCGGCCGAGGTCAAGGCCGTTATCATGGTGTTGTCAAGTATAAGATAGGGTGTCACGATATATACGTAATCCTTGGCGGTGCCCAATATCTGACGGTAGATGCCCTCACCGGGGTAGTGGTGGGTATCAATGGGATTTTCAAAGTACGGCTGAACGTAGCCCGAGGCCTTGGGGAAGGTGTCGACAATATAATGCTTGGGGTCAAGCCTTTCACGGCTCATACTGCTCCACATTTCGCAAAACGCCACCGCAAAGCTTGTGGCGGCAGGCCCCTTCATAATGGCGGCGCAGTCCATCCAATATCCGTGCGGATGGGTCTCGTTGATGTACTCGTCAGCAATGTTAAGACCGCCCGTCATTGAAACGTAGCCGTCGATAACACATATCTTTCGGTGGTCACGGTTATTAAGGAACAGGTCGACCGAGGGACGTATCTTGTTAAAT
This sequence comes from Acutalibacteraceae bacterium, assembly GCA_045546555.1. Classification (GTDB taxonomy): domain Bacteria; phylum Bacillota; class Clostridia; order Oscillospirales; family Acutalibacteraceae; genus UMGS172. The sequence continues at coordinate 12,591 of JAZQCY010000108.1, read as the reverse complement.
GCCATCACACGGATGCCGTCGGCACGAAGCCGCTTGACAAAATGGCGGTGCTGCCTTGAGATCGAGCCGAAATCGTCGAAGATTATGCGGATCTCAACACCCTGATTGGCCTTTTCTTTAAGCACCTTATAAACAGCGTTCCACATCTTGCCCTCGGCAAGAATGAAGTATTCAATAAAAATATACTTTTCAGCATTGCTTAGTTCTTCAATCAATCTCGGCAGAAAATCCTCGCCCGGGGCAATAAACTCGACCGTGGTGTCGGTGTAAACGGGGTAGCCCGACTCGTTGAACAAAAACTGCGACTGACGTGCATGGTCAATATTTTTGAAATGCAGGTCGGTTGCAACGGCAGGATCCTGCCACAGATACCGCTTGTTCATACGCTTTTGCTTTTGCATGTGCTTGCGCAGGGTTGGCTTGACCTTGCCGTTTCCCCAAAGGAAGAACAGCACACCGCCGACCAACGGCGCAATGATGATGAACATGACCCACATCAGCTTGTAGCTTGGGTTGTCACGCTTGTTGAGTATCGCAAAAACTATTACCAATGAGATTATGCGGAAAACTATCTCGGCGGCGGTCACCCACTTGGATACCGACATTTCAATTGCGGCAAAGAACGCAACCTGCAAAATTATAAGAATACCTGCCGTAAGTATTCGTCCGGGAATGGCAATACCACGCTTGTGGGGCTTTTTGGGCTTCTTTTTGGCCACGTGGGTCACCTCCTTTATATAAAAGTAAAGCCGCGCGAAACCTCGTGCGGCTGATGTTTCATATATATTATATACCTTTAAAATAGGTTTTTCAAGTGGTTAAGAAAGCTCGGCAGAGATAAGATTAAAGCCAAACTCCGACGAAGGAGCCTTTTTGAATACCGAGTTGACAATACAGAACTCGGTATCGTCACCGCCGTAGTAAATATTGAGCGTGGATAAGACCTCATATCCGTCCTCGGTTTCGGTTATCGAAACGACGGTGTGGCTCTGTGTTCCGACTGAATATTGAGGGGACATAACGTAGCCCTCAACCTCATCCTCGAAGGCTATTTCGTCAAAATCGAGCACAACGCCGTAAAAGCTTTCGGCAAAGCCCGTCACAAGGTGGCGACCGACGCCGATGCCGTAGCCGGGGATATCGGCGGCATAATCGTCAAGCGAGATTGCACTGCATATAGCCAGCATTTCGGGATTTCTAAAATTGCCGTTGTAGCAGTAGTTGAGGTTCAGCATATTGGTGAAGCGAATCTTCAGCTCATCCTCGGTGAACTCACGCACGGCGGGTTCGTCCTCAACCTCAGACTCGGGCAGAGTCGGCTCGGGCACCGTTTCGGTCTTGATGTCGTCGGTCGCATCCTCGGCAGGGGTGATGACCGTTTCAACCGTCTCAAAGCCGACCGAATCGGCAGCGTGTGTCATAGCGGGTGACAGGCACAGAACAGCACAAAGAATGCCCACCGAAAGGACGGCAAGTATCGAGTAAAAGGTTCTTCTGCGCATTTCTATCACCACAACATCTGTAAATCTATAATAACATTATATACATCATGTTGCGAAAATGGGTATCAACCCGATTACAGTTTGATTAAAATTAGGTTACAAAAATTACATATCTGTAACCGAATGCTGTCGAAAATATAAAAACAGCCCGAATTTCGGAAGCGAAGCCGAAATCCGAGCCGCATTTGGTGCAATGATCAGTTGATTATTGCCTGAAGATCCTCTACCATATCGGTGATGGCTTTTTTGGCCTTGGCGGTCTTGTGGCGGAATTTTCGACTGTGCTTTGAGGCGCATTTGCACATAGCGCTTGCCGAAACACCCAAAATAATACCAAGCCCTAAGCCTGAGGCAAAGCTCATACAGTTTTTCATATCATATCTCCTTAAAATTTGATTTGCAAAAATATTATGCCCCAAAAGTCCGTCAAACCCGTTGTAAATTTAAGGCTTTTGCGATTTTTATGTGTTGCACAAATGCCGATATTAAAAATAGTGTAAAATGTCAGTTGTAAATTGACGGCAAAAATGTTATAATTTAAATATAGATAAAAGTCTGAATAAACAATTAAAGGAGAAGATAATGAAGCAATACCGTTGTCCGCATTGCGGGGAAAAGGCCTTTACAACCTCGGATCATATTTATATTGGCTTGGTCAGCATGGTCTCCACCAGCCGATATGCAACAAATTCAAAGTGCTCAAGGTGCAATAACAGGGTTCAGGCGGCCTGGCATTACGGCCGGGCTATTTGGATAATTTTAGGTGTTTTGGCAATATATTGTATTTTCCAGGCGGTATCATTCCTTGCGTTTTCCAATGTCAGACAAGCCTTGCATTGGGGCGTTGCCGTGGCCTGCGGAATATATGCGGTTGCTTTTGTTATCACCGCCGTTATTGTGGCACTTAAAAAGCCCTTGGTGCGATACAATCCCAACGAATGGGGCATGGGCAAATACAGTATGCCGCTTCCCAACACCAGAATAAAGGTCAACAGCGATAATTACTTAAAGCCTTACCGAGTTTACGGCTTGAAGTTTAAGTTTGATAACGGCGATGGCGGTGTCAAAGAGGTTTTCAAGGACGGTATGGTTCCGATGGCGTTCCATCCCATCAAGACCGCCGACCTGACCTATGACGTGGCCGTCTACAGCAAGGATGCTCTGCCTCAGGATATATTCGAGGTTGGTCGAAAATTCCTTGTCGAGGATGCTGACGGCATCTTCATTGCCAAAGGCACGATCGAAAAGTCCGAGTTGGATTATTGATGGATAATAAAAACACATTCGGTCATATCATTATATAAATCACAAGGTGAGCGGTTGGTGTCAAAGCCAACCGCTTTTTTGCGTTCCTGCGAGAACCTCCCTCTGACGAGGGAGGTGGCAATTTCGTTAGAAATTGACGGAGGGAGAGATAAGCCGGCGTACGGCGGGCTAACGACGGTCAGCCTTCCCGATGTTTAGCCTTCCCCGGCATAGGAAGGTGGCAGGCGAAGCCTGACGGATGAGGTGTTGGTCGGTGCAGAATCAGGCAAATACGATAGATATAGCCTTACTACTCATCCGTCTTGCCTTCGGCAAGCACCTTCTCTCACAAGAGAAGGCTTCACAGACGCTTAGACGAAAGCTGTCTTTGGTTTAAGGTAGAGAAAACCGCACAAAATATGGATGTGGGCGATGCTGAGCGTGATTTAAAACCACCGAACGAAAAAATTTATCAAAAAATGTCGTTAAATGTTTGAAATATTTATTCCAATGTGTTAGAATGGTGATTAAGGGAGTTTTCTTCCTGACAGTTTAATATTTTGGAGGGTCTAAAATGGAAAAGAATCTTGTCTATGGCATTCATGACAAACCCAAGTTCGGCAATCTGATAGTTTTTGCTATCCAGCAGTTGCTTGCGATCCTGGCCGCAACCATCGCCGTTCCCAGCATCATTGGTAACGGAATGAGCGCATCTGCGGCTTTGTTTGGCGCAGGCGTCGGCACGATCGTTTATCAGTTGTTCACCAAGTTCCGCAGTCCCGTATTCCTTGGCTCGTCGTTTGCCTTTATCGGCTCAATGCTCGCCGCCTTTGCCGGAGGTGTATCTGCACAGCTTGGTTATTTGGGAATTATAATGGGTGCTGTATTTGCAGGCCTTGTCTATGTTGTAATTGCTGTTATAGTTAAGTTTGTTGGTGTCAATTGGATCAATAAGCTCATGCCCGCAGTTGTTATCGGCCCCACCGTTGCTATTATCGGTCTTTCTCTTGCAGGAAATGCCGTCGGTGATCTTAGTTTGGGCAAGGTCATGAAAGATGTTACTGAATTGGTAATTGAAGACGGTGCTATTGTTGAAAAGACCTCGCAGGTTTCAGCAGCCAATCCGTACATTTGTCTTATCTGCGGTCTTGTAACGCTCTTCACAGTTATTATTTGTTCAGTATTCGGCAAGAAGATGGCAAAGCTTATTCCTTTCATCATCGGCATCCTCGCAGGTTATGTCGTTGCGGCTATCTTCACAGTGATCGGAATTGTCAATGATGATATCACACTTCAGATAATCGATTTTGCTGCATTCAAGAACGTGGAGATTTTTGCAATTCCCGATTTCACATTCATTAATGCTTTCAAAGGTGTAGGTGAAATCACAGGTCAGTATATTGCAACCATTGCAGTTGCTTATATCCCCGTGGCATTCGTTGTTTTCGCCGAGCATATTGCCGACCACAAGAACCTTTCTACCATTGTCGGTCAGGATCTTACCGAGGATCCCGGTCTTCACAGAACCTTGCTTGGTGACGGCGTTGGCTCTATCGCAGGTGCATTCTTCGGCGGCTGCCCCAACACCACCTACGGTGAGTCGGTCGGTTGTGTTGCTATCACCCGCAACGCTTCGGTTGTAACCATTACAGCAACGGCTGTTATGGCAATAGTCATTTCCTTCTTTGGACCGTTTGTTACGTTCCTTGGCTCTATTCCCAATTGCGTAATGGGCGGTGTTTGCATCACCCTTTACGGCTTCATCGCAGTTTCGGGTCTTAAAATGCTCCAGAAGGTCAACCTTGAAGAGAACAAGAACCTCTTTGTTGCGGCAGTTATCCTTATCTGCGGTATTGGTGGACTCACCGTTTCCTTTGGAAAGGTCACCATCACTGCTATCGCTTGTGCACTTATTTTGGGCATTGTTATCAACGTTCTTCTCAACAAGTTCAAAAAGGACGACAAGGCTGAGTAATATTCTTTGAGGTTTTAAAATGAAAAAGTACGATAATGTTACAATTTTTGACCATCCGTTGGTCAATCATAAGGTCGCAATCTTGCGTAACGAAAAGACCAGTATGAAGGAATTTCGTGAGCTTATCGAGGAGATAACCACGCTGATGACCTTTGAGTGTCTTAAAGAGGGCGTACCCACCGTTGAGGTTCAGGTCAAAACTCCGCTTGAGACCTGCACCCAAAGGGTCATTAAGGACAATTCCATCGTTATAGTCCCCATTCTCCGTGCAGGACTCGGTATGGTCAACGGCGTTCACGTGCTGTTCCCGTCGGCCAAGGTGGGTCACATCGGCCTTTGCCGTAACGAGGAAACTCTGGAGCCGATTGAGTATTACGCCAAATTCCCCGACGGCATCGAGGACAAGCTGGTGCTCATCGTTGACCCCATGCTTGCCACCGGCGGCTCTGCCTGCGACGCTATCGAGATGCTCAAGCGCCGTGGCTGTAAGGACATTAAGTTCATGGCCATCATCGGCGCACCTGAGGGTGTCAGCCGTGTTGCCGAGCAGCATCCCGACGTTCACGTCTTTGTTTCCACGCTTGACCGTTGCCTTAACGACAAGGGATATATTCTCCCCGGTCTTGGTGACGCAGGCGACCGTATCTTCGGCACAAAGTAATTCAAAATTTTGCGGCGTTCCTTTCGGGGAGCGCCGTTATTTTTATTGAAATTTTCATATTAGATGGTATAATATAATGAGAAAAGGACCAACCGCAAGAGGTGTCGATTTATGAACATAGTAAAACACAGAGAAAATGATTTAGGATTTCCGTTTATCGCTTTTGAGCCCGAAGGTCTTTCAAAAAAGCCTGCCTTGCTTATTCAGCTTCACGGAGCAGGGGAAAGGGGCTTTGGTGGTGACAGCCTTGAAAAGGTGCTCATCCACGGCTTCCCCAACGTCGTGACCGATGACAATTTGAAGGACTGTGTGCTGGTTTTACCGCAATGTCCTCCCACCACCTTTTGGGTGGCAAGGATCGAATCCTTGAAGGCGTTTATCGACAAAATAATCGAGCAATATAATATCGACACCGACCGTGTTTATATTTCGGGACTTTCAATGGGTGGCTACGGCACGTGGTACACCGCTATGGCATACCCCAATCTGTTTGCGGCGGCGGCACCCTGCTGCGGCGGCGGTATGGCCTGGAACGCAGGCGCTTTGAAAATGCCGATATGGGCCTTCCACGGTCTTGACGACAAAACGGTCTCACCCTACCACACGCAGGAAATGGCCTCTAAATTAGAGGGTAAAAATCCCAACTTCAAATGCACCCTTTACGAGGGTGTGGCGCACAGCTCGTGGACCAAAGCGTTCTCACCCGAGCTTTTGGAGTGGATATTAAGTCAGCATAAATAATGGAGTATCAAAGAAGGACATAATTCTAAAATTATGTCCTTCTTTTGTATTGACAAACCCGATTTTGGTGGTATCCTTGGTCTTGAAAGAGGGTGACCCTTTGGAAAGCTTTGCAGAAAAGGTATCGTTGCTGTATGGAGATGCCGAGATCTCCTTTTACAATATAAAAGTAACCTCCAAGACGGGCATAAAAATGCGGTGGCACAGCCATAAATACTATGAAATGCACGTTTGGAGCAAGGGCTGTGAGACCTACCGTTTCCCCGACGGTGAGGTCGAGGTCAAAGCAGGGCAAATGCTGATAATTCCACCCAATATCGACCACAAGCCCATAGGACACTACAACGAGGGAAGCCTTACCGTAGTTTCAATGTCGGTCGAACGTATCGACGGTGAGCAGAAATTTTACCAAGCCTTTGAGGATGCCTTGAACAAAAATGCTTTCAAGGCGGTGGATTTCTCCTTTGCCGATATCAAGACCTTTGAGTATACCGAGCTTTACCGTTCGGTTTTGGGTGTTTTGAAGCTCAAGCAGGTGGCGGCCTGCTTTGTCGAGCGGCTTTTCACTTTGCTACTCAGCAACAATAATCCGCAGATCGTGTCGGGCAAGGCATCGGCCGTGCTGATCGACACGCTTGTCAACCATGACGGCACAACACTTGAGGAGATAGCTGCCGCTACCAACTATTCCAAGCGCCACATCACACGCCTCATCAAAAAGACCTACGGAATGTCGTTATCACAGCTCCGCCGATCGAGAATAAAGGGGAATCCCGATGAAGATTAAAAGAATGCTTAAACTGCCGCTTACGTGGATAGCGCTGGCAATGCTCATTTGCATCATCACCTGCGGCATTGTTTTCAAAACGCATCCCATAAAGGTCATACCGCTTTGTATTTCCTGCTTTGTTATGCTTCTGCAGGCCAAAGTCAACCGTTATGCCTTTTTGCTCGGCGGACTTAACTCGATCATTTACGCCGCTTCGGGTATTTCAATGCAACTTTATGCCAATGCACTGTACAGTTTTGCGGTGTCGTTTCCGTTGCAGATAATCACCTTTATCAATTGGAAGAAAAACACCCATGACGGTCAGACCGAAACAAAAAGACTGTCGGTCAAAAAAAGACTTTTGGGTGTTGGTATGATGCTCGGCCTTTGGGCGGTGCTGTATCTGATTTTTTCGGGGTTAAACTCACCTTATATGGTACTTGATAACACGGCTTCGGTATTGGGATTGGTCACCACCGTACTGTGTATGCTCCGCTATTCCGAATATGCCATTCTGCAGTTGGTTGGAGGCTGTTTTTCGATGGCGACCTACATACAGCTTACGGTCGATGACATCAGCAATATCGTTTGGATAATATATACGGGATATTCGCTTGTATGCACCGTCATTTCGTTTATAAATATGAGCCGACAGAACAGATTAAAGGAGAGGACATTATGATAGGAAGGATAATAACCGACTTAGCCCCCACACCTCAAAACCGCCGCAACTCGGAGGGCTCATTTATCACTTTGAAAAACGGCGATATACTTTTTGCGTATTCACGTTACGACGCAAACGGATACAGCGACGGTTCATCGGCAGATATTTATGCAACCGTATCCAAGGATAACGGTGAAACCTTTTCGGAGCCGTTTTTGCTTTATTCAAAAGAAACCGTCAACGTCGATAATATTATGTCGGTAACGCTGATGCGTATGCAAAACGGCGACCTTGGTATGTTTTTTCTCAAAAAAATAGGCGGACTTCACTGTATGCCGATGCTCGTAAGGTCGGCCGATGAGGGCAAAAGCTGGTCCGACCCCGTGAATTGTGTTGATGAGCCGGGGTATTATGTTGTCAATAACGACCGTGTCATCCGCACAAAATCGGGACGCATTATAAGCGTTGCAGCCATGCACGGTGTCACAAGCGTTGAAGTGGTCAACGGCAGACCGCAGGCCAAGGGCGTTGCTCCCGGCAAGCTTTACGTGTTCGGCTCGGATGACGACGGTGTTACGTGGAAAACGTTGGCCAAGGATATCCAGCTTCCGCCTGTAAGGTTTTGCACCACGGGTGTGCAGGAACCGGGAGTTGTCGAGCTGTCGGACGGCCGACTTTGGTGTTATATCCGCAACAATTCGGGACGCATTTTCGAGTGCTTCTCGTCCGATGGCGGTGAGACCTGGACCGAGCCACAGCCCTCGTGGTTTACAAGTCCGCTGTCACCCATGTCGGTCAAACGGCTTGTCGATGGCCGACTTTTGGCGGTTTGGAACCCCATACCGATGTATAACGGCCTCAGCAATATGGTAAAGGGTGCTTTTATGGATGGCAGAACGCCGTTTGTTCTGAGCATTCTGGACGAAAGCGGCCCCAAGTTTACCGAGGTCAAAACGGTTGAGAACGACCCCGAATCGGGCTATTGCTACACGGCTATCCACGAAACGGCCGACGGTGCCGTTTTACTCGGCTACTGTGCAGGAAGTGTTGAGGACGGCTGCTGCCTTAACCGTCTGAGGATAAGAAAAATCCCGCTCTCGGAGCTTTAAGGAGATTCGTTTATGATAGGTAAAATTGTTTGCGAGCTTCCGCCGACTGCGGGAAACCGCCGCAACTCGGAGGGCTCATTTATACATTTGAAAAACGGCGATATTCTGTTTGCCTATTCGCACTATGCGGGCAAAAGCTGGGCCGATGATGCCGATGCCGATATCTACGCCGTGCTGTCAAAAGACAACGGTGACAGCTTTTCGGAGCCGTTTTTGCTGTACTCACACAAAACCGTCAAGGCACAGAACATTATGGCGGCATCGCTTTATCGCTTTAAGAACGGCGATTTGGGGCTTATGTTCCTTGCAAAGTTCGGCAACGGACTTTGTCTGCCGTTGCTCGTGCGCTCGTCTGATGACGGTAAGACCTGGTCCGAGCCCGTCAAGTGCTATGCCGAGGAGGATTACTACTGCGTGGTCAACGACCGCATTATCGAGGGCGCAAACGGACGCCTGCTGATACCTGCCTCACGCCACAAGGTCACAAAATGGCACATTGTGGACGGTGAAAGCAGAGTGCTTGAGACCGACAGAGGAACGCTTTCGGTCTTTGGCTCGGACGATGACGGCAAAACGTGGAAAGCGCTCAAAGAGGGGATAGGTATACCTCTGTCCCGTGGGCTTACGGGAGGTATGGCCGAGCCGGGCTTGGTGCATTTGGGTGAGGGCAGGCTGTGGTGCTATGCACGCACTAACGGCGGCCGACAGTATGAGTGCTTTTCAAATGATAACGGTCACAATTGGACCGAGTTTTCGCCCTCGTGGTTCACAAGCCCCGATGCGCCGATGTCGGTCAAAAGGCTTGTCAGTGGCCGACTTTTGGCGGTGTGGAACCCCGTGCCGAAATACAACGGCCGACCTGATAAGGTGGACGGTGTTTTGACCCTTTGCCGCACTCCGTTTGCGGTAGCAGTTAGTGACGACAACGGCGAGACCTTCAAAAATATGCAGATATTAGAGGACGACCCCAAGGCAGGCTACTGCTATACTGCCATTTTGGAAACGGCTGACGGCTGTGTTCTGCTCGGCTATTCGGCGGGCGGCACGGGTGACGAATGCGCCCTTAACCGACAGAGGATAAGAAAAATAAGCCTTTCTGAAATTTAACCTTATAATTTTTTGTATATTCATTGTGTTGCAGATGCGTATTTACATTTGCGGCTTGCTGTGATATATTTTAAGTGTGAATATTATATGAAAGAAGGTTACCCCGATGGACAGAAACGACCCCAATCAATGGACTACCTCTTTTATCCGTAGCGAGCCCCAATTTTGCATGAATGTTCTTCGTGAGATAAATGCCACGGTGGCAGGTCTTGTTGAGGAACGCAATTTTGCCCCTGCCATAGCGGGACTTGACCGCATTGTCAACGGACTTATCACCTTTCAGAATGCAGGCGGTGAGTTTAAGCCGCATATCTGCTTTTTCTCCTGGGCAGAAGCCGAGGTGGTGGCCTTCGGCGTCGAGGCACCCGTCTACAAGCGCCGTGAGACCGCAATACAACTCTTCCGTGACGCTTACGACTATGCCTCGGGTCAAACGGTCAAGCAAAGCCTTGGCCCCGTTATCGAGGCTTTGCAGGACGGCATCGACCTTGACGAGCTTCGTGAGGGCTTCGACCCCGAGTTCCCCGATTCGATAGTCGATATGCTTGGAGACCTGCACTCGAAACTCACGTTATAAACGCCCCAAACGACCGAGTTTTTACTCGGTCGTTTTTTATAAAAAGTCGTTATTTTACATTTTTTGTATCCTTTGTTACATTGTGTTTTTTTGGCGGGTACAGTATGATAGGGTTGTAACAATACCGGACAAGAGTCGGCATAGATTAAAGGGCTTGAGTTGGTGAGGCTTGTGTTGACTTTTGTGGTTTGGTATGGTATATTGAAAATATAAACGCATAAAGGAGAAAACGTATGAAAAAAATCGTATCACTTTTGTTAGTGCTTGTTGTGTCCTTTGGCTTGTTGGCCGCCTGCTCGGGCGATTCCGACACCGATACCGATGCCAGCGGCACCTCATCGGTGGGCGGTCCTGTTGCCGACGAAGGCATCATTTCGACCGAGGATGTTAAGTATGTCGATGCCAACGGCGATGCCGTATATCGTGTTATCCGCCCTGAAGTTGCAACCGATGCCGACTCATGGACCGACGTCAGCGCCACCACCGAGGCCGCAACCTACGTGTTCAGGCAGTTCAAGACCAAAACCAATATAACCGTCAGAAGCGAGACCGATGCCAAGGACGGCACCGATGTGTATGAGATACTTATCGGTGACACCAACCGTCCCGAAACTCAGAAGGCTAAGGATTATATTGCAGCCGCAACCGGTGGTCATAAGAGCGACTTTATTATTGCCACCATCGGCAAGAAAATCGTTATTTACACATCCGGCGAAGAAACCCTTATGGAGGCCTGCAAGTATTTCATCGAAAACTTTGCCAAGGCCGAAGGCATTCCCGGCGGTATCAAATATATCTACAAGTCCGACAAGTCTAACAAGACCGTCACCATCAATGGCGCTACACTTGCCAACTTCAAGGTTATCCGCAAGCATTATAACGAGTCCTACATAACCCACGCACAGATCGAAAAGCTTGTTAAGGATGCCAACGAGGTTTACGATTATCCTCTGTATTATTATGAGGATGCTTACGAAGCCGAGGGTGAATACGAGATCGTTGTAGGTAATGCCAACCGCCCCGGTGTAACTGCCATTACCAATGTCGATGAGTATAAGATCACCGTTTCGGGTAAAAAGGTATATATCAACGGCGGCTCTGTTCAGGCTACCGCTATCGCAGTTGCCGAGTTCAACAAGCTGCTCTCAAAAGGTGCTATTACCGATGCCGATTCCGTTTCGGGCAACTATAGCACAACCGTTGAAAAGTACGACCGCAGCACCTATTACACCATTAAATGGGCCGACGATTTTGACGGTACCGAGATCGACCTCACCAAGTGGGTACACGTTGGCGAAAACGCATATTCAAGCAGTGGCTTTAATGGCCGAACTGCTGTCCGCTCCACCGATCCCAGCCGTGTATTTGTGGCCGACGGCAAGTTCAACATCCTTGCAGGCTTTGATGAGGATTATTACTATGGTGGCATGCTTATGACCGACCGCACCATGCTTTACAAGTACGGCTATCTTGAAATGAGTGCGATCCTGCCCGATGCTCCCGGTCTTTGGACCTCGCTGTGGCTCGATTCACGTTGGCATAACCAGAACGGCAAGCAGCCCGACGTCGGCGTTTACTACGACTTTGAGATAGACATCAACGAGTGCTTCGGCAATGCGGCGGCTGTGCAGGCTAACTGCCACAAGTGGCCTACTGCCCTCGGTGAGCAGGAGGGCTATGAGCATACCTCACTTGATACACCCGATTACAAGGCCAAGCGACGCACCTTCAAGGATGAGGGTCAGAACTTCGGTGACGGCTTCCATACCTATGGACTTTTGTGGGATGAGACCCAGATGACCTTTACCTGCGACGGTGAGGCATACTTCTCATACGCCATCAACACCTCTTTAGAGGATCTTGACGGCTTCCATGCACTGTGCTACATCCGCTTGAGTGCCGCTATCGGCTTTGCGGGCAACCCCATCGGTGAGATCATCCCCGATGACGATCCCAGATGGAGAACCAGAAACGCAATGGTCGTTGATTACGTACATCTTTATCAGCTTAATGACGGTAAGCAGATCACCGTCACCGGCGACGATATCTTCAAATAATACTATCTGCAGTCCTGCGCCCTCCGTTCTGAGGGAGTTGCGGTTAGCCAAAGCATTTAAGCCCGAACCAGCCTAAAAGGGCGGTTTTAAGGCGTCTTTTGGCTCTTTGTCGCACATAGGCGACAGCTAGGGTAACGAGAGTCGAACCCGTTACGCCTTAAAATCAATAATTTTTCACCTTGTC
>JAZQCY010000107.1:0-14121 GCA_045546555.1 Acutalibacteraceae bacterium | reverse complement strand
TGAGTGCCTCGGGGATGGGGGTCTTCATAGCCCAGCGAGAGCCAACGCACTCCTCATAGGTTTTGCCTGCAGAGCGTCCGCTTGCGGCAAGCACCTTGACATTGAACCAAGGATGGTTCTCGAGCAAGGTGGCGAAACGCTGACCGACCATACCGGTTGCGCCAATAATTCCAACATTGTACTTTTTCATAATATTCACCCTAAAATAAATTTTGCCGAAAAATGTTGATTATTTTGCTTACTTGCAATATAATAGCATTTGGCAATAATTTTTAAAGTATATTTATACAATACTTTATTATAAAATTATACAACTTTGATATATATTTGTCAAACATATTTTATGCTTATTGAGTTTATTTGTGAATATCGGAGAATGAAATGAAAAAATCAGACTTTTATTATGAACTTCCACAAGAATTGATAGCTCAGACACCTGTTGAACCACGTACCTCGTCACGACTTTTGGTGGTGGACAAGCAAAACGGAACAACGGAAGATAAAGGCTTCTCTGATCTGATTGATTATCTAAAGCCCGGCGACTGCCTTATTATGAACGACACACGTGTTTTGCCTGCACGTATTTTCGGCACACGCAGGGATACCGGCTCGGTGGTTGAGTTTGTTCTGCTTAAAGAGCACGGTCACAAAATTTGGGAGTGTCTTGCAGGCCCCGGTAAAAAGGCCAAACCCGGCAAGTTGTTCGATTTCGGTGACGAGTTGTCCTGCGAGGTGCTTGATGTCACCGAGGGCGGCAACCGAATTGTTGAGTTTAAGTGTGACGGCGTGTTTTATGACGTGCTCGACCGTGTCGGTCAGATGCCTTTGCCGCCGTATATCACCGAAAAGCTTGACGATAAGGAACGCTATCAGACGGTCTATTCAAGAGAGCTCGGCTCGGCTGCAGCTCCCACCGCAGGTCTGCATTTCACCAAGGAGTATATAGAAAAGATAAAGGATAAGGGTGTAAATGTCGGTTTTGTGACGCTTCACGTTGGGTTGGGAACCTTCAGACCCGTTAAGGTTGACGATATAACCGACCACAAAATGCATTCGGAGCACTATTTTATACCGCAAAAAACCGCCGACCTCATAAACGAGACCAAGCGTAACGGCGGTAGGGTGATCTGCGTTGGTACGACCTCCTGCAGAACTCTTGAAAGTGCCGCACAAAAAGGCGAGATATGCGAATGCTCGGACGATACCGAGATATTCATTTACCCCGGCTACAAGTTCAAGTGTATGGATGCGCTTATAACTAATTTCCATCTGCCCGAAAGCACTCTTATAATGCTGGTCAGTGCTTTTGTAGGGTATGATCTCACGATGTCGGCATATAACCACGCCGTAGCCGAAAAATACCGATTTTTCTCATTTGGAGATGCAATGCTGATTATTTAAAAAGGATGTTTTTATGTTTAAGGTTTTGAAAAAAGAGGGTGCCGCTCGTCGTGGCGTGTTTGAAACGGTTCACGGCACGGTGCAGACACCTGCATTTATGAACGTTGCCACCTGCGCCGCCATAAAGGGTGCCGTTTCGGCGTTTGATCTTTCGGATGATCTGCACACGCAGGTTATGCTGTGCAATACATATCATCTGCATTTGCGACCCGGTGACGAGCTGATAAAGAATTTCGGCGGACTTCACAAGTTCACAGGTTGGCAGGGCCCGATTTTGACCGACAGTGGCGGATTTCAGGTATTTTCGCTGGCTTCGTTGCGCAAGATAAACGAGGAGGGTGTTACCTTCAACTCGCATATCGACGGCAAGAAAATTTTCATGGGCCCCGAGGAAAGTATGAAGATCCAGTCCAACCTCGGCTCCACTATAGCAATGGCCTTTGACGAGTGTGTTGAAAACCCTGCGACCTATGACTATTCCAAGCAGTCATGCGCACGAACCACACGTTGGCTCAAGCGTTGCAAGATAAAAATGGCCGAGCTGAACAGCAGGGAGGACACCGTCAACCCCAATCAGCTTTTGTTCGGTATAAATCAGGGCTGTACCTTTGATGATCTCCGTATCGTGCATATGAAGCAGATAGCCGATCTCGATCTTGACGGTTACGCTATCGGCGGTCTTGCGGTAGGTGAGCCTGCCGAGGTTATGTATCACGTTATCGAACAGGTCGAGCCGTATATGCCTCACGATAAAATACGTTATCTTATGGGCGTCGGTACTCCTGCCAATATTTTGGAGGCGGTTGAACGTGGCGTTGACCTTTTTGACTGTGTTATGCCCAGCCGAAATGCCCGTCACGGTCATCTGTTCACGTGGGAGGGTATACGCAACATCAACAACGAGAAATATAAGGATGACCATGACCCAATAGAGGTCGGTTGTGGCTGTCCGACCTGCCGCAGGCATTCCCGTGCTTATGTAAGACATCTTATAAGGGCAGGGGAAATGCTGGGTCAGCGTTTGTGTGTTCAGCATAACCTTTATTTCTACAACACCTTGATGGAAAAGATACGTGAACACCTTGATAACGGCACATTTACCGAGTTTAAAAATGAAGTTATTTTAAAAATTGCCACAAGAATTTAAAATTTTACTTGCTTTTTAAACTTTTGTGTAGTAATATAGACATTGTCTAGAATCAAAACAATTTTGGAGGTACTATAAATGGGCGGATTATCGATGATATTGATGCTTGTTATCTTCGGCGGTATGATCTTCTTTATGAACCGTTCGCAGAAGAAAAAGCAGAGAAAAGAGCAGGAACAGAGAGAGAATGTTCAGGTTGGTGACGAGATCGTTACTATCGGTGGATTGGTTGTAAAGGTCATTTCTATCAAGGATGATCATTTTATTGTTGAGTCTCCTGCAGACCACAGCAAGATGAAGCTTATGAAGTGGGCTTTGTCTTCCAACAACACCGTACACGATACCACTGCAAAATAAGTAATATTTCAAGGCACCGCTTCGTATATTTAAACGAGGCGGTGTTTTTTATGATAAATAATAACAAATCTTTTATTTTAAAATCGGTTATCTGGGGCGTTGTTATCGGCTTTGTCGTTATGTTCGCATTGCTTATGATAGCGGCACTTATCATGTCGGCTGCAGGTATTGAATCGGGTGTTGGCAAGGTGATTTCAATAATCATCCTTGGCATATCTTCACTTGTCTGCGGTATTGTTGCGGCCAAAAAGTCCGAAGTCAAAGGGCTGATCGTAGGTGTTGCGGCAGGCGGTTTACTTTATTTGTTGGTGGCTGTAATATCGGTTGCGGTTACCAAAAACGGTTTTTCAAGCGCCTTTTTCATCAGACTTGCAGTCTGCATTGTTTCTTCGGCGATCGGCGGTGCTGTAACAGTGTTTAAAAAAGGAAAGCAGAGCTATATCTAAAAAAAGAAATATAAGGAAAAAGAGAAAAATTTTTCTAAAAAGTACTTGACAAACCTATATTGGATGGTTATAATATTGGAGGATTAGCAGTTGCTAACTATATTTTTTACAGGTTAGTTAGCCTTTGCTAATCACAGAGAATTTAACGATCAGCGGTGATATGAATGAACCTTACCGAGGCACAAGAGGGAATTGAATATATCATTAAGCAGATAGACTCCGACGATGAGGAGCTTGATGCTTTCTTGTTCTCGCTCGGTTGCTATAGCGGTGAGCCCATTACCGTTGTATCACGTTTGAAGAGTAGCTGTATTGTGGCCATCAAGGACGGCAGATATAATATTGATAATCAGTTGGCTGAAGCTATAATCGTTTGATTTTTAGCTTAAAAAACAGTCCGCTGATTGTTTTTTTGAATACGGTTAGCCGCTGCTAACTTGTTTGAGAATGTAACTTATTTCTTGAAATTTCAAGTATAAATATAGGTTAAATCAAGAGGAGGACAAAATATGAGAATTGCTTTAACAGGCAATCCTAACTCGGGTAAAACGACCATGTATAATGCTCTTACGGGCAGTAATGAAAAGGTCGGAAACTGGGCAGGTGTAACGGTAGACAAGAAGGAGCATCCTATTAAAAGGACTTATTATTCGGGTGAGGAACAGCTTATTGCGGTTGACCTTCCCGGTGCGTATTCAATGTCACCGTTCACAAGTGAGGAAAGTGTAACAAGTACATACGTAAAGAACGAGAATCCCGACGTTATTATCAATATTGTCGATGCTACCAATTTGAGCCGTAGCCTTTTCTTTACAACACAGCTGCTTGAACTTGGAATCCCTGTTGTTGTTGCGCTTAACAAGAGCGATATCAACGAGAAAAAGGAAACCAACATTGATTCCAAGGCCTTGTCCAAAAAGCTCGGTTGTCCTGTTGTTAATACTGTTTCCACCTCGGCTGACGGTTTGAAGGCTGTTGTTGAGGCCGCTGTTAAAAACGCCAATAAAGAGCAGTTGGCACCATATAATCAGGGTGATGTTGACCTTACCAATAAGGAAGCGGTTGTTGCCGCCGACCGTGCACGTTTTGCTTTTGTAAACGGCATTGTAGACGAGGTTGAAACTCGTAAAATCCTCACCAAGGACAGAAACTTCAGTGATAAGATCGACTCGGTATTGACTAACAAATGGCTCGGTATCCCGATTTTTGCAGTTGTAATGTTCCTTGTGTTCCAGATCTCGCAGGTATGGGTCGGAACTCCCGTAGCAGACCTTCTTGTGGGTTGGCTCGAGGCCTTCCAGGAATGGGTTCGCGGACTGCTTGCAGATGCATCTCCCTTGCTTCAGGCACTTCTTGCTGACGGTGTTATAGGCGGTGTCGTCGCCGTTGTCGGCTTCTTACCTCTTGTTATGATAATGTACTTCCTCATTGCTATCCTTGAGGATTGCGGATATATGTCCCGTGTTGCCGTTGTTCTTGACCCCATCTTCAAAAAGGTCGGTCTTTCGGGTAAATCGGTCATCCCGTTTGTTATCACCGTTGGCTGTGCCGTTCCCGGTATTATGGCAAGCCGTACCATTCGCAACGAGCGTGAACGCAGAGCAACCGCAATGCTTGCACCGTTTATGCCCTGCGGCGCAAAGATTCCCGTCATCTCCTTGTTTGCAGGCGCTTTCTTTGATAACGCAGGCTGGGTCAGCACCGTAATGTACCTTTCGGGTATCGTGCTTATTTTTCTTGGTGCATTGCTTGTCAATAAAATTACCGGCAACAGTGCGAAAAAGTCATTTTTTATTATCGAACTGCCCGAGTATAAAGCACCCAGCCTTTGGGGTGCATTCAAGTCGATGTGCAGCCGTGGTTGGGCATATATCGTAAAGGCCGCCACCATCATCCTCCTTTGCAATACCGCAGTTCAGATTATGCAGTCCTTTACCTGGAGCTTCACGGTTGCCGAAACCGCCGATTCTTCCATTCTTGCATCCATTGCAGGACCCTTTGCATATCTTTTGGTTCCTATTGTCGGTGTTCTCAGCTGGGAGCTTGCTGCCGCAACCGTTACCGGCTTTATAGCCAAGGAAAACGTTGTCGGTACTCTTGCAGTTTGCTTTGTCGGTCTTGAAAACCTTATTGACACCGAGGAGCTTGCCCTTATGGAAGGCGCAGGTCAGGAGGTTGCAGGCGTTATGGCTATCACCAAGGTTGCCGCTTTGGCTTACCTGATGTTCAACCTTTATTCTCCTCCTTGCTTTGCCGCAATCGGTGCCATGAACGCTGAAATGAAGAGCGGCAAATGGGTCGTTGCAGGTATCGGTCTCCAGCTTGGAGTAGGTTATACCGTGGCTTATCTTGTATACACTATCGGTACCCTTACTACTGCTCCTGCTTCGCTTGGTATCGGCGCCGCAATCGGCGGACTTATCGCCATTCTCGTGATGGTTGCCATCGTTATACTCCTTATCATCCGTTCCAACAAAAAACTCAAAGCAGAATATGCTCTTAAAAACGCTAAAAAAGAGCTCGTTACTAAATAATTATGGTTAATTTCATTATAATTGCAGTTGTCGCATTGATCGTTGCAGGTGTCGGTCTTTACCTTTACAGAGCTAAAAAACGAGGTGACCATTGTATCGGCTGTCCTTACGGTAAGCAATGCAGTAAGAATTGCCAAGGCGGATGCAACGGACATTGTGACAACTTGGATAAAAACAAATAAGTAAACTAACATTGAGGCCTTGCGTGCAATTTTGCATACAAGGCTTTTTATCTTTTTTGTTGAAAAATCTCGAGATATAAACTATAATATAAATAATGTTAAAATTTCGCTTTTGGAGTGGTGGATTTTATGTATAAGCAGTTTGAAGAAAGAGCTGATAAAATCATTTCACAGATGACCTTAAAGGAAAAGGTTGGTCAATTGAACCAGATAACCATAACCTCGTTTAAGGACGATTTTGATTCTTTAAAGTCGTTTATCCGTGAAGGTAATGTGGGTTCGATCATCCTTGCATCGTCCGCAACAGCAGGTAACGATCCGCAGGGTCACGTAAATATGGAGGTTTACAACGAGCTTCAGAAAATAGCCGTTGAAGAAAGCCGTATGAAGATACCTATGATCTACGGACGTGACGTTATTCACGGTCATAGAACGGTGTATCCGTTACCTTTGGCATCAGCCGCCGCTTTTAATGACAGTCTTGTTGAAAAATGCTATCACAATATTGCAGAGGAAGCTGTTTCAGACGGCATACGCTGGACTTTT
Organism: Acutalibacteraceae bacterium; assembly: GCA_045546555.1. Lineage (GTDB taxonomy): Bacteria > Bacillota > Clostridia > Oscillospirales > Acutalibacteraceae > UMGS172. The sequence continues at coordinate 7,508 of JAZQCY010000107.1, read as the reverse complement.
TCTCCCATGCTCGACCTTTGCCACGACCCGAGATGGGGCAGAATGGTTGAAGGCCCCGGTGAAGACCCTTATGTCGGTGCACGTATGGCAAAGGCTTGCGTCAAGGGCTTTCAGGGTGATGATCTGACCGCCAAGGACAGTATAGTTGCCTGTGCCAAGCACTATTTGGGCTACGGCGCCAGCGAGGGTGGACGTGACTATTTCAGAACCGAGATTTCCGATACCACCCTTTATAACACTATTGTTCCGGCCTTCCGTGCCGCAGTCGATGCCGGTGTCGGAACCGTTATGTCGTCATTTAACGACATTAACGGAATCCCCGTTTCGGGAAGCAAAAAGTATCTTTCCGATATATTGCGTGATAAGCTCAAGTTTGAAGGCTTTGTTGTTTCCGATTGGGCGGCAGTTCAACAGCTTCAGCGTCAGGGCTTTGCAGAGACCAGAGCCGATTGCACCAAAATTGCTCTTGAAGCAGGTCTTGACCTTGATATGTGTGACAAGTGTTATATCGAGAACCTTGAAAAGCTTGTGCTCGACGGTAAGGTTTCGGAAAGCACGGTCGACTTTGCGGTTAAACGTATACTGTGCGTTAAATTAGCAATGGGTCTGTTTGACCGTCCTTACGGTGAAAAGGTCGATTACGACCGTGCGGCACATCTTGCCGATGCCAAAGCCTTGGCCGCTGAGTCGATGGTTCTTTTGAAGAATAACGGTGTTCTGCCGCTTAAAAAGGATGCCAATATAGGACTTGTGGGACCGTTTGTGACCGAGCGCCGTTCCTTGCTCGGCACCTGGACGCTTGACGGCTCGGCCGACGAAACTCCCAATTTCCTTGAAGCTATGAAGTCCAAGCTTCGTGGCGGAAAGCTTCTTTGTCGTGATCTTTCGGGTGTATTTGATAATTCAAGCACTATAAACTATAAGTCGGATGTTGTTGTTCTGGCTCTTGGTGAAAGCTATCTCACAACAGGTGAGGCTTACTCGGTCTCGGATATTTCCTTGTCCAAGGATCAGATTGAGCTTGTTGACAAGATGCACACTATGGGCAAAAAGACGGTTGGTGTTATTTTCTCGGCACGTCCCATGGCCTTGGAAAAAGTTGCCGATAAGCTTGATGCAGTGCTTTACGCTTGGCATTGTGGCTCCGAAACAGCCAATGCCGCAGCAGATATTCTGTTTGGTGATACTGTGCCGAGCGGTAGAACTGCTGTGACATTCCCGAGAAAAACGGGTCATATTCCGCTTTATTACAACACTACCTCAAGCGGTCGTCCCGTTGACGGCTATTACGGGGTAAATCCGCAGAACAACTACGTTGACAGTGTTGCAACACCGATGTACCCCTTCGGTTTCGGCTTGTCTTACACAAAATTTGATTATTCTGCACCCGTTTGCGACATGACTGAAATTGATCATAATGAGCTTTTGAACGGTAAATCGTTCACCGTTTCGGTTGAAGTTGCCAATGTTGGTGATTATGACGGAAAAGAGACAGTTCAGCTTTATATCCGTGATAAATTCGCTTCGATTATGCGCCCGATCAGAGAGCTGAAGGGTTATGAAAAGGTGCTTATCGAAAAGGGAACTACAAAAACCGTTTCGTTCAGCGTTGGCGCCGAAAGCCTCGGATTCTACAACGAAAACGGCGATTACATTATCGAAAAAGGTGAGTTTGACATTTTTGTGGGTGAAAATTGCCTTACCGAAAATAAAATTACAGTCCGTGTAAAATAAAAATATTTCTCCAGCCTTAAACATAATATACCTTGGGTGATCTTATGTTTAAAAGGCTTGTATGCGGAATACTTTGTTTGATTGTTGTTGCTGTAATATCGCTTTTTGGTGCTACAGAATCAATGTTTATATCAGATATTGTGTCGGCAACCGCAACCAAAGAGCCGTTCCGCATTATAATAGATGCAGGCCACGGCGGGTTTGACGGCGGTGCTGTGGCGCACGATGGGACTGTTGAAAAGGAGCTTAACCTTAAAATAGCCTTAAAGCTTGATGCCGTGTTACGTGCTTCGGGGTATAAAACCGTTTTGGTGCGGTCGGATGACTGCTCCACCAACGACCCGACCGACGGGGAAAGGGCCAAGGTCAGCGACATCAAAAACCGTGTGAAGCTGATGTCAAAATACAAAAACAGTATTTTCGTCAGCATTCACATGAACAAATATTCAACCACTCAACCGCATGGTGCGCAGGTATTTTACGCTAAAACCGACGGCTCAAAGGAGCTTGCGGGACTGTTGCAGGCTTCGGTCGCAACCTATGTTCAGACCGACAACAAGCGTGTTATCAAACCAAGCCCCAAGGATATTTATTTATTAAATCACGCCACAGTTCCGGCTGTGATAGTTGAATGCGGTTTTTTGAGCAATCCAAGTGACCTTAAAAACCTCAAAGATGACGGTTATCAGTTGAAAATTGCCACAGCGTTGGCTTACGGAATCATAAATTTCAGAAAATCAGATGTTAAAATAGGAGAGTCATAAAATGGCAAAATTAAAGACCTTGTTTGTGTGTTCATCGTGCGGATATTCTTCGCCTAAATGGTCGGGTCAATGCCCCGGTTGCCGTGAGTGGAACACAATGAACGAGGAAATCGAGACCAAAAACAGTTCTTCGGTTTCAGCATCACCGGGTAAAAACCGCACGTTTTCCAATGTTTCACCAGTGTCGGATATCAGCACAAGTGATGAACTGCGCTATAATACAGGTATTGGTGAGCTTGACCGTGTGCTGGGCGGCGGCCTTGTAAAGGGCTCGGTCGTTTTGCTTTCGGGTGACCCGGGTATCGGAAAATCGACCCTTTTGATGCAGGCTTGCGGGACATTTTCCAAGGATAAGACTGTGCTTTATGTTTCGGGTGAGGAATCGGCTAAGCAGTTGAAGCTCCGTGCTGAGCGCTTGGGAGTAAATAGCGAACATCTGCTCATTATGACCGAGACCGATGTTGAAACCGTCTGCGAATACATAAAATCTCAAAAGCCGCAGGTCGTTATGATCGACTCTATCCAGACCATGAACCATGCCGAGATACAATCATCTCCCGGTAGTGTTACCCAGGTCAGAGAATGCACAAATCTACTTTTGAGAACGGGCAAAGCGCTTGATATTCCGATAATTATAGTCGGCCACGTAAACAAGGACGGTGCCATTGCAGGCCCCAAGGTAATGGAGCATATCGTCGATGCTGTTCTTTATTTTGAGGGCGAGCGCAATTATGCCTACCGCATCCTACGTGCCGTCAAAAACCGTTTCGGTTCTACCAACGAGATCGGCGTATTTGAAATGAACGATATCGGCCTTTCGGAGGTCGAAAACCCCTCTGCGGCTCTGCTTTCGGAGCGTAACACCAACGTTTCGGGCAATTGTATTTCCTGTGTTATGGAGGGTTCACGTCCCATTTTGGCCGAGGTTCAGAGCCTTGTCTGCACGTCGGGCTTCGGTAACGCACGCAGAATGTCCACGGGCTTTGATTTTAACCGTTTAAGCCTTATTTTGGCGGTGCTTGAAAAACGCTTCGGCTACCGTTTTTCAACCATGGATACATATCTCAATATCGTCGGCGGTCTGCGACTTGATGAGCCTGCGGCCGACCTTTCGGTAGCTTTGGCCTTGGTTTCGGGCATTACGGACAAGCCCGTGCCCGATAATGTGGTAGCAATAGGGGAGATAGGGCTTTCGGGAGAGGTCAGGTCTGTATCACGTATTTCGGCACGCATTTCCGAGGCCGCAAGGCTTGGTTTTGATAAGTGTATAGTCCCAAGATCCTGCCTCAAGCAACTGAAGATCAAGACCGATATCGAGGTGATCGGTGTCAGAAATTTGCACGAGGCTATCGCAAATGTCTTTTAACAGTATAAAACAAGCAACGAATTTGTGTATTTATACGAAAAATACGAAAATGACTTGCATTTTTATTCACTCGGTGTTATAATTCACACATAAAATTTTGATCGCAAGATCAGGAGGGTATATTTATGAAAAAGATTTTATCTTTAGTTCTCGCACTTGTAATGATGTTTAGCATCTGCGCACTCGCAGGCTGTGGTGGAGAAGATGAGAATAAGGGCAATCCTACTACTTCTTATTCCGACACCGCTTCTACCGAAGAGGCTGCAAAAATCACTACCGTAACCCCCGGCAAGCTCACCATGGCTACCAATGCTTATTTCCAGCCCTATGAGTATTACGAGGGTGACAAGATCGTTGGTATCGATGCAGAGATCGCAGGCGCTATCGCCAATAAGCTCGGTCTTGAGCTTGTTATCAACGACATGGCTTTCGACTCCATCATCACTGCTGTTAACCAGGGTTCTGCCGACTTCGGTCTTGCAGGTATGACTGTTACTCCCGACCGTCTTAAAGAGGTTGATTTCTCTATCAGCTACGCAAAGGGTGTTCAGTCCATCATTGTAAAAGAGGGCTCTAAGATCACCTCTTACGATGACCTTAAAGCTGACGGCGCAACCTATAAGATCGGTGTTCAGCTCGGTACCACCGGTGACCTTTATGCTTCTGATGAGTTCGGCGACAGAGTTAACTCCTTCACTACCGGTAACGAGGCTGTAAATGCACTTATCGGCGGCGATGTTGATTGTGTTATCATTGACAATGAGCCTGCAAAGGCTTTCGTTGCTAACAACACCGGACTTAAGATTCTTGAGACCGCTTATGCTGATGAGGACTATGCAGCATGCATCAAGAAGGGCAACACCGCTCTCAAGAAGGCTATTGACGATGCTATCGTTGCTTTGATTGCCGACGGCACCATCAAGTCCATTGTTGATAAGTACATCAAGTAATTTTAGTTTATAATACTGAAATTGTAATCATTGTTGTAAAAACAGGAATGAGCAATCATTCCTGTTTTTAAACTGTTTGGAGAAGTGTAATGAAAAAATCTTTTAATAAAAAGAAACTCATTGCTTTGTGTGTTGCGCTGACTTTAGTTGTAGCTTTGGCGGCAACAGTTGTTATTAGCTTTATCCCACGCCGTGTTTCGAGAGAGATAACACCCGATGAAGCTCATAAAATTATAACAAGTACTATTAAAGAGTTGCCACGTGACACTCTTGGCATTGCTATGCAAAAAACTGCCGACAGTCTTGAATTGACCGTTAACAACATTGAATTTGGTTCAAATAAAGATGTTATTGTCGACTGCTCTTATAGTGTAATTGATATCAAAACCTTGTATAATGCGCACAAGGCGGATATGTTCAATAAGGTATGTGAGCAGTATTTTAACGATGCCGAAAGCGGTAATATGAGCAATGCAACAGCGCTTTCAATTTCGCTTTTTACTGATGTTAACGAATATATTGCCAACACCACTAAAATCAGCGGTAATGTTATCGTAAAGATTTACGAAACGTCGGCAGGTCAGTTTTCTGTTTATTTGAGTGACGAAACTGTTAATGCATTGACCGGCGGCGGTTTTGATGTTTTGACCGATATCAAGGGTGTTACCAAGGTAGAGTACAACGGTATTTTAGTTGATATTACAAATAACAATACTATCCGTACTTCGATTGAATATCTGTTCGGTTTTGATAATTACAGCTCAACCGAGCCTTCTACCGGTAACGCTGTTCGTAGATGGTGCGTTGATTTTGCCGATGAATTTGAGCGCAATTTCATCCAGGATGATCACTGGTTATATCTCGTTCAAGGCTTGGGCACAACGCTTGCAATAACCTGCCTTGCAGGTGTTATGGGTATCATCCTCGGCTTTGTTGTTGCAATCATCCGTTGCACAAATGAAACAACCGGCAATTTTTATATTGTCGACCGCATTTGCCGATTCTACCTTACGGTCGTTCGCGGAACACCTGTAATGGTTCAGTTGTTGATAATTTACTTTGTAATACTGTTGCCGATAGGCTTGCCGAAATTTGTTTCTGCCGTTTTGTGCTTTGGCCTTAACAGCGGAGCCTATGTTGCTGAAATTGTCCGTGGCGGTATTATGTCGGTAGATAAGGGTCAGATGGAAGCCGGACGAAGCCTTGGCTTCAATTATGCACAGTCAATGGTACATTTTATTGTTCCGCAGGCGTTTAAAGCCGTGCTGCCGTCGCTTGCAAATGAGTTTATTACCCTTTTGAAGGAATCCTCCGTTGCATTCTATATCGGCGTTGCTGACCTTACTCAGGGAGGCTTGAAGATCCGTTCCTTGACCTACAGTAACTTTATGCCTTTGATTGCAGTTGCTCTTGTCTATCTTGCAATTGTACTTATTTTGACCAAACTGGTCGGTATACTTGAAAGGAGGTTGAGGAAGAGTGAGCACTGATAACGTACTTATTCGTGTTGAGGGACTGCAGAAGTCCTTTGGCACTGTTGATGTTTTAAAGGGCGTTAATGCCGAGATCAAAAAGGGCGACGTTATGGTGGTCATCGGACCCTCGGGTTCGGGTAAGTCTACCTTCCTGCGTTGCCTCAACCGTCTTGAAGAGCCTACGGGCGGTCAAATCTACTTTAACGATGTTGATATAACCGATAAAAAGGTCAACATAAACCTTCACCGTCAGAAGATGGGCATGGTTTTCCAGCAGTTCAATCTTTTTCCGCACATGACGGTGCTTCGCAATATGACCATTGGCCCTATGAAGTTGCTCGGCAAGTCCAAGCAGGAGGCAGAGGAAAAGGCTATGCAACTGCTCCAACGTGTTGGTCTTGCCGACCGTGCAGATGCATACCCCTCACAGCTTTCGGGCGGTCAGAAGCAGAGAATTGCCATTGTCCGTGCACTTTGTATGGATCCCGAGGTACTGCTTTTTGACGAGCCGACCTCCGCACTTGACCCTGAAATGGTCGGTGAGGTTCTGGAGGTTATGAAGGAGCTGGCCAAAGAGGGAATGACCATGGTGGTCGTCACCCACGAAATGGGCTTTGCAAAGGAAGTTGGAACCGACATAGTTTTCATTGATGAGGGTATAATAATTGAACAGGCTCCGCCCGAGGAGTTCTTTAAGAATCCCAAAAACCCCCGTTTGCGTGACTTCTTATCCAAGGTACTGTAATTAAATTTAACTGTCATCCTGAGCGTAGCGAAGGATCTTAACTTATCAAGATTCTTCGCCTTCGGCTCAGAATGACAGTTTTAATAAGCAATTTGAGAGAATTTTAAATTTGTAAAATCTTTTAAAATAAATGTTGACAAATTGCAAATAAGTTGATATAATAGCGTAGTCGCAAACGTGACCCGAGTTATTAGCTCAGTCGGTAGAGCACTTGACTTTTAATCAAGGTGTCCGGGGTTCGAATCCCCGATAGCTCACCAGTAAAGCAGTTACACCTTTTGGTGTGACTGCTTTAGTTTTTTCTACCTTCGGGGATTCGAACCCTGAGAGGGTGAGGAGCGTTAAGAAAACAGTTCGGTGAACTGTTTTTAGCGACGAAGTGTTAGCCGGGTACTGTTTGCAAAGCAAACGGTCGGCGAGCACGAAATACGCGAAGCGGATTTATCCCCGATAGCTCACCAGTAAAGCAGTTAC
>JAZQCY010000106.1:0-16138 GCA_045546555.1 Acutalibacteraceae bacterium | reverse complement strand
TACGAGGACATTTTTTATTGCAATATGACGGATTATATGTTATAATGCTATAGAAAGTAAACCAAAAGCATTAAATCAAAGGAGTAGGTATGGGCAAGCGCAGACTGTTTTGTGAAATGAACCCGTTTTTCTATTGGCTTTCGGTCAAGAAGGAAATCGCCAAAAGACATATAAAGAACCTTTTCAGCCGTGTGCGTTTGGCCAAGACCAAAGAGGGGAGCAGGCTTCCCAACACGGTCAAGACCCATTCGTCGGTGTTGGTTCGACGTTTGCACAACGTTGATATAACCTTGCAGGAGAACAAGGTTACCAACATTATGTTAACCTGCGAGCGCATCAACGGCATCGTTATCCACCCGGGAGAAACCTTTTCATTTTGGAAAACGGTCGGCAAGACCACGGCCAAAAAAGGGTATAAGGAAGGCCTTGTTATCAAAAGAAGCGGTGTTTCGTCGGGTGTTGGCGGGGGACTTTGTCAGATGGCCAATATGATACATTGGCTTGTGCTTAACAGCCCTCTTACCGTGACCGAGCTGCACCACCACAGCGATGCGCTGTTTCCCGATGAGCGCCGCAAGGTGCCGTTTGGAACGGGAACCTCGATAAACTATAACAATCTCGATTACCGCTTCAGAAACGATACCGACCAAAGCGTGCAGATACTTGTCTGGTGTGAGGACGGGGAATTAAAGGGTGAGCTTAAAAGCGAGACCGAGTTCCCGTTTTACTATGAGCTTCAGGAGGAAAACCACCACTTTAAAAAAGAGGGTGACGATTTCTACCGCATATCGCAGGTGTACCGTATAGTGCGTGACCGCAAGGACGACAGCGTGATAAGAAAAGAGCTGATTTTGGATAATCACTCGCTCGTAATGTACGACCACAGCCTCATCCCCGCCGAGCAGATAAGGTGACATAAGGCATTATTCAGACCCAAAAGCCGCTTGTTGTGGCTTCAAAAAAGATTTTTGTGATTTTTTGAAAATAATTGTTGACAAGCGGCCAAGTCTGTGGTATATTATTTAGGCGCTCGAAATTATGTGCTGGTTTAGCTCAGTTGGTAGAGCAGCTGATTTGTAATCAGCAGGTCGGGGGTTCAAGTCCGTCAACCAGCTCCACCTTTTCATTCAAGTTCATTCGGACTTGAAGCCTAAGAGGGTTGCACCGTTAAGAAAACATCACGGTGTGATGTTTTTAGGTGCAAGGTGCGCAGCAACTGTGTTGCAAGCACGGCAGACTTTCGCAGAAAGGCTGCGTCCGTCAACCAGCTCCACCTTTTTTGAAGGCGCAAAATTTAACATGGGAGTGTTCCCGAGTGGCCAAAGGGGGCAGACTGTAAATCTGTTGGCTTTGCCTTCGGTGGTCCGAATCCACCCGCTCCCACCAAAAAATCGACTTGTGAAAACAAGTCGATTTTTTTATCCATTGCGAAAGCAATGGCATATCATCAAGGGCGGCAAACCGCCCTTGTATCTCATCAGTCCGTCAGGACTGTATATCATCACGCATCAGCGTGTATCAAAATGCTTTCGCAATGATGATATGCAACGGTTAACACCGTTGATGATATACAAGACTTCGTCTTGATGATATGCAATTTCTTCGAAATTGATGATATACAACGGCTTCACCGTTGATTTTATTTGTGATTTCTAGTATAATTATCTTAAAGGTCGGTTTCTTGTTTTGTGGATGTAAGGTTGAGATGAGGACCACGTGACAGTCTGCCTTTTTATTTATTTTTCATCTTTCTCTTTCAGTCTTGCCTTTGCTTGCTCAACGGTTTCGCCGTCTTTGGTGAGGTAAGTGCCTACAAATTTATCTTCGAGCTTGGTGTAACCGTTGACAACACCCTGCTCGATTTTTTTGTAACCGCCCACAACGCCTTTTTCAATTTTTTTGTAGCCACCGGTTACTGCCTCGGCGATTTTTTCGTTTGCTTTTACAATTTTTGATTTAGCCATATCTGTATATTTTCCTCCAATCAGATTGATCCCGAGAAGCAGTACAACAATCCAAACTGCTGTTCCCAATATCAAAGCAACAAAACTACTCTTTTTCATTTTTAAAGCTCCTTTCATTAAACCAACACTTGTGTTTTTATTGCAAACATAGTATAATGTTTTTGTAAGGTCAAAACAATCAACAATTAAACAACAAGTGTTGGAATAAAAGAAAATGCGACCATCAGCTTGGTTACAAATGTCGGAATAATGGAGAATTGTTATGAATGTGAAGAACAACAAAAGGCGCAGGGAGTCGCAGGAGAAAATCGAAAGGGCGTTTATTGAACTGCTGCAAACCCGTGAAATTAAGGATATTACCGTTTCGGATCTTATTAAAATGACAGAATTGAACCGCAGCACTTTCTATGCAAACTATCTTGATATATTCGATCTTGCCGATAAAACGAGAGAAAAGCTTGAAAATGAGTTCAGCAATCTGTTTGCAGATTATGATTATTTAAATGAGCGTAGCGGTGCACTAAGGATGTTTATCCATATCAAGGAAAATCAGATATTCTATAAAACATATTTCAAACTGTGTTATGACGACAAACATCTTATTTCGATATATGATACAAGGCGAGCTGAATATGAACATGTTGCCAACAACATCAAGTATCATATTGAATTTTTCAGAAACGGTCTGAACGCCATTGTTAAACTGTGGCTTGCCGGTGGTTGTACAGAGTCACCGGAGGAGATGGCCGAGGTCTTGAAGCAAGAATACAGAGGTCGTTAGAAATATTTACAGGTGTCACAAATATATTTTTTGAAAAAAAGCGGTGGTTTTATGAAGCTTGGAATATTTACCGATTCGCACTATTCATCTCAAGAGGTTACCTGCGGTAACCGTTATAACAGTAGATCTTTAGAAAAGATCAAGGCGGCGTATGCCTTTTTTGAGTCGCAAAAATGTGACCTTGTTGTTTGCTTAGGCGACCTGATAGACAAGGAGGCCTCTCACGAAAAAGAGGTGGCCAACCTTAAAAAGGTTGCGGAAGTTATAAAAGAAAGCTCAATACAAACTATTTGCTTAATGGGCAACCATGATGCTTTTGCTTTTACCCAAGCCGAGTTTTATGAGCATTTAGGTGATTGCACACCGAAAAGCATTAGCAGGGAAGGGAAAGAACTGCTCTTTTTGGATGCTTGTTATTTTAAAAACGGAAATCACTATCTGCCCGGAGATACCGATTGGACCGATACCTTTTATCCGCATATCGAAGCTTTGAAAAAGCAACTCGATGAAGCAATCGGTGAGGTCTATATTTTTATCCATCAAAACATTGACCCCGATATACGTGAGGATCACAGGCTGTATAATTCTTCGGAAATAAACGGCATTTTGCAAAAATGCGGAAAGGTAAAGGCGGTGTACCAGGGCCATTACCATCCCGGATCGGAAGGTAAGCACGGCAATATCGAGTACAAAACGTTTTCTGCCATGTGTGAAAACGAAAACGCCCAATATATACTGAACATTTAACTCCGGCATTTGAACAGTTCGGACGGTTATTTGCAAGGCGGCGTTTTCTGGTTACAGTATTATTTTGGCGAAACCGACCTTGCCGTTTTGATTATATTGTGATATAATAGGGTCAGCAAATTTCGAGGTGTTTATTATGGAATCTAAAGCAAAAGAACGTGGATTGTTTGTGTTGGGCGTTGCCATCTGCCTTGCGTTGGCAGGTGTGGCGGTGCTTTTGGAGGAGCTTATCCCGGGCGGCTTGCTCGGCGGCTCGATAATCGCTCTGTTTATGGGCACCATCATCAACAGCTTTTTTCACCCCGATTGGATAAAGCCTGCGCTTAAATTCACATCCAAGCGCATTTTGAAGGTCGCCATCATCCTTTTGGGCGCATCGCTTTCGGTCGGCACCATTATGGAGGTCGGCAAGATGACCTTTTTTGTAATGGTGTTCACCTTTGCAATGTGCTTCGGCGGCGGTTATTTTATCGGTAAGCTGTTCGGCCTTAACTGGAAATTGAGCAACCTTATTTCGGCAGGAACGGGTATCTGCGGCGGCTCGGCCATAGCGGCGATTGCCCCTGCAATCGATGCCGAGGATAAGGACATTGCATTTGCTCTGTCGTCCACCTTCCTTTTCGATATGGTTATGGTGGCTCTTTATCCGCTTATGGGTAAGGCGCTCGGAATGTCCGACATTGCCTACGGTATTTGGGCGGGAACCTCGGTCAACGATACCGCCAGCGTTGTGGCTTCGGGCTACGCCTTTTCGGAGGTCGCAGGCGATTTTGCCACAATGGTCAAGCTGACACGTACCATTGTCATCATCCCCACAGTGCTTGTCTTTGCCTATATCGGCACACGCCAGAAGCGCAAGGAGCTGCAGGCCGCAGGCAACGGTCAAAAGGTTAGTATTGTCAAAACCATACCGTGGTTTATCGGTGGATTTTTACTGCTTGCCGCCGTTAACAGTCTCGGTTGGATTCCAGTGGAAGTGTCGAGTATTATGAAAACCGCAAGCAAGTTTCTGATGGTCACGGCACTTGCGGCCATCGGTCTTGGTACAAGCCTAACCGATTTCAAAAAAGCGGGACTTCGCCCTATGTTCTACGGAATTACGATAGACACCCTTGTAACCCTCACCGCCCTCGCAGTGATCTGGTTTATGGGGTTGATGTAAATGATTTAAAAGACCTGATGTTATGGGTTGTACTCTAAAAGATAGTTTTAAAGGCAGAAACGATTTTTCGCTTCTGCCTTTTTCTTATAAGGTTTTAGGATATCCTAAAGAATCGGAAAATGTGCCGTACATTTTCCCTGCTTGCTACGGTATAAGACAAAAATGTTGACTTATAACTAATATTATGATATCATTATATCGAGATATAATGATATCATTTAGGAGGGGATAACTTGATTGAAGAGAATAAAGCAACTAGAACAAGACAAGTTCAGTTTCGAATGAATCCTGAAAAGGTAAAACGATTACTTGCAGCAATTGCTTATGATGATAATATGCATAGCATGGCAGATTTATTTAACAAAGCAGCTGACGAATATTTAAAGAAGCAGGAAGAAAACGGAGGAAAAGGCAATGGCAGATAAAAGCGTTTATCTAACCGAAGATGAGGTTAGAGATGGATATACCGATAAAGATGGTTTTCATAAAGGTGCAAAGCAAATATTAGGATTTGATAAACCGGAAGCAGAAGTACAACAAGGTACCGGACAGTTAAAGACATTCAAACAATTAGGATTTAAAGGAACAGGCTCTAATCACAAACCAGATGGATGGTATTTACCAAGCGATTGTGGCAACATTGCAATAATTCTTGAAACAAAGTCATCTGACAAAAGTGTTGAGAATACCTCATATATCAACGAGCTTCTTAATAATGTGAAAATCGCTAACAGTAAATATTCAACAGTAATTGGAATTTTATACAACGGCATAGAATGCAGGGTTTATGTAAACGAAGAAGAGAAAAAAGATATTCCTACAGAACTTCAAAATAAGGATTTTTACAAGAATTATTGCCTGGATTCTAGCATAGATAAACATTTGATATACAACTTAACTAGCAAAATTAATAATTGCTTACATAAAAAATTTGGCATAAAAAATCTGTATCATAGAATGATATTTACAGCATGTGCTCTTGTAGCCAAAAGATATGGTGCTCTTTTGTGTGAGGGTATGGATTATGCAACTTTCCATACAGCTATTCATTCCACATTAGCCAAATCTTTAGCTAATGATAAACGTCAGAATCAAAAAATAGGGCTGCTTCTTGAAGTGTATTCAGAAATTAAAATGAATACTAATGAAAACCAAGAAGCAATTGATAATTTCATAAAATGGGTTTCAGAAATATCTGAATGCATAAATTCAAATAGTTGGCGCGGAGAAGACGTAATGGGTATCTTCTTTAATGAATTTAACAGATATAAGAAAAAATCTGAATCTGGGCAAGTATTTACTCCAGAACACATAACCTCGTTTATGTACCGAATCATTGATATCCATCAAACAGATTATGTACTTGATGCAGCATGCGGCTCGGGTGGATTTCTTGTAAAGGCCATGAGTATGATGATGCATGAATCTGGTGGTACTGAAACAAGAAGAGCCACAAAGATAAAGAGAGAACAACTATTTGGTATTGAATTTGACCGTGAATTATATGCACTTGTATGTGCAAATATGCTTATTCATAAAGATGGTAAAACTAATCTAGAACATTTAGATAGCAGAACAATAACAGCTGGTGAATGGATAAAGTCTAAACCAATTACAAAAGTATTGATGAATCCACCTTTTGAAACAACATATGGTTGTCTAAAAATTGTTAAAAATGTTTTAGATAATGTGCCAGTACATACCGAGTGCGCTTTCATTTTGCCAGATAAAAAACTTGAAACAGATGGGAGCAATGGAAAAAGCATAATAAAAAGCCACTGTTTGAAAAAGATTATTAAATTGCCTGAAAAAACCTTTAATGAAGGCGTTACTACTTCAATATTTGTGTTTGAAGCTGGAGTTCCACAAGGAGATAAAGAAATTTTTGGTTGTTATATAAAGGAAGATGGGTTAGAAACTGTTAAGAATCAAGGTCGCCATGATGTAAAAGGTCGATGGTCTGCAATAGAAGACAAGTGGGTTGATATAATACACAAACAAGTAGGCGATAGCACCGTACAATGGATTTCACCTAAAGAGCACTTGTCATATCAAATACCAATAGAGGAAACAGTCCTATGTGAGGAAGATTTTCTTGGAACAGCTCTTGATTATGTAATGTTTAATCAGGGTATTGATACTGATGAATTATACGATTCGTTATTAAGCGCTACGCTTATGAACATAGCTGTAGGAAAAGGGGGGAATATGGAATAATGGCGACAATGAATAAAGACGATATGAAAAGAGCTTTATTTGGTACATATCCAACCAAGGAAATAGATACAAGTACCTGGAAGTCGTTTAAAATAGGTGATTGGTTTGATATTCATCCAACCAAAGCTTATAAGTTAACGAATAGAGATCTATTCAATGAAGATGGAATAAATCCAGTGATAGGTAATTCGTCATATAACAATGGGATTACAGGATATTCAAATCTTGATACAACAGAAGCTAATATAATAACTTTTAGCGATACTACGTCAGGAACAAACACAATGTTTTATCAAGATATGAAATTTATTGGATATCCACATGTACAAGGTATGTATGCAAGGGAAGGAAAAAATATTGTCTACAATAAATATACTGCTCTTTTTATAATATCAAGTATTAGAGGAATAACACGGAAAAGATTTGATTATTCTGATAAAATGAATAGGGATATTATTTCAAGTATGGAAGTTAAATTGCCCGAAAAGAATGACGAACCGGATTGGGAATATATGGAAGAATATATGCGAAATACACTTGAAATGGCTCAAAAAAGATTACATGTATTGCAATCAGTAAGCGAATAAATAATTTATATTTAGCTTCAAAACTGTCCGAAGGACAATATCACGATGCGTAGCATCATATCACTGCGAAGTAAAACATTTCATCATATTTTTGAGATAGTAAAAAGCTGTGTGGAGATTCCACACAGCTTTTTTACTGTCCTTTAGAGTACGACTCATATACATCGGGTCTTTTTTAATATTCATACGCCTAATTTACAGTTGAAATGATATAGACTGTTTGGTATAATTATACTGTAAAATATTTACTTGAAGGTGATTTTTATGAGAAGAGATATCTGTCTGTTTTATCAGCAAAGTGTTCCCGTTGTTTTTGATGCTTATATTAAGGCGGCCAAGGAGCGTTTTGACAAGGATTGCGATGCCAAGCCTTACTACTCCATAACCTTTGGCTTGAGCTTTTCGCTTAAATACAATATGAACGGCGGTGCCTGCACCGTCCACTTTATGCCGTACAACGGCGGAACGGCCGTCAACGTGCGTTATTCCATCGCACAGGGTGCCGCCGCAAGATACGAGGCACACAACCGTGACCTCACCAAGTCGGTTGCCGAGTATTCAAACTGTCAGCCGACCGAGGCTTCTATCGATGTTGAGGAGTTTTTGAAGCCGGAAAATCAGATGCACATGCCACCTGCCTACGAGGTCGTGCCACAGGCAACGGCTCAACCCGTATTCAGAGGCGAGAATCAGCCTATTCCTCAAAACACACCCCGAACTAATACACAGCCCGTGGCTCAATACGCCTATCAGGCCGAACAGCCTGCCTACGGCACCGTTCCCGAGGTTGAGGCTCAACCGCAACCTCAACCGCAACCTCAGCCCCAACCCAAGCCCGTGGCCGAAACCTATATACCGAGTGATCCTGCACCCGCAAGACCTGCGTATGACACCACCCCCGAGACGGAAAGTCAGCCCGTTTCTGAACCTTTGGCAGAGGCACCCGTTGAGGCAGAGGAGAAGGTTGTCTGCTGTACCGAGTGCGGCAGTGTATTAAGGCCCAAAGCCAAGTTCTGCTCGGCCTGCGGAAAGCCCGTGGTGGTTGAGCCGCCCAAGTGCCCCAACTGCGGTGAAACATTGAGTGAAGAGGATAAATTCTGCTTCAATTGCGGTACAAAGGTAAAATAAGGTTTATTGACTATTGACTTTGCTTTCCCGCAATGATAAACTATGAATAGTAGACCTAACGGTCATATATCACAACGAAGGTAGGATGAAAATTTTGCGCAAGAGTATTGACACAAAGGTAAGAGGTTTGGTTTTAAGCATTATCCTTGCGGTTATGCTGATACTCGACCTTGTTATGATGTTGGGTTCGCCCAAGGGCTCAAGAGACAGTATCTTCGGTGCCGCTGGTCTTTGGACCGAAGGCTCGGATATTATCCCCATAATCTGCGTTTTGTTTGTGGCGGCATTTGTCGTTAACATTGCAGTATCGGTTTTGGGCAGTGTTTTGGCCTTTGGCAAAAAAAGCACCAAGCTTTGGCCTGCCGCAACGGTGGTTTTGTCGCATGTTCTGCTTTTGTCGGTTGGCTCGGCTTTTGAAGCGCTCAAAAGCAATGTAGTATTGATAATTGCTTTAGTCGTGTCTTTGGGTGCGTTTGTGTTCAGCTATATCTGCAGTCTTTCCGACCCCAAGACGGTCGAGGCTTCGGGTGACAACAAGTCGGCCAAAAAGCTGACGGTAGTCGGTTGCATCAGCGCTTTTTTAAGCCTTACTCTTTTCTATGTGCCGCTGTGCGATTACACGGTCGGCCGTTCGGAGTATACAATATTCCCGATGGGTGTGTTCTCACCCAACGAGGACAGCACCCTAAACCTTGTTTTGTTCCTGCTTATCGTTGCCGCAACGGCTATAAATGTAGCCTTGCTTTCGGGTTGCTTTAAAAGCTATTCGGCTTCTGAATCGGTATTGGTAAAAAAGGTTCGCAATATCGTAAACTTCAACCTTGCCGTAACGGGTGCTTATTTTGTCGGCGGCGTTTGCGCCTGCTCGTTCAGCAATTCCTCCGATGCACACTATTCCACCGCCTGCTATATACCGTTTATCCTTATGACGGTTGTAGCCTTGGTCAACGCCTTTATCGCAAGAAATATTGCACCGCTTGAGCCGGCTGAGGATAAGACCTCTTTTTCAAAATCAAGGCTTGAGTTTTTCATTTTGGGACTTGCAATGTCGGCTGTGACGGCCATTGCCGCACTTTCCAACATCCTTACCATCAGCTTTGTTGAGCCGTCGACGGTTGAGGATATCGTCATCAACGGCTATGACATTCTTATGACCTACAACAGCCTCGAGGCAGGTATGCAGTTGGTCGCATTCATCATAATTGCCGCTTTGACCGTCATCATCGGTCTTACTGTGGCTTCGTTGGTTGCATTCATCAGCCGCTCCAAGGTGTTTTATAAAATCACCCTTGCCGAGGTGCTTGCAGGCGCCGTGTTCTCACTGCTTTTGGGACTTCTCGGCAAGTATTACGAGGTTGTTCAGCACCTTAACGAAGAGGTTATGCGTTCGCTTATCGAAACGGCAGGCAGTCCCATGTATATGGAGCTTGACTACCGTGTCGCAAGCTCGTCGTTCATTTGGTTTATTGTCGCAATGGCGGTCGTTGCGGTCATTCTCATCCGCAAGCCTTATTCCAAGGGCGCCGTCAGCGAAACACCCATCGCCGTCACCGGCTCGGTTTCTGCCGTTTCGGGTGTTGCGGGAGGTGTGACCTCGGGTGCATTTTCGGGCAGTGCAGGAGCAGTGGCTTCCTCTGCTTCGGCGGTTCAGTCGGTTGGCACAGCCGCCTCGACCGAGGCTTCTGCGGTCGATCCGTGTCCTGCGTTTACCGAGCTTGACCAAAAGGTACCGTTGTTCAATCAGCTTACCCAGACCAAAAAGCAGTCGCTTTATGCCGCCCCCAACCTGCCTGATCTGGTTCAGTTTGTTGTGAACTACGCAAGAGATTGCCGCCTGCATTTAAGCTATACTCCCGAGGATATCGCAACCTTTATTGCAGGTCTTGGTGCCACAAGACTGACCATCCTGCAGGGTATGAGCGGTACGGGTAAAACCAGCCTGCCCAAGATCTTCTCTGAGGCTATTTTGGGTAACTGTGATATCGTTGAGGTCGAGTCGTCATGGCGTGATAAAAACGAGCTGCTCGGCTATTACAACGAGTTCAGCAAGACCTATACTCCCAAAAAGTTCACTCAGGCACTTTACAAGGCACGTCTTAATCCCGAAACCGTGACCTTTATCGTGCTTGATGAAATGAACCTCAGCCGAATCGAGTATTATTTCTCCGACTTTTTGTCCTTGATGGAAAACGAGGAGGACAAGCGTGAGATAAAGCTGCTTAATGTCAGCCTTCGCCGTGTTGAGGATGGCAAGGCAATGCCGTATTACGGACTTTTTGAGGGTCATACCATCAAAATGCCCAAGAACGTTTGGTTTGTCGGTACGGCCAACCGTGACGAAAGCACCTTTGAGATAAGTGACAAGGTTTATGACCGTGCGCATACCATGAACTTCAACAAGCGTGCCACAAAGCCCTTGACCTACGGTGAGCCCATTCCTCAGCGTTATCTGACGGTTGATGCGTTCATTGCCATTTTGGAAAATGCCAAGGCAACCTTGCGCTTTAACATTGACCGTTACCCCTTGATCAAGGATGTTGAGGCTCTGCTTGAGCCCTATAACATCTCGTTCGGCAACCGTATTGCCAACCAGATAGAAACCTTTGTCAGCGTTTACTGCGCCTGCTTTAACGACCCCAACGCCGTTTTGAAGGACGCCGTTGAAAAGATCCTTTTGAGCAAGGTGGTCAGCAAGCTTGAGTTCAAGAGTGTTGAAAACAAGACCCAGCTCGCCGCCAAGTTTGAAAAATTAGGCTTAAAGCGTTGCAGTGAGTTCATTCTTAAACTGAATGAGGATTGATGATGTCAGAAGATAAGACCTTTGACGTGGCACTTGACCGAATTGAAGAGGATTACAAGGGAATATCCGATTTTGTGGAAGCCAACAACAATATCCCATATTCCCGATTCGATTCGGAGCTTTTGCGCCGTGTCAATCTGTTTGCGTTGCCCGAAAATATTGATTTTGATGCTTTAAACGAGGCTCTTGAGGTAATAATCAAGAGCCTGCCTGCCATTAAGCGTATTTTCGCCAACCCCATAACCCACATCAAAACGACCTCCGAAATACTGCCGGTCGAGTCGGTGCGGGTGATAAATAACGAAACCATAGTTCATGCGTCTTCACACAGTGAGCTTTGGGAGAACATCACGGCCGACGGTCTTAAACCGCGCAAGCTTTTGACGCAGGATAACCGTGATAACTATGCCACCTATGAAAATCTGATATTCACTAAAACGGTCGACACCGTACTGCAGTTTGTCGGCAAGAATATCGCCTTTTTGAACAGTATTCTCTACACGGGGCAGGACCTCACGTTTAATCTGCTTGAGCGTGAAAACCATCTTCTGTATTTTTTGAGCATCGGAAAGCTGCACACGGGCTATGTGCGTGACCATTTAAAGTACCGCACCGCCGCCGAGAGTTGTTTGGAAAAGGCGCTGTTTATCGACCGTGTCATTCGTGCCCGCCTTGGTCGACCCGTTTACAAAAACTGCCGTCACCACACGGGCTCGTTGGTGCTTAAAAAGACCAACGTTTTCAGAATGGACAAGGAATATCATAAGATTTATGTGCTTATAAAATGGCTTGCCGAGGCTAAAATCGCCGAAATCGACGGCACCGAAGCAAGACCCGTCGGTGCTTGGGACGGCTACCGCCGCTTTTGCACCCTTTTGTCGGTATTTGCTATTGGAAACTTTAATTTCACCTTCCCCGAAACGGCGCTTGATTTTGACGAGCTTAACGTCACCGCAAGCTTCCTGAAGTGGAACGTAAAGCTTGAAACGGTGGGAAAAGGGGATTTAAGGGCGGTCAGCCTTACCTTTATGAAGGATAGGGCATACCGTGTGTTGCTTATGCCGGTTGCTAATCTTGCCGAAGCCAAGGAAGCTACTAAATTCTTTAAGTTGTATTTAAAAGCGGACGAATATATCCCGGTAACACCGAATAACGAAGGCGATTCGACGGTGCATTTAAGCCTTTTTGATATCGAGTCCTTCCGAAGAATACAGCAGGTGCTTTTAAGAGGAATGATAATGTGTGATGGCACGTTTGACTGCTGTCCCTTCTGCGGTGAGCCCTTGACCAAGCGCGACAACTCTTTTGAGTGCGAGCTTTGCCGAACCGTTATCGAACGGTTTGTTTGCGAGCAGACCAATGAACCGTACTTTGCAACCTCTATCAAGGGATTTAGTCCCGAAGCGGTGCTTGATACGGCAACCACCCGCCGTGAAAAGCTGACCCAGGACCGTCAAAAGGCGGGTATTATGCACTATCGGAATATAACCAAGCTCGGACCCAAGCTTGAGGCGGTCTGCCCCAAGTGCGGACGGCTTTCCTGCGGGAAATATGCCGATTAAGCTTTGAAAGAGGGTTCTTATGAGAATTGTTTTTGTGCGGCACGGACATCCCAATTATAAGGACGATTGCCTGACCGAGCTTGGGCATCTGCACGCTCAGGCGGCCGCCGAACGACTGATGAATGAGGGCATTCAGAAGATATATTCCTCAACCTGCGGACGTGCTTTTCAGACGGCCGAATACACCGCAAAGGCCCTGTCATTGGATGTTGAGGGGCTTGACTTTATGCGTGAAATAAAGTGGGGCGGCGAAAAATGTGCCGATCTACCCGACAAGGGTCACCCGTGGAAGACGGTCAGAACGATGGCGGATGAGGGGCTTGACCTTTTGAATACCGATTGGGACAAAAGCTATCCGTTTGACACGAATCCCGTTGTCGGTTGCTGTTACAAAATGGCTGATGATATTGATGCGTGGCTTAAAGTCCTTGGCTACACAAGGGAAGGGATGTACTACCGTGTGGGCGAAAGACCGTTTGACACGGTGGCGTTGTTCAGCCACGGCGGTTCGTCGTCGGCGGCTTTGGCGCATATTTTCAACCTGCCGTTTTCGTTTGTGTGCTCGGCCATCCGTCCCGATTTCACTGCTATAACCGTGGTGAAATTTTCCGACGAGCAGGGTAAATTAGTTGCACCCGAGTTTGAGATTATGAACGACGCACGCCACATTAAAGATATATCGGTCGATGAAATTTGAGGTAAAGATGAAAAGAATTGTTTGTGCCTTGGCACTTTTGGTACTGTTGCTTGTCGGCAACGAAGCGGTAATGTCGGTATCGGCCGCAACGGTCACATCACCCGTCAGCAGCTGCGAGCTTTATGAGCTTCGTGCAGGCGGAGGCGGTGGCGGTGGCGGTGGCGGCATACGCCTTTTCAGACGTATCAGACGTTCCTACAGAAGGGTATTTAACGACGGTGAGCCCGAAGCGCTTGATTATGTCATTTGTGCTGTTGCAATTGTTGTATTCCCCGGAGTTGTTGTAATTGATATAGCGCTGCTTGTGAGATATATTTACCGAAAGCGCAAGCGTATTCGTGTTGCCAAGGATATGCTGAAGAAGCTCTCAAACACCGACAGTGCCTGGAAATATGATAAGCTTGTCGACCGTGTGACA
This sequence comes from Acutalibacteraceae bacterium, assembly GCA_045546555.1. Lineage (GTDB taxonomy): Bacteria > Bacillota > Clostridia > Oscillospirales > Acutalibacteraceae > UMGS172. The sequence goes on along the minus strand of JAZQCY010000106.1, from coordinate 2,075 downwards.
AAGTCGTATTTTGCCATACAAAAGGCCTGGTCAAAGGGAAATATGGAATCGGCAAAGCAGTATATGTCGGATAGGCTGTTTGACGAGTTTCAGCAGAAGCTTGACAAGATGAACGAGCATAACGAACGAAACGTGCTGAAAAATGTCGCCCTCCATAAGTATTATGCCGCCGCAGTATACGACAGTCCTCAGGACGAGTATGACAACGTTTGGTTTTACATAGGCGGCAGTATGGTCGACTATATTTATAATTCTGAATTTAAAAAGATCGCCCAAGGCAGTACCAAAAAGCAAAGCTTTGTTGAGTATTGGAAATATGTCCGTAACCAATCGGGTGAATGGGTGCTCGACAGAATAATCCAGAAAAATGATTTTAAAAATCTGCCGTTTAACGATTACGTCAGATAGGAGTGGCTTATGAATTTTTCGGAAATTGCAGAGAACAGGCAGTCCTGCCGAAATTATGACCCCACACGTGCCGTGGAGCCCGAAAAGCTTGAGGCTGTCTTAAACGTTGCACGACTTTCGCCCTCGGCCTGCAACGGTCAGCCTTACCACATCACCGTTTGTGAGGGGGATGCAGCAAAGCGGGTCGCCAAGGCAACACAAAGCATGGGTATGAACCGATTTTCGTCCGATGCACCCGTGATGCTGGTCATTTCGGAGGAAAATTATGTCAAAACAGCGGCGTTTGGCTCAAAAATCAAGGGCAACGACTACCGCTCAATAGACATAGGCATTTTGTCGGCCTACATCACCGCCGAGGCCACCGCACAAGGGCTTTCAACCTGCATTTTGGGCTGGTTTAATGATAATGACATCCGTGAGATATGTGGTTTGTCTGCACCCGTCAGACTTGTTATAACCCTCGGCTATGCCGACCAAAAGGACACCCTGCGTGTCAAAAAGCGTAAGAAAAAGGACGAGTTGGTGACTTATATTAAGGGTGACTGAAATTTATGCAGAAATATTGGAAAGTGTATAATATTGTAAGCAAAATTATATTTGTGTTGCATTGCGCTTATACTGTGTATACTGCCGTCAGTCTGTTTTTTCCGTTGTTTACTGACGGTGAAACCCTTGCCGAGATTTATTGCACAGGCTGGACAATAATTATCCCTATACTGTCCTTGGGTGCTCTCGGGTTCAGTGCCTGGTGTGCGCTTAAAAGTCCTGAGTCACCATTGGTGGCACTCGGCACGGGAGTTTTCACTTATGTCGGCTATGTGATAATGTACATAATCCCGATGACGGGTTGGGTATTGGGCAATATGTTCGCGGATGACAGCATACAGGTTGCCGGAACACTGCTGTCAAGAGTTTCTGATGATGTTTTTTATGCGACCCTGAATATGGATGTTGTGTTCATTGCGTATTCGATAGTTACATTTTTATTGGATATGGTTAAACCGATAAAAAAGGACTGACCAAAAGAAAGGAGTATTTATGACCAAGCGCATATTTGTATTGTTTCTGGTTGTTTTGATTTCTGCTTTTGCTGTTGGGTGTTCGGATGAATACACGGTTGACTATGATGCCATGCCCGAGGAAGAAGCCACGGTGCGAAAAGCGGCCGATGAGGCTTTGCTTCAGGAATACGGCTTTGACGGGGTTTACCATTGCGAGGTAACGCTCGATAAATACCCTGCAAAGGAATCATATACGGTTCGCTATAAGTTCAAGCCGTTCGGCTATTACACACCCGAGGATTATACCGTTTATGTCGGTTTTGACGGAACGGTTCAGGATATAAGCGGCTACCATGTTGGTGAGTATTCCTGCTTTTTGCCCGAATTGACCGAAAGCAAGGTCAAAAATGCCGCCAAAAAGTTGGATAAGCAGTTAGAAAACTATACCAACCACGATATCTATCGCTTTTCGATTGCCAAGGACGGAAGTCTGCAGCTTTCGTGCGAGGTGATAACCCATGATGTTGAACCCGACAGCCTTATGGACCACAAGCACCTTATGTTTTATGAAAAGGTCTGTGACAAGCCGGATTAAAACAAAGCGGTTGTAAAAAAACATAAAAAACGGGCTGTCTCATTAACGACATAACCTGCATAAGTATTCAA
>JAZQCY010000105.1:0-17715 GCA_045546555.1 Acutalibacteraceae bacterium | reverse complement strand
GACAAAAGCCACTCAAAGGCCATCGGCGGCACGGGATTGGGACTTTCCATTGTCAAGCACGGTGCGTTGTTTTTGGGTGCCTCGGTCTCGGTCGAAAGTGAGCTTGGTGTCGGCACCTCAATAAGAATAGTATTTTAAAGGAGAATAAAAATGGCTAAAAGAATTGCTTTGATAGCACACGATAATATGAAGCCCAAGATGATAGAATGGTGCAGGAATAATTATGAGGCTCTGTCACACCATTTCCTTTGCGGAACGGGTACCACCTCGTCCAAGATAACCGAGGCCACGGGCCTGCCCGTGAAGGCATATTTAAGCGGCCCCTTGGGCGGTGACCAGCAGATAGGCGCACGGGTTGCGGTGGGCGAGATAGATATTATAATCTTTTTCTCGGATCCTCTGACCGCCATGCCTCATGACCCCGACGTTAAGGCGCTGTTGAGAATTGCGCAGGTTTACGACATTCCCATTGCCAACAACGTCGCTACCGCCGACTGCATACTTAAAGCGTTGCTGTAAACAAAAAATGACTCTGCGTGAGATATCTCATACAGAGTCATTTTTTATGCCTTTACAGCCAATCTTTCGGTCAGTTCTTCAAATGTTACAAACTCATAATCATAGGCGATAAGCGTTTGTATAAGCTCCTCAATATGCTTACCGTATGATTTTATGCCCGCATTGAGGTAATATTTATCATACGATTTCAGACCGCTTATAAACGGTATTTTTTGCTTGGTCAGCTCAAACGGATGCAGATAGAAAACATAATAATCATTATGCTTTAAATAGTTTTTGATAAGACCCTTCATCATCAGCCAATTGTTAAGACGAACATATCCGCCGCCCGAAATAGGGAAGTCCATTCCGAAAAATTTTTGCTTGGCAATGCCAAACTCAAAAAAACCGTTGTTGCAGAAAATTCCCTTGCGAAGCTCCTTAAAGGCCTTCATGCTTAACTCAACGGTGTGTCTTGCCATCGAAAAACCGAGATGGCTTGAGTCGTACTTGAAGTTAAGCTCCTTCAAAATATTCAAGCGCTCGTTGTCCATACTGAAGCAGGGCGCCCTGAAACCGCTTATCTCAACACCGAAAAGCTCGGTCAGCTCATTTTTAGCCTTGGTAATCTGCTCTTTGAACTTATCGACGCTGATGTCCATCGGCGCAATATGCTCATATCCATGCAAAGCCAAACGGTGACCGTTTTTGATATATCTTTTTAACTTGTCAGCAATTTTAGATGCCAGCTGACCGACGGTGAAAAGGGTACTTTTAATGCCGTATTTATCAAGTATCCTGATGTATTCGTCAAGACCGTCCAGAACATCGACGTTCAATTCAGTGCCGATATCGTGTAAACAGTCCGTGTCGGTGAATGCCTCAACATCCATGGTGAAAACTGCATATTTAGTTTTGCCCATACCGCATTCCTTTGTAGTATTTTTATCCTCAAGAACCGTGTCAATGCACATTGTCATATACATAGACACAATATTATAGCATATATTGGACAAATTTTCAAATGTTTTCGACAAATTTCCGAAAATTGTAATAAAACACCTCCCCGACAAGGGAGTTGCGATTAGGGATAACTCGCCCAAAACAGCGACTTTTTGCGGTCTAATGCGTCAAAAGCCCACGGTACACGTCAGTGTTACCGTAGGCTTTTTCCTTTTATACCAACAAAAATCCATCTGTTTTGGGTGCAGGGCAGTTTTGTAGGAAGAAATTTGAAGATGTTGCGAAGTTGAAAAATGCAGGAATACTGCCGTATTTCAAGGCTTTTCAACAAGCGACATATCAAATTTCACCGAAAAACCGATTTCTCCCTAATCGCAACTCCCTTATGGGAGGCTATTTTATTTGAAAAGAAGTGTTTTGATAAGCTCAATTTGCTTGTTGATGGAGTCATCGGTTATTGTAAACAACGTGCTGTGGCGTGACATACCCTCGATCTGCCAGATGATATGGCTTGCGACCGAGTGGGGGTCACTGCAATTAAACACACCTGCCGTATTGCCTGATTCTATCAGCTCGGTGATAATGTTGACCGAATCCTCGGCTCGCTTTATCAAAAGCTGACGGCCCTTTTCACTGTTGGCGGCAAACTCCGACACCGCAACATCAAAGCTGTGGGACGGCTCGGCAACACGTTTCATACGTGACCGTAAAAAAGCATAAAGAACAGTATCAGGCTCAAGCTCTCTCGTTCGGGCGTTTTCCAAAGCTTCATAAGCCTTGCTCTGCTCAAACCGAATGATGTCCATAAAAATTTCTTCGGTTGAGGAATAATGACGGTAAAGACCACCTCGTGAAAAGCCACTCAATTCGCAGATATCCTTCATGGTCACACCGCTGTAGCCCTTCCGGCAAAACAGACTGTGCGCACATTCGATTATCTTATAGCGTGCGTTGTCGCCCTTAACGCCCATAATTATCCCTCCCAAAAAGTTGGTATAGGTTAATTATATCACGCTTTTTCGGTCTTTTCAATACGTTCCATTTCTTTTGCAACGATTTCTTCGGTATAGCTCTTGGGCATCTTGCGTGCGATTATCCAACCGATGATGCACATTACACTGACTATCACCGGAACTATCGAAACGCCGACCTTCCACTGCTCACCGACAACGGCAACTCCATCGATAACCTTGTCAGAAACAATATTCTTGACCATCTCATAGATAAGTCCGCTCGAAACGGCGGCAGCTGCTGCGGTGCCGAGTGCCTGAACGGCAAAGTACATTGCGGTGTGGTCACGACCGGTGGACTTAAACTCCATGGCGGCGATCTGTGCGGGGATCATGCACGGTGTTGCAAAGAATACACCGATACCGTAGCTGCCCAATACACCGCCGACGCAACCGATGATTACACGTGCGGTCATATTGTTGGGGAAGAGATACTCACTGCCCACGCAGAAGTTGAGTATTGCCAAGGCAAACGAAGCAAGTGCCGAACGGTATGCAAAGCGCAGGCCTTTTTTCTGAATCAGCTTATAGTAAATGAAAAGCATTATCGGCACGGGTGCAAAGGCGCAGGCGTTCATTATTGCCGCATACGAGGCATCAAGGTTCATAACGCCCGAAATAAGTGTGTTCTGCGAAGCAAGGAACATATTAAGTCCGAAATAGGAACACATATTGGGAACGACCCAACGTAAGAATACACGGTTTTTAAGAGTGATTTTAAGACTTGATTTAAGCGGAACACGTGCTTCCTTCAAAAAGTCCTGACCCTGACCGTACTTTTCACCCTCTTTAATAATAAAGAAGGGGATGAATATGGTCAAAAGGCAGGGTGAAAGAACTACTGCAAGTGTGCCGATGTTGATGCCCTTGCTAATAAATATGGGCAACAGCGCATAAACAATAACGTATCCGATGGTGTCAAAGAACGACTTGAAATTACCTACTCTGATACGTTGGGGCTCATCACAGCAAACACTTGAAGAGCTTCCGAAGAAGGTGTTTTGGATGAGAGTGTGTGCCGAAAAGTACACAAGCATCATAAATCCGATCCAAATTGTATTGAAAACGCTTTCTTTATTGGAGTTGATCGGTGTCCAGACAAGTATGTAGCTGGCTACAAGCGGAATAAAGCCTGCTAAAAACATAGGCCTTCTGCGACCCCATCTTGTGCGGATGTTGTCGGTGATATGGGCCATCGGAATATCAACAATTCCGTCAAAAACCTTGGCAAGCGCCCAAGTTAAACCAAACATACCGGGAACAACAAGGCTGTAGCTCGTAAGACTCCAATTGCTGAGATTGGCGGTAAGACCTATGGGGTTGATGGCGTCGGTCAGATAAGCGCCGACCAAAACAAAAATAAGGTTGGGACCGAACATTGTTGCCGCAAACAACAGCTCTTTCCACTTTTTGTCAAGACTGTTCATTTTATTTCCTCCTAAAAACAGCTCTGCGTTTTGCGACACGAATGTCGCAAAACGTATTATAGCCCTTTTGGAAGTATAAGTCAAGTACTATTTTTAAGTAAAAAAATACCTTTGATGCGAACCGCACCAAAGGCATTTTCAAAAAGTAATTATTCGTCCTCTTCGTCCTCGTCATTCTTACCGGGAACCTCTTTGTAAAGATTGAATCTGAACAAAAGTGATTCGTCCTCGGGGTCGGTACAACGAATGGTGACCTCTTTAATAATGGCATCCTTCAGAATGTTGGCAACACCGATCATCTGGCAAAGCTTTGACTTCAGGTTTAAAACGTCGCCCTCCTCGGTCTCCAAAAAAACATCGCCACGGCACTTGTCAAGTGTCTGAATAAAATCTGCGATGTCGATATCGTGCATGACCATAAATCTTTCCATAAAAAACTCTCCTTTCATACAACAGATTAACTATGATACCTACATATTATACTTGAAAATCGGTTTTTCGTCAACAAAAATTGTAAACTTTTTGCCAAGGTTAGTTTTTAGCGTTGCCAAAACGTGCAATAAGTGGTAAAATACTTAATGGAATGAATTTAAGTGGGGAGTTGTTATCTTGAAGCCTTCAAAATACATCGGTCTGCTTTTAAGTTTACTCGTGCTCATAACCGTTATCGGTTGTGGTGGGAATAATGAAAATACCGATACTGCCGACAATGCCCAAAAACCGACCTTCTTCGGTCTTGCGGAGGATGTTGCGGCACCTAAGCCCGAGGTTATGGGCTCTGTTCAGACACGCTTTAATGCCGAATATACCGATGAGCTTATACCGTCGGCCGAATACGGTGAGCTTTTACCGTTTGTTGGCGGATATCACACCTATACTGCGGTTGTGAATGAAAAGGAGAAGAGCGTTTCGGTTCCGTTGTACGGTCTTTGCACCTTGAGCGGCGCCGTGGTGGTCGATGCGGTCTATGATGCAATCAAACAGCACCCAAAGGACGAGGGCGGCTTTGTGTATGAGCTTATTAAAGGAGCTGACGGCACCGACCCGCTTAAGGGTACACGTCAGATTGCCGCCTCCAACGGTTCGTGGGTAATTAAAGTTCCCAAAAACTCGGCCTTTTTCAGAGCAGGCGGCGAGCGTATTATATTTGAACGCACCAAAAAGGTCAAAAAGGTGGTTTACACCTATCACGATTTTTATGATTACAAGGGCAAGCGTAAGTTTACCTTTGATACCGCCCTTGCCGAAAATCAGGACGTGACATACGATATCGGTCTTTTCTCCGAGGGGCTTGCACCCGTAAACATATGCACCAAGGTAAAAAAGGATGACACAACAACCGAAACCTATACGGCGTATTATATCGACAATAACGGCAAAAAGCTCCACGAGGGCTTTATAAAATGTGAACCGTTCAAAAAAGGTTATGCCGTTGTTCAGAACGAAGATGGTCTTTACGGTGTTATAACCCCCAAGGCCGAATGGTTTTTAGAAGCAAAATACCGCATTGTGAACTATAATGACAGTGTGGGAGTTTTTGCCTGCGCAAGTCAAGGCTATTTTGAGATACTCGATAAAGAGAAAAAGGTCGTCAAAAAAATATTTACCGAAAAGAGTAATGTTGAGGTCATAACCTCTGATTGGCTTATCTATCGCAAGACCAATCCCGACACCGGCCGAGTGGAGTATTTTTATGCCGACGGTGACGAACCGTTCACCTGCACCGAAACGGGACAGTTCCCCGACGGTGAGGCACCGGTTGATGGACTTTATGTTTGTGTTTATTCGGGTACGGGTACCATCTTCAACATCCACGGTGAGAGTATTATCAGTATTGGCGATTTCGGTGCCCTTGCCGACCGATTCGGTAATACTGCGGTGGTGACCAACTCAAACGGTAAAAAGACCTGCTTTATCACGGTCAGCACCAAAAAGCGTACCGAGTGGATGCGCTACCGTTATATGAATCAGAGCATTGGTGGCCGTTACCTTGTTATGCAAAACCCCGACACGGGTCTTTACGCTCTTTATGATGTTATGACAAGTGCCTTTGTTTATGAAAACTGTCAGCATATCCAAGCCTTCACGTCGGGTGAGGTGACCCTGCTTTCGGTAATGCGTGACGGTACTGCTTGTGTTTACAACAAGGATATGACCCCCGTTTTGACCGTAGCGTCAACGGCGCAGTATTGATAGGAGGATGACAAAATGAAAAAAGCATTACTCATCCTTTTAAGCTGTCTTTTACTTTTGGCTGTTGCCTGCGGTGAGGTTGAACCCGAGCCTTCAAGGTTTAAACCGGGCAGCTTAGAGCTTACGGCAGAAAACCTGCCGAGAATATGCGCAACTCCTTATACAAGAACCTTGGCGGTCAATATGGTTACGGCCGCCCTGGGATGCGATGCCGCAACGGCCGAAGCATCGGTGACGGTTTGCGATAACACAGATGATTGCTATGAAAAGCTGATGAAAAGTCAGTGTGACATCATCATCGCACACGACTACGGCAAGGATATTACCGCATTGTTGGATTCGACCGAGCTTGGACTTATCAGCACCGAGCTTGACCGTGATGCACTTGTGTTTTTTACCAATGGCTCGCACGGTGTCGAGTCGGTGACGCTTGAACAGTTGAAATCTATTTACAACGGTGAGGTTACCGATTGGAAACAGCTTGAGGGTGCCGAGCAGGCTATAACTTTGTTCGGTCAAAGGGCACGCACTGCAACCCAAAATGCTTTCCAAAGACACGTTTCAGCCGAAGCAGAGATTTCGCCTGTCACAAAACCGATAATTTCTTCGGGCGTGACCTATACCGCCGAGATCGGATATGACAACCGTGACGGAGGTTTGGGATACGGCTTGTTAAGCCTTTCGGGTGACTTTTCGGGCGGTAGCATCAAGCCTTTAAAGATCAACGGTGTTGCCCCTTCAAAGGAAACGGTTGCCTCGGGCGAATATGCCTTTACGGTGGGTGTAAGCCTTGTGATACGTGACTCCGAGAAGCCTAACTCCAACACCAAGCTTTTGTATGATTGGGCGGTGTCTGAGCAGGGAAAAACTGCTATTGGAAAACTCTATTGACAAATTTGTTTCAAGGTATTATAATCTGTTTACCCAAAAGATAATTTATCTTTTGCAAAAATGTATTATTTTTAAGCTGTGAGGTGAGAATTAAATGGATGCTGGCAGTAACAGTACCGGTATGAAGCCCCGAGGTACCTTGAGAAAAACGGTCTGTGTCCGTTTTTCTCGTCATTAAATTATTGGTATCTCCCGGAATTGTACCTTTCTTGCTGTCAAAAAGCGGTTTTACCGTAACAAGAAAGGAGAATCCAAAATGGAAAGAAAAGAGGAGATCATGGCAGAGGTTCTCGAGTTGGTTGAAGCCCATGCTTTTGTGCGCCTTCGCAACCTTCTTTGCGAGCAAAACCCTGCCGACGTTGCCGAAATAATCGGCGAACTGAACGACAAGGAGATCCCGCTTGTCTTCAGAATCCTGCCCAAAGACCTGGCAGGTGATGCGTTTTCCTATATGGAAAGCGATGATAGGGAACTTCTGATCCGCAGCTTCAGCGATGTTGAGCTGCGTGAGATCTTGGATGAGCTGTGGCTTGACGACACGGTCGATATTATTGAGGAAATGCCGGCCAACGTGGTGACAAGGATACTCAAAAACACCGATCCTGCCGTACGACGTCAGATAAATGAGCTGCTCAAATACCCCGAGGACTCAGCAGGCAGTATCATGACGGTTGAATACGTTTCCTTGAGAAAGGATCTGACCGTTGCCGAGTGCTTTAACAAGATACGCAGAGAGAGTATCAACAAAGAAACGGTCTACACCTGCTATGTTACCGAAAAGCGAAAGCTCATCGGTATCGTATCGGTTAAAGACCTGCTTATGGCCGATATGGAGGCCGTAGTCTCCGATATAATGGAGACCAACGTTATCAGCGTTGAGGCTTATGAGGATAAGGAGATCGTTGCACAGACCTTTACAAAGTACGGTATGCTGGCCTTGCCCGTTGTCGATAAAGAGGGCAGGATAGTCGGTATCGTTACGGTCGACGACGCTATGGACGTTATTGAGGAAGAGGCCACCGAGGATATCGAGCGTATGGCCGCTATCAGCTCGACCGATAAGCCGTATCTCAAAACGGGGGTATTCAGCATTTGGCTGACACGTATCCCGTGGCTTTTACTGCTTATGCTTTCAGCCACCTTTACGGGCATCATCATCAGCTCGTTTGAAACAGCCTTGAGTGTGTTCCCTGTGCTTATTTCGTTTATCCCGATGCTTATGGGCACCGGCGGTAACGCAGGCGGACAGTCGTCTGCCACCGTTATCCGTGGTATGGCGGTCGGTGAAATCGAACTGCGTGATATTTTAAAGGTCTTGTGGAAGGAGCTTCGCATTGCGTTGCTTTGCGGTGTGACCCTGGCCGTTGTGGGATATTTGAAAATTATCCTTATTGATAATCTTTTGCTCGGAATGGACGTTTCTTATTCCGAAATGGCGGTTGTAAGCCTTACCTTGGTTGTGACCGTTTTTGTCGCAAAGCTGGTCGGCTGCAGTCTGCCGATATTGGCCAAGGCCGTAAAATTAGATCCTGCCGTAATGGCAAGTCCCTTCATCACAACAATAGTTGACGTTCTGTCACTTATCGTGTACTTCTTCATCGCAATGAGGATATTGGAAATTTAAAACTATAAAACAAAACAACCGTAGCGGAATTGACCGTTACGGTTGTTTTGCGGTATACGATATACCCTTCCAAAAGAAGACGTCAAAAGCAAAATTCAAGCGTGTTGCCATCGGAACGGATGCGATTAAATGACTCAAACGTTCCTTTTACAAGGCAAACGGAGTATGGAGTGTTGCGATAGTTCAGCTTCAGGCGTTTACTGCTTACGTGGGTCACCTCGGGAAGATGCCATCCGTCGATACCGACTCGGTTTTCAAAGGTGAACGGCTTTTCACCGATTATTTTCAGGCTCGTTTCGCGAAGCTCGATTCTCAGCTTGCCATATTTAACGGTTGCTGAGCCTGCGCATTTTTCCTCAAACTCCATAATATCAAATTGCGGTTCGGTGCCGTCGCAGTAGGTGATATATCCGCCTGCAAGCACACCCTTTCCGGTATAGCGGTTGCCGTCAACAAAAGGCAAGGCTTCATATGTTGCGCTTTCACCCGTGCAGACTGTGGTTTCATATATGTCGGTGAAGCGGTCGGAAAGGAGATGGATATCCCTTATTCTGATATGACCGTCATTTCCGTAAAGATTTACACGGTAGTGCTTGGTGCTGTACCAAACCGAATTCTTACGGCTGTCATCAAATGCGGTGCGGGCAGTTATTGCTGACGGGGGAGTGGTTTTATAGCTTGATTTGTACCAACGACCTGCCTCACCCAGTGTTATGGCTTCGATTTTTCCTTCCTGCTGAAGCTTATCAAAATACTCAAACTGATGCGTTATGCCGTTTTTCATCATTTTCCAGCCAAAGCTGTTTTCCTGCCCGGCTTGAGCATAACCGAACGACAGACAACATCCGTTGTAGTTTTCATTCATAAACCATTCCAACCATTTGGGATCGCCACCGCCGTGCTTCCACGATGGCTCCAAGGACATGACTCCCTGATATTTAGGTGTTTCACGGTTTATGTCTATGCCGTAATCATATTGATAAACAGGATCGCTGCCTAACATACGGAAAACGGGCACATCGATTTGGTTTTCAATCGCTTGAGCCGGTAGAAATACGTTGTTGCGGCTTGGGTAATAGCCTTGACCGTAGTAACCGCCCCAAAGGGTGTACCCATCCGAGCCATATTGCTCCTTGCAGTTGCAAATAGCATCCACTTGGTATTTTTCGCTGATGTAACGCACGGTATGTGTATCGATAAGCCATGAACCGAAAACACGAGGATACTCACCGAAAAGCTCTTTGAACTTTTCAAATGAAAGGTCGACCAAGCGTTCACGTTGCTCACCGGTGTAACCGACGGGAAAGCCGCAATGAGTGTGCCAATCCCAAGGATAACGACCGCACCATTTAATATCGCAGGCCTCTACCTGAGGCTGTACCGTTTCGTGCCAAAGACCTAATTCAAACTGCCTGCGGTCGAGAGACCTGAAAATCTCAACAAATTCAGGGCGCAGCATTGCGTCGTACTGCAATAAAAAGGTTCCTTTAAGACCGTGCTCCTTCATTAAACGAAGCTGCTCCTTTATAGGAAGCAGAAGATCGCGGTCGGGCCATCTTGGCTCAACCCCGCGGACAAAATTAATTATGTTTAGGATTTGTCTCTTTTTCACTTTTTAGTCACCACCGTCATTCTTTACCTCGAATAGCAAAAAGCACGATGTAAAATTTTAAAAAACTCTTGTATTTCCTCGAAATTATTGTATAATATTATCACGATTATTAAAAGTAATAAAACGGCTGTTTATGTGGATAAATCGACTGTTAAATGATTTGGAGGTTAAAATGTCAAGCGGTTATTACAGAGATGAATCGGTCTCGGCAAATATTAAAAACCTTGATGTTCCGTTGCAGCTCAACTGTACCGTGCACGAAATCAAAACCGCACGGACCAGAGCCGATTCCGTGCGCAAGGATTTTTATATGATCTACCTTTGTGAGGGCGAATTTGAGATTTTAACTCCGGTAAGGACTGTCCTTCACCCGGGGGAGTTTTTGATATTTCAACCTGATATACCGTTTACCTATCAGGATTGCGGTAAGCCCACAACGCACTATTCGGTGCATTTTACCGGCTATGAAGCGGAAAATCTGCTTGAAAAATGCGGCATAAAAACCCTGACCGTATACAAAATAGGAAAGCCCGACAGTGTGTTTAATCAGCTTCACGGCATATTCCGATCGTTTTTACCCCGTGATAAATTCTTTGACATCGAGACGGCGACCAAGCTTTCGTCACTGTTGATCAGTATCGGAAGGATCATCGAAGGCAACTCAAAGCTGACCGATGCTTATAAGATAAATAAATTCCGACGCAGTCTGGAATATATTAACGAAAATGTGTCGGAACCAATAACCGTGCAACAGCTCGCTAAAATGGAATTTTTAAGTGAGAGCCATTACCGTGCGTTATTTGTATCGGTTATGAAGCAGTCTCCGCTTGAGTACATAACCTCAATCAGGATAAATTCAGCGTGCCGACTGTTGCGGAATTCAAGGCTTAGTATTTCCGAGGTCGGGAAATCGGTTGGTTATCCCGATCAAAGGCATTTTTCACGTGTTTTTAAAAGGTTGAGGGGTGTTACACCGAGTGAATTCAGAAACGGGCGTTAGTTGCTTTTTGTATTGCCGATCGCCTTGACTTTGGTGTGCGGCTGTAAGATAATGAGCAACGAACAGCTTACGTTTTAAGAGTGAGCGTAAATATGCTTCGACTTTATATTAAACCGAAGTGAAAACGTTTTGAATTGACAAAATGGAAAACAAGATGTAAAATAAAGCAAATTAGGTTGGAGGCAATATAATGATAAACAATGCAATTAAAAATTTGGTTGAGTACGGTGTTGAAACAGGACTTATCACAACCGAGGACAAGGTCTACACCGCCAACCATTTGTTGGAAATATTAGGTCTTGACGAATATAATGAACCCCAAACCGCCACCTCAAACGACCTTGAGGCTATTTTGAAGGATGTCCTTGACTTTGCGGTGGAAAACGGTATTGTTGACGATAACATTACCGAAAAAGACCTCTTTGATACCAAGGTGATGGCCGCTTTGGTGCCCCGTCCGTCCGAGGTTATCAAGACCTTTTGGTCGGAGTATGAAAAATCGCCCGAGGCCGCTACCGATTATTACTATAAGTTGAGCTGTGACAGCGATTATATCCGCCGTTACCGCATCAAAAAGGATGTTAAATGGGTCACCCCGACCGAATACGGCGATCTTGATATCACCATCAATCTGTCCAAGCCCGAAAAGGACCCCAAGGCCATTGCCGCCGCAAAAAATGCCAAGCAGAGCGGATATCCCAAATGCCTTTTGTGTAAGGAAAACGAGGGCTACGCCGGCCGAATGAACCACCCTGCAAGGGGTAACCACCGCATTATCCCCATGATGATAAACAACACCCCCTGGATGATGCAGTACAGCCCTTATGTTTATTATAACGAGCATTGTATCGTGTTCAATTCCGAGCATACCCCCATGGCCATCAACCGTGCCACCTTCAGAAAATTGCTTGATTTTGTCAAGCTGTTTCCGCATTATTTTGTTGGCTCAAATGCCGATCTGCCGATAGTCGGCGGTTCTATTCTTTCGCACGACCATTTCCAGGGCGGACACTACACCTTCGCAATGGCCAAGGCACCCATTGAAACGGTTGTTAAATTTGACGGCTTCGAGGACGTTGAGGCGGGCATTGTAAAGTGGCCTATGTCGGACATCCGCTTGAGAGCCGATGACACCGATCGCCTTATCGAGCTTGCTGATAAGATCCTCATAAAATGGAGAGGCTATACCGACGAGGATGCCTTTGTTTTTGCCGAGACCGACGGTACTCCGCATAACACAATTACCCCCATTGCCCGAAAGGCTGACGGTAAGTTTGAGCTTGACCTTGTGCTTCGCAACAACATAACGACCGATGAGCATCCCTTGGGCGTTTACCATCCTCATGCCGAGCTGCACCACATCAAGAAGGAAAACATCGGCCTTATCGAGGTTATGGGTCTTGCGGTTTTGCCTGCACGTCTTAAAGAAGAAATGCGTATCTTGGGTGAAAAGCTGGTAGCAGGGGACGACCTTTATGCCGACGAGGTTACCGCAAAGCATGCCGATTGGGCCAACGAGTTCAAGAAGAACTACACTATAACCGCCGACAATGTTGATGAGATCATCCGTGCTGAGGTCGGCAAGGTGTTTGCCAAGGTTTTGGAGCACGCAGGTGTTTACAAGCGTGACGAAAACGGCAAGGCCGCATTCCTTAAATTTGTTGACGAGGTAAACAAATAAACAGGTAAATATTTGTCCTGAAATTTTGTCAATTTGTCTTTACATTTTAAGTTGAGTTTAGTAAAATGAGCATAGAACGTTGCGGTTCTGTGCTCATTTTTATTTGAAACGGTTGGTGTGCTTATGAGAGTAGTATTTTTTGGTTCAAGCCACGGTATTCCCGAGGCGAACAGACGTTGTAGCTGTGCGTTGGTTGAGGTCGGAGAAAACCGATATTTCATTGATATGGGAATGATGGCTATCGATGAGCTTGTCAACCGAGGCATTGCCGTTGACTCGGTCAAGGGAATATTTATCACCCATATGCATGGCGACCACACTAATGGGCTTATCTCGTTTATTGACCTTTGCTCTTGGGTGTATAAGACTGCTGAGCCTAAAATATTTTTACCTAAAGTTGAGGGTAAAGAGGCTATTGAAGCTTGGTTTAAGGTCACGGGAACAAAGTCCCGTGAATTTGACTACCGTAAGGTCGAGGAAGGCATTATTTTTGATGACGGTGTGCTGACGGTAACAGCAATACGCACCAAGCATTGTGATGTGTCCTTTGCGTATTTGCTCGAAGCCGAGGGCAAAAGAGTCTTGTTTACGGGTGATCTTTTCAGAGAGCCTTCCGAGGATTTTCCCAAGATTGCAAAGGAGGTCAGTCTTCAGCTTGCAGTTTGTGAAGGCGCACATTTTGATGTGGAAAAATACGAGCCGATATTCAAGGAATGTGACATCAAAAGGGTGATCATAAATCATACCGCTGAATGGAACTTCCCGCATTTACAGCGTCTTGCGGCAAATATGCCGGAATTAGAAATTAAAATGGCAAATGACGGGCTTGAGGTTACGGTTTGAAAAACTTGGAAAGGGTGCTTTTTATGGATAAAAAACGTTTGGGCGTTATGGTCGACTGCTCTCGAAATGCCGTTATGACGGTCGACACCGCCAAAAGCTTCATTGATACGTTGAGCAAAATGGGCTATAATATGCTTATGCTCTACACCGAGGACACCTATGAGGTCGACAATCAGCCTTGGTTCGGCTACCTTCGTGGCCGATATTCCAAGGACGAGCTGAAAGAGATCGTCAACTACGGTGAGGAAAAGGGAATAGAGCTTATCCCTTGCATTCAGACCCTGGCTCATTTGAATCAGTTGCTCCGTTGGTATAAATATGATGAAGTCCGTGACTGTGACGATATTTTACTTATAGATGAGCCGAAAACCTATGAGCTGATCGAGGATATGTTCAAAACCGTAAGGGAATGCTATAAGACCGATTACATACATATCGGTATGGATGAGGCTCACAACGTCGGCTTGGGAAAGCATCTGGATAGGCACGGCTTTTGCAACAGATTTGAGTTGCTTGGCCGCCATTTGAACAAGGTTGCAAAATTGGCTGAAAAGTACGGCTTTAAGCCAATTATGTGGAGCGATATGTTCTTCCGCCTTGCCAATAACGGAGTGTATGATACCAATGATCCCGAGATCATTACCGAGGATATCAAAAATCAAGTTCCCGATAACGTTGAGCTTTGCTATTGGGATTATTGCAAACGCACCCGTGAGCCTTACGAAATTATGATCGAGGCGCACAAGCGTTTTGAAAGACCTATTTGGTTTGCAGGCGGTGCATGGATGTGGAAGGGCTTTTCGCCCGATAACGAAATTTCCATAACCCGTACCGAGGCCGCTGTCAGCGCTTGCAAAAATAAATCATTGACAAATGTCTTCATCACCTGTTGGGGAGATGACGGCGCCGAGTCTCCTTATTTCAGCGTTTTACCCACACTGTTTTATGCCGCCGAGGCATTTCGGGGTAATGACGATCTGAAGGATATCAAGAGTAAGTTTGAGGCAATGTTTGGAATCGGCTTTGACGATTTCTGCACGGTCGACCTTCCTTCCAAGCTCATTGATGAGTCGCATATTTTGGCAAGAAATCCCGACAAGGTCATGCTTTATAACGATCCGTTTCTCGGTATCTACGATAAAATGCTTTTTGAGGATGACCGTGAGATAAAGCATTACAAAAAGGTCGGCCGTAAGCTGAAGCCGTTGTGCGACAACGAAAATTTTGGTTATATCTTCAGATCCTCAAAGGCACTTTGCGATCTGTTGGCGGTGAAATACACCTTGGGACGTGACACAAGGATCGCATATTCTAGCAACGAAAAGCAGGCGGTCTTGGAGATTGCCGACCGATATAAAAAGGTAATAAAGCTGCTTGATGCTTTTATCAAGGAGTTCAAGGCTTGTTGGCTGAAGGAAAAGAAGCCGCATGGCTTTGATGTTCAGGATATACGTCTTGGCGGCCTCAGACAGCGTCTTGTTTCCTGCCGTGAGCGGCTCTTACAGTATGCAAACGGGGAGATAGACCGTATTGAGGAGCTTGAAGAACCACAGCATTATGTTGACGGCTTATGGTTTACCAATTGGAGGCAAAACGCTTCTGCAAATAATATTTAAGCTTTCAGAAATGAGGGGTAAAAATGAGTAATAAAAGACTTGGCGTTATGGTCGACTGCTCGCGAAACGCTGTTATGACGGTCGATACACTCAAAAGGTTCATCGATTCTTTGAGCAAAATGGGCTACAATATGCTCATGCTCTACACCGAGGATACATACGAGGTTGACAATCAGCCTTGGTTCGGTTACTTGCGTGGACGATATTCCAAGGACGAGCTGAAGGAGATCGTCAACTACGGCGAGGAAAAGGGAATAGAGCTTATCCCTTGCATTCAGACCTTGGCACATTTGAATCAGATGTTCCGTTGGGGCGAATACAATTCGGTTCGTGACTGTGATGATATCCTGCTTATCGACGAGGAAAAGACCTACAAGCTCATCGAGGATATGTTCTCGACCCTTCGTCAGTGCTTTAAGACCAATAAATTGCACATTGGTATGGACGAGGCGCACAATGTCGGTCTCGGCAAATTCCTTGATAAATACGGATTTCAGAACCGTTTTGAGATCATCGCACGTCATTTGAAGCGTGTTGCCGACCTCGCCGCAAAATACGACTTTGAGCCCATGATGTGGAGCGATATGTTCTTCAGACTTGCCAACCACGGTGCTTATTACGTTAAAGACCCCGATATCATCACCGAGGATATCGTAAAATGCGTCCCCAATAACGTTGAACTTGTTTATTGGGACTATTATCAGAAAGAACGTGAACCCTATGACCGTATGATCGAGGCACACAAGCGCTTCAAAAAGCCGGTGTGGTTTGCAGGCGGCGCCTGGACCTGGACGGGCTTCAGCCCTCACAACAATCTGTCGTTGATAACCACCAAGTCGGCAATGTCGGCCTGCCGTGACGGGGGCGTTGAAAACGTATTCCTGACCTGTTGGGGTGACAACGGTGCCGAGACCTCGACCTTTGCCATACTGCCGACGCTGATGTATGCCGCTGAAGTTTACCGCGGCAATGATGATATGGAGTCTGTTAAGGTGAAGTTCCAAGAGCTGTTCGGTATTGCTTTTGACGATTTTATGAAGCTTGACCTGCCCAATGTCTACGGTCCCGGTGCCGAAACCTCGGCACAGCTGCCAGACAAGCAGATGCTTTATTCCGATCCGTTTTTGGGCTTTTGCGATACAATTGTCGACGATGCCGCCAAGATGAAGGAGACCTATCTTGGTTATGCCAAGGAGCTTTGGCCGTTTGCCGAAAACGAGACCTACGGCCATCTGTTCAAGTCGGCCGCCGCTTTGTGTGAGGCCGTTGCTTACAAGGGTGGCTTGGGCAAGCTGACCCGCAAGGTTTATAAATCGGGCGACAAGGAGGCACTTAAAGAGGTCGTCAAAGAGTACCTCGTTGCCGAGGCCAAGGTCAATGCCTTCCACCGTGCCTTCGAGGCCTGCTGGTTCAAGGAAAAGAAGCCACACGGCTTTGATGTGCAGGATGCAAGGCTTGGCGGTGTTATCAAGCGCCTTGAAAGCTGTCGTGAGCGCCTTGAGGCTTACATAAAAGGCGATATCGACCGCATAGAGGAGCTTGAGGAGGAATTGCTCAATTATCCTACCGATCAGTACAGACTTCATAACTATGCAAGGTGTATGTCGGTTAATGCAATCTAAAAAGTACTATTTATCTGCAAGCGTGTCTTCGGACACGCTTGGCTTGAATCGGCAAATTGAATAAATGAATGCGACTTTAGATTATTAGGAAAATTCCGTAAAATCTAAGGTCGCATTGATTTTATGCGGTTTTCAGAACCAAACAATTTACAAAATTGCTATTTTTTTAACAAGTTTTTTACGTAAAAAATATTTACATTTTTCTTGTGTTATATTATAATTATCTTGTAATCAGGTGTAGTGGCTTGAAATGGATTTATTAGTAGATTTTAACCGCATACCACCTATGTTCAGCAGGGAAGAGACCCCCCAAAGTTTTCAACTGCGAAACGGTGCTTAAAAGCACCGTATCTACCACATTAAGGAGGTCACACAATGACAAAGAAAACCCCTATCCACAGAAAGTTAATAAGCGTGCTGCTGTGTCTTGCATTGCTTATGTCCTTCCTGCCATCTTTTGCAACCGCTATCGATGTTGAAGCGGTTAAAGACCGTGTTGCTGATGACCCGACATGGAACGGTTGGGAAAGCCTTTTCGGCCCCAAGCATCCTTCAACCGAAAATGCGGGCGCAGTATGGACCGATAAGTCGGTCTTCACGGCTGATAATCTTCCTTTGGAGTTCACCAATGCCGGCGGTACACTTGCCGACACGGGTGACAACTTCCTTGTAGCATTATCGGCTATTTCTTCCAATAAAGAGATCGTCGGTAAGTCGGATCGTAGCCATGTCGTT
>JAZQCY010000104.1:0-8888 GCA_045546555.1 Acutalibacteraceae bacterium | reverse complement strand
TCGTCGGCTCTGACAGTCCGCAGGACTGTCATTCACTACCGACTCGCACGCTTCGCTACCCCGACGGTCCGCCGTAAGCAAGCTTACGGAATCCCTCCGTCTTTTGCCTTTGGCAAAATCCACCTCTCCTTACAGGGGAGGCTTTCTTTTGGGCTTGCTTCAAGCTCACCTATTTTATTTTAGCTCAGTTTTTTATTATCCCCCGGTAGAACCGGGGATCCACGCCTAAAGACACCAAGAAAAAAACGGACAGCTCTCGCCATCCGTTTAATTATCAATATTACTATTTAAAAAAGCAATCACAGCTTCAGTTCAGCCGTCTTCATAGTCTGCTCATACTCACGGCACTTAACGCCTGCCGACTTGAACATCATCTTGGCAGCCTTGGTCATTTCGGCATCAGCATATTTATCCGACAGATAAATAACCTCGGCAATGCCCTTCTGAATGATAGCCTTGGCGCACTCGTTGCAGGGGAACAGAGTGGTATAAAGGCGGAAGCCCTTCATAGAGCCGCCGTTGAAGTTGAGTATCGCATTAAGCTCAGCGTGGCAGACGAACATATACTTGCTGTTGAGCGCTTCGCCTTCCCTTTCCCACGGATACTCGTCATCATCACAGCCGTAAGGCATACCGTTGTAGCCCACAGCCATTATTCTGTTTTCGGCATTGACAATGCAGGCACCGACCTGCGTGTTGGGGTCCTTGCTTCGCTGTGAGGACAGCAGAGCAATGCCCATAAAGTACTCGTCCCAACCAAGATAATCGCTACGCTTCATAAATCATTTTTCCTTTCGTAACTGAAGAATTTTATATTTATACGTAGTTTAACAGCTCATCTGCTTTGGAAATAACGGTCGAAGCGCCGCACCCCAAAAGCTCTTTTTCATCACGGAAGCCCCATAGCACGCCCACGGTGAACATATTGGCATTTTTACCGGTCTCAGCATCAACGCCGCTGTCACCCACAAAAATGCACTCATCGGCCGTAACGCCGAACTGCTCCATAACCTTATATACCATCGAAGGGTCGGGCTTAGGGATAATGCCGTCACATTGACCCGTGACAAAATCAAACATCGTGTCGCCGAAATATTCCTTAACCACGGCACGTGTCATAAAATCTATCTTGTTGGAAACGACCGCAAGCTTAAAGCCTCTGCTTTTAAGCTCAGACAGCATATCGACGATACCGTCATAAGGGCGGGTGCACTCCCCCGAATGAGCATTGTAATACTCAAAATAAAGCTTGCGGACCTTATCGAGCGTTTCGTCGTTACGGTCAGCCTCGGGCAATGCACGTGTTATCATCATATCGGTGCCGTTTCCGGCGAATATTTTATACTTTTCGGCCATGTGTGTGGGCAGTCCGTTCTGTTCCAACGCAAAGTTCACAGCGTTGGCAAGATCCTCGTGTGTATTAAGTAAAGTTCCGTCAAGGTCAAAAATAACGGCTTTTTTGGGCATCCTACACCATTCCAGTCAAAAAATCATCGGTTTTCAGATAATTATACACCACTTTTCAAAAAATTGCAACAATTACCTTTTAAATTTTGCAAAATATAGTCATTTTGCCAAATATTAAAAATTTTTAGAAAATTTGAAAATAATGCTTGCAAAATGGGAAACTTTCTGTTATTATATCATTTGCGATTGTATGTAACTATTCAAAGGAGGTGCAGACTCATGGCAAAGTGTGACATCTGCAGCAAAGAAATCACATTCGGTATCAAGGTATCTCACTCACACAGAAGAACCAACAGAACCTGGAAGCCCAACGTAAAGCGCGTTAAGGCTCTCGTAAACGGCACTCCTTGTAGGATTTATGCCTGCACCCGTTGCCTCCGTTCCGGTAAGGTTACCCGTGCTATCTGAGATTGATACACTACGATGTAAGAAAAGTAAGAGAACTGACCCGAAAGGGACGTTCTCTTTTTTCTTTTTTATTGGTAATTGTCACGGTAAATGAGCTGCTCTGCCGTGTGACGGAGCTCCTCATCACTCGAAATAGCGCTGCCCGACTGCAGGATGGATTCCTGAACAAACGCAGGCAGGCCTTGGAAATACTGACTTTCTCTGGGGTCATACTGCTTGTTTTCATCTTTATACGGTATCATAATATCACCTCTTTCGTGATATTATTTTATCCATTTTGAAAATACATATAATTTATATTTTTTGGTTGAAAATAAAATTGATATACATTATAATTCTTAATGTCGGGACGTCGTGAGCGCCGTCCCTTACATTTTTGTATTTCAAGATAATGAGGTTTTTGATATGATCATTCGACGTGCAACGCAAAATGATATGCCAAAGATAAACGACCTTTTGTGTCAGGTGCTGAATGTTCACCATAACGGCCGACCCGATATTTTTAAAGGCGATGTCAAAAAATATACCGACCCCGAATTGGCCGAAATAATTGCCGATGACAACCGTCCGATTTTTGTTGCCGACTGTGACGGCGAGGTCGTGGGATATGCCTTTTGCGTTTTTCAGCAGCATATAGATAACAATATCCTGACCGACATAAAAACGCTTTACATTGATGACCTGTGCGTTGATGAGGCCAAGCGCGGACTTCATATCGGCACATTACTTTATAACTACGTATTGGATTTTGCTAAAGAGTCGGGCTGTTACAACGTAACGCTCAACGTATGGAGCTGTAACCAAAGTGCACTGAAATTTTACGAAAAATTAGGCTTGGTACCCCAAAAAATCGGTATGGAAAAGATATTGTAGTTCTCGTTTTAGTTTTTATATAACCTTAACCGTAGGGGCGAACTGCGTTCGCCCGCGGACTTAAATATGTAACTTAAA
The DNA here is from genome assembly GCA_045546555.1 of Acutalibacteraceae bacterium. Classification (GTDB taxonomy): domain Bacteria; phylum Bacillota; class Clostridia; order Oscillospirales; family Acutalibacteraceae; genus UMGS172. Next base: position 6,062 of record JAZQCY010000104.1, on the reverse strand, counting down.
TTTGAGATGGGCTTAAACCCGTCTCTTTTTTTATAAACAAGCTGAAGTAATACACATTATCAAAGCCGCATTTTTCGGCCGCTTCGGTGACGGTGTAATACCCCGAGCGCAACAGCTCGGTTGCGTACTTGACCTTGAGGTCGTTTATGTATTTCAAGGGTGTGACCTTGAACCGCTGTTTGAAAAGCCTGCGGAAATAGGTATCACTCATCGAACACATTTTTGCCAGCAGGTCAACCGTTAGGTCACGGTCGCAGAAATGCTCGTGGATATATTCGACCGCATCGTTCAACTGATCGTCACGGTTTAAAGCATCGGCCGCTTCCCTTTCGATATTCATAAATATTTTGTGCAAAAGATATTGGCATTCGTGTTTGTAACCCGGCCTTTTCATAGTCCATGCAGAATAAAGACGTGACAACTCACGTACATACATTTCGGGGTTAGAGACCTTGAGCTTTTTTAACGTATTGGGCAGTTTGGCATCGGTATCGAAATGCACGACCAAAAGGCGTTCTGTTCCCGCTTCAATGTAGTATGGGCAATTCTTCGGAACAAAGATAAGATCGCCGCCAACCACGTTTGTTACCTCATTTTCATGGATGAACCGTGCATTACCCGTCACACGGTAAGACAAAGCGTGAAACGGTCTTAATCCCGAATTGCCCTTGCTGTCGGTTCGGTCAATATCCAACACCGTCAGTATTCTGAAATTTATATCGTCACTTTCAAAAAACATTACCTCAACTCCCGAGCTTCAGAACTTATATAAATCAAAGCGCATTGATGTCGTTCATAGTTTCAAGATTCTTCACTTCGTTCAGAATGACAGACTCAAATGCAAGTTCGGTCATTCTGAGGAGCTTGCGACGAAGAATCTTTTTGACCAAACAATTCCTCTACCATCAACATCGTTTTAACGGTATTATACATTCGAATTATTTATTTTTCAACCGTTTTGTTCGGAAATTTATAAATTATGTTTTGAAAATTCGATGTACAGTAAAATCAATAAGTGGTAGATTAAGATAAAAGGAGTGATTGATTTGTCTACGATAATTATAAAACCTACCCACTGTGCTGAGGCTTATACCAAAGCGGCAGATGTTTTCCGTGATATGTATAAAAAAGTCACCAATACGGACATAGCACTGACCGATACCGATGACGGTGTATCTGACCTTGTGGTCATCGGCTCGGATGCTGTGAACAAGTGGACACTTGACAAAATGTTTAACGGAGATATCCCCGTCCGTTTGGGGCTGACCTACGGCACCGACAGCTATTACATAAAAACCTTTGATCTGAACGGCCGACACGTGCTGTTGCTGGCAGGCGGTCGCGGACGTTCGACGCTTTACGCCGTTTATGACTATTTTGAACGGTTTGCAGGTTGTCACTATTTTTGGGACGGCGATGTCATCCCCCACCGTGACGGAATTTTGCTTGAGAATATCGATATAAACGAGGCTCCTCGTTTTCAGTACCGAGGACTCCGTTATTTTGCCCATCGAGGATTGAAGCGCTATCAGGCCGAGCATTGGTCTTTTGATGACTGGAAAAAGGAAATTGATTGGATGGTCAAAAAGCGTCTCAATTTCTTTATGCTTCGCATTGGTATGGACGATGTGTGGCAACGGGCATTCCCCGATACCGTACCCTATCCCGACGGCTTCAACAATATCGACGGCTACAATAATTATAACGACCGAAGCGATTTCTGGACTTTAAAATACCGTGGTGAACTGCGTGAAAAGGTACTTGAATACGCAAGGACACTCGATCTCGACTACCCTACCGATTGCGGCACGATGACACATTGGTACAGCCGCACACCGCAGGAATTTCTTGATAAAAAGGAGCCCTTGCTGGTTACCGACAATCACTACGGCAGTTCGGACAAAACGGGTATGGTTTTTGACTTCAGAGAGCCACAAAGCATGGACTACTATATGAAGCTGACCGAAACGATGGTCGAGACCCACGAAAAGCGGTGCGATCTGTTCCATTCTATCGGTTTGGGCGAACGCAAGCTGTTTCCTAAAGACCCCGAAAAAGACTTCAATATGAAGCTTTTTGCATACAGGCTCATCGCAGAAAATCTGCGCAAGCGCTACCCCAACTCCAAGCTGATGCTGGCATCATGGGATTTTGTCGGTTGGTGGGACCCCGAAAATGTTAAAAAGCTGATGCAAGAGCTTGACCCCGAGCGTACCGTTATTCTTGACTATACCTCCGATACCAACAACCCCGACCAAAGCTTTCTCAATTGGGGTATGGTTGGCAAATTCCCATGGATATTCGGTCTTTTCCATGCATACGAGCCCGAAAGCGATCTTCGTGGTTGTTACGGCCGTTCCGACGAGCGTCTTAAGGTTGCCGCCGAGGATCCTTACTGCAAGGGTATGATTTTGTGGCCCGAGTTATCCCATTCCGACCCGCTGATCCTCGAGTATCTGACCCAAAACGCATGGTCACCCTTGAAAAAGAACATCGAAGAAATAACCTCCGACTTCTGTCGCAACCGTTATCCCGGATTTTCAGATGAGATGGACAAATGTTGGCAGCTGATGCTACCCATAATCCAGACAAAAGACTGGGGCGGATACGGTACACCCTATGAACCCGACGACCCGAGGTATGCCGAAATTTGTCCTTTGTGGTACGTGCATTCTTATATATGGACCCGTCCCATGAATGCGATCAAACGATTGACACTGCTCGATAACGAAGCAAAATTTAAGTCCTTTTACCTTAGTAAGATAAAAGAAACGATCCCCACGTTCCCTGCCGCCTCCAAAGCATTAAGAGGCCTTGCTCAGCTCGACCGATTTGATGATGAGTTCCTGCTTCGTGACTCAATTGATATGGCAAGGACCGTGCTGACGAGAATGCTCGATCTCTTATTTGCCAAGGCAGTTTTCTTCCGCAAAGACCGCAGTCTTGTTGCCGAGCTTAAGGGTGCTTATTTAAGCTGTCTTGACAGTCTGAAAGATGTTATCAGTCTTAATTCCGATAATTCGATATTAAGCACTTTGAACGAATTAAAGACCGTCGCACCGGTAAATCCCGATTTTGAACTCACCTTGAAGCACAATATATGCTGCGATTACTGTGAGCAATCGGCTTACGAGCTTATTGTGGGCAGATTTATTGACGAGGGCCGTGATGCCTTTGATTGGCTGCTGTGCGAGGACAAAGACAGCACACAGTGTCCCACCTCGGAAAAGTATTACACAAAGTTCTATGAAACACCGCTTGATAGCCTTCAGCCGACCGAAATCCCCGAAGCAAGATCAGCTTTTATCAATGTTGCCGACACCGTTGAAAAAGCACTTGAAAGCTTAAAGAAATAAAATCATACAAGGAGTAATTTTTATGACACAGTTAGACCAACTCATTAAAGAAGCGGCAAAACGAGAGGGAATCGATCTTATTGGCTTTGCACCGAAGGAGCGTTTTGATGCTCTGCCGCCCGAGGTAAACCCCTTCTCTATATTCCCCGAGGGCAAGACCGTCATTATGCTTGGCAGACGAATCTGCCGAGGCTCTTTGAGAGGTATTGAGGAAGGCACCAACTTCGGTGACTATCAGCTTTTCGGCAAAAACTGGCTTGAAGACGAGTTTTTGGCACTGTCTGCATATAATCTCACAAACTTTATCGAGAGTCACGGATGGGAGGCTGTCCCTGTTTTCCCCAACCCAAGTGATTTAGGACCTGCAGGCGTTGCAGTTAGAGAAGGTATACCTGCTCCCAATGTATATCCCGACTTTGATTATGCCGCCGTTGCCTCGGGCTTGTGTACAATTTCATATAATCGCCTTGCTTTCTCCAAGGAATTTGGCTCACGCCAACGTTTTCATATGATAATTACCGACGCCGAGCTTGAAGGCACTCCGCTTTTGGATGCTTCGGTCTGCAATGGTTGTCACATTTGTGCAGATGCCTGTCCTTTGGGCGCTATTAGCAAGACCGAAACCGAGGAGATCACTATTTGCGGCAAAACCTTCACAGTCGGCAAAATCGACTATAATAAATGCAAAAACTGTCAGAACGGTGCCGTTATCAACCGCTTTTCCGAAAATTCGGCACCCGATCGCATTGCAGCGCTTTGCAACCGCAGTTGTATGTGTTCTCTTGAGGAACGCGGTGCCATAACCAATGCATTTGCCAACCCCTTCAGAACAAGTGAAATTTGGAGCATCGGCGGTACCGACCAAACCACCGACCGTTCGGACGAAAAGGCCAATGTTTTAGGCGGTGCGTTTTCTAAAAGCGGTAACAGGGGGCATTGATTATGAAACTGACATCTCAGATGATCAAACAAAGGGCTAAAGAGCTTGGTATCGACTGTATCGCCATCGGAAACATTGAACGATTCAAAAACGCTCCGCCGCTTATGAGCCCTATTACATATTTTCCAAAAGCCCAATCGGTAATTGCCATTGCTATGCCTATTCCGCGCGGAGCCAATCGCGGTATCGAAGAAGGCACTCATTGGCACAATTACACCTTTTATACCTACAACAAGCTGAACGCATTTTTCCGCCCTATGAAGACCTATCAGCTCAGTTGTTTTATTGAGGACCACGGCTATGAAGCGGTCGCTCACTACCCTGCCGTTCCCGAGGGAAACGGCACAACCAAAAAGCCGGTGGCAGATGGTAAGCTTCCGCCTGACATTGTTTGCAGTATTCGTGTCATTGCCGCAGGCTGTGGCTTAGGTGAGATTGGTTGGTCTAAGGTGTTTTTGACCAAGAAATACGGCCCAAGAGTCCGTTTAGGTCTTATTTTTACCGACTGCGAGCTGGAGCCTGATCCAATTATGGATACCGGCACACTTTGTCTGCACTGCGGTGCCTGTGCAAGACGTTGTCCCGGCGGTGCAATTCCCGATCCGAAGGATAAAAACGCAAGAATTTACGTTGACTTCGGTGAAAAGCAGGTATGGTTCGGTGACACCCAAATGGGTCGCTGTACATTGTCGCACCACGGAATGAACAACGAATGTTCGCCCTTCTTAAAAAAGGAATTTCCCAATATGGCGTTTGATGTCCGAAACAGCGAAATGACTGAAGAAGAGGCATATATCCTCTGCTATTCTCTTGCAGGGGCCAAGTGGGGACGAAAGCCCGGCAACCACGCTGTTATGGAGTATTACAACCACATTATTGAGCATACGGGCTACTTTGCAATATGCGGCGCAGGCGGTTGCATCAGAGCTTGTAACGACATAATGGAGCGTTCCGGCAGAATTGAACAGACCTTCCACAATCCGTATTATAAAAAGGAGTGCTGGTCGTTACCGTTACACCCCGAAAAAGCGCCCGAGGGTGTAAACCCCTACCGAGAGGAATATCTCGACGAAAAATACCCCGGCATACGCAAAAACGAGTACAAAAAGAAAACATAAAAAAAGGCTCCCTCAATGAGGGAGCTGTCAAGCGAATGCGCGACTGAGGGAGTACTCCTTCCGTCACAGCTTCGCTGTGCCACCTTCCTCTATGAGGAAGGCTTTTTTTATCTCAAAAATCCGTTGACTATCTGTTCTTCTGCTTCGGCTTCGGTCAGTCCCAAGGTCATCAACTTGATAAGCTGTTCGCCTGCGATTTTACCGATGGCGGCCTCGTGAATAAGGCTGGCCTCAACGTGGTTGGCGTTGACCTTCGGCACGGCACTGACGGTAGCATCGTCCATAACAATAGCGTCACACTCGGTGTGGCCGTTGCAACGGTTATTGCCGTTGATATTAGAGATAAACAACTGATGCGACTTATCCTTGGCAACCGAACGGGAAACAACGTGTGCCGCACAGTCCACACCGTCCATATCGACCGAGAAATCGGTGGTGGCGGTCTGACTGCCGTGGGTCATGATCTTCTCGCCGATGATAAGCGTTGCCTTATCTTTCAAAACGGCGGTGGTGGTACGGTAGGTCGAGACAACACCCTTGATCTGCACCGTTTCCATCTCAACGTATCCGCCTTCGCCAACGTTGACAACGGTGGTGGGGTTCATCAAACGTTGACCGTTGCCGTCCCCGTCTCCATAATGCTTTTCA
>JAZQCY010000103.1:0-36769 GCA_045546555.1 Acutalibacteraceae bacterium | reverse complement strand
GTGTTGATTGCGATGAGGGTCCACCCGTTCCCATCCCGAACACGGAAGTTAAGCTCATTTGCGCCGAAGATACTTGGCTGGCGACGGCCCGGGAAAATATGTAATGCCGACATATGACCCACCTGATCTCAGGTGGGTTTTTCTTTTTCATATTTCCTCTTTTCTTTTTACCTAAAATGTGTTACAATATAACAGTAAGTATACATTAACACCCATCAGATGTTCAAAGAGGCGTCTTTTTTATGCGTGATAAATATGATGTTCTGATAGTCGGCGCAGGCCTTTCGGGTCTTTATGCCGCCTATAATCTCGACAGCCGAATAAATGCCCTTGTGGTCTCAAAGCGTGACCTTCGCCTTTGCAACAGTAACCTTGCGCAGGGCGGTGTTGCCGCTGTGCTTGACACCGTGAATGACAGCTTTGACCTGCATATCGAGGATACCATGATCGCAGGTGGACGTGAAAACCGTCCCGAGTCGGTAGACGTGCTGGTCAAGGAAGGCCCCGATGACGTCCGCAAGATGATCGACCTCGGAGCCGAGTTTGACAAGGTCGACGGGCACATCCACGCAACGTTGGAGGGTGGACATTGCCGCCGCCGTATCGTTCACCACCGTGACACCACGGGTGAGGAACTGATGCGCACTATCATCGCCGCCACTAAAGAGCTGCCCAACATTGATATTGAGGAAAATACCTCGTTGGCTTTTCTTGACGAGGCCAACAACGGTTACTACGCAACCTTGCTGAAAGACGGTAGGCTGCATACCGTTGCGGCATCCTACGTGATAATAGCAACCGGCGGTATCGGCCGTGTTTATAAGTACACCACCAATTCGTCCATTGCCACGGGTGACGGAATCGCCATTGCGGCAGGGCTTGGTGCACGAATTGAGAATCTGAGTTATATTCAGTTTCATCCCACCGGCTTTGCAGGGGATAACTGCCGTGAGCGTTTTCTGATAAGCGAGGCCGTCCGTGGTGAGGGTGCTTACCTCGTGAACTGTCACCGTGAGCGCTTTATGCACCGATATGACGAGCGATTGGAGCTTGCTCCCCGTGATGTTGTTTCACGTGGCATCATCCTTGAATCACGCAGAACGGGTAGCGACAAATTTTATCTTGACATCACCCACCGAACTCCCGAGTTTATCCGTGACCGTTTCCCGATGATACACGAGCGGTGCTTGAGAGAGGGTATCGACATAACCAAGGATCCCATTCCGGTATTCCCCACCCATCATTATCTGATGGGCGGCATCAACGTTGACCTTAATTCGAGAACACGTATCAACCGTTTGTACGCCGTGGGTGAATGCTCACACACAGGTGTCCACGGCAAAAACCGTTTGGCCTCCAACAGCCTGCTTGAGGCGTTGGTGTTCGGCCGCCGTGCCGCCGAGGACATCAACCGTTGCTATAACGATACGTCGGTGTTCGGCAAGGCACCGAACCACTCGGTCGACGGCGCACCTATGCCGACGGGAACAAGAACGTCTATACGAAACATTATGCAGAAATGTCACTTTGTTCTGCCTAACTTAGAGGCCGCAAGAAAATACCGACCCGAGGTTGAGGACATTGCGGCACGACTTAACAGCAAGCGTTTTCAGATCACCAATGACTACCTTGAGGCACGCAGTCTTGCCACGGTAGCTTCCATAGTATTAAAGGAGGTACTCCACAAATGATGCAGTTTTATATTGACGACCTTATCAAAAAGGCTTTGTTAGAGGATATCAATTACATTGATATGGCGGCCGACAATCTTTTGCCCGACGACCAAATTTCATCGGCTAAATTTTTGGCCAAGGCTGACGGTGTGCTTTGCGGCGTTGACGTTGCATTGAGAGTGTTTGAGTTGCTCGGTAATTTCAATATCAAAAGATTTATGAACGACGGCGAGCTGCTCAAAAAAGGCGATATTATAGCCGAGATCGAAGGCCCTACCAAGCTGCTTTTGAAGGGTGAGCGTACCTCTTTAAACCTTATTCAGCACATGTCGGGCATTGCTACAATGACGCACGAGGCCGCCGAGCTGATAAAGGGCACCAACGCCACCGTTACCGACACAAGAAAGACCTTGCCGGGTCTGCGTGCTTTGCAGAAATATGCCGTGACCTGCGGTGGCGGCAAGAACCACCGATTTAATCTGTCGGATGCCGCAATGCTGAAGGACAATCATATTGATGCCTGCGGCAGTATAACCAAGGCAGTCTCCACCCTGCGTGAGAAAATCGGTCACACCGTCAAAATTGAGGTCGAGACCCGTAATTTGGACGAGGTTGCTGAGGCACTTAGCACGGGCTGTGAGATAATAATGCTTGATAATATGGATTGCGACACCATGAAAAAGGCGGTTGAAATGACGGCAGGCCGTGCTCTGCTTGAGGCATCGGGCAACATCACCGCCGAAACCATCCGTCCCGTTGCCGAGACCGGTGTTGACATTATCTCCATCGGTGCGCTGACCCATTCGGTCAAGGCCTTTGACATTTCACTTAAAATTTCAAAATAACCACCGCTTCATTTCGGTGTTCGATTTTTTGAAATTCGAGATTTCCGATACTATAGGTGATTGTTGTGTAAAAAATTCCTTTTGAGGGTGGATTGCATCGGCTTCGCTTTTTGGAAACTTGGATTTTTGGCCGTGACTATTTGGCATTTTATCACCTCAAACAAATTGTGTGCATTTTGGGCGGGTTTTAATAAATTTTACAAATACGTACAGAATATGTATGTATAAATATTTTTAAGGAGATTTTTATGAAAAAGATCATTTGCAAGCGTGAGTACGACACCGATGTCGCAACTCTCGTAAAAAAGTATTCCGTGGGTGAGTTCGGTGACCCCGCAGGCTATGAGGAGTCGCTTTATCAGATGCCTGACGGCAAGCTGTTCCTTTATGTGAACGGCGGCGAGGATTCTGTTTACCCCAAGGAAAACATCAAGAGCATCTCGGCCGCAAAGGCAGAGGCTTGGCTCAAAGAGCACGAATAATGCACAAGCCGACCTTGAAGTTATGACAGCTTCAAGGTCGGCTTTCTTTATAAAAATTTTCTTAAAGTTACAGTATTATACTTGCAATAAGGTGCGATTTATAGTATAATCAATTAGAATATGGATAAGTATACCTTTTGGGAGATTTTAAAGTTGCAAAACTCTGATTTTGAAACAAAAAAAGAGCAGGAATTAGCGGCACAGTTCGGGTATGCCGAGCGTGTAAGAGAGCTTGTTTCGGCTAAATATACGCATAAGCCCTTGGCCTTTGTTCATACCTACGGCTGTCAGCAAAATGTGAGTGATTCGGAGCATTTGAAGGGCTACCTTGAAATGATGGGCTACGGCTTTACCGACGACCTTAACGAGGCCGACCTTGTGCTTTACAACACCTGCGCCGTGCGTGAGCACGCCGAAACAAGGGTGTTTGGTAATGTCGGGATTTTGAAGGCCAACAAGCGTCAGCGTCCCGGAATGCTTATCTGTATGTGCGGCTGTATGGCACAGCAGGAAAGTGTTGCCGCAAAAATAAAGAAAAGCTACCCTTATGTCGATATTCTTTTCGGCACGCAGGTGCGCCACAAGTTCCCCGAATTTGTTTATCGCAAAATGACCACGGGCAAGCGTGTTTTTGAAAATCCTGCCGATGACAGCGGTATTTTTGAGGGCATCCCCGTCCACCGTGACGGCACCTTCAAGGCGTGGTTGCCCATAATGCAGGGGTGTAACAATTTCTGCACCTATTGCATCGTGCCGTATGTAAGGGGGAGGGAGTATTCCCGTGAGCCCGAGGATGTCATAGCCGAGGCAAAGGAAATCATAAAAGGCGGAGCCAAGGAAATAATGCTTTTGGGACAAAACGTTAATTCCTACGGCAAAAACTGCAAGCATAAAATGACCTTTGCCGAGCTGTTACGTGAGATAAACGCCATTGAGGGTGACTTCAGAATAAGGTTTATGACCTCCCACCCCAAGGATTGCTCTGAGGAGCTTTTAAAGGCAATGGCTGAGTGCGAAAAGGTTGAAAAGCATCTGCATCTTCCCGTGCAGTGCGGCTCAAGCCGTGTGCTTGAAAAAATGAACCGACGCTACACTGCCGAGCATTATATGGGGCTTATCGAAAAGGCTAAGGCTCTGATGCCCGAGTTGCAGTTGACCAGCGATATCATCGTTGGCTTCCCAGGTGAGACCGAGGAGGATTTCAAAAAAACGCTTGAGCTTATCAAAAAGGTCAGGTACTATTCGCTGTTCACCTTCATTTTTTCACCCCGACCGGGCACCCCTGCCGAAAAAATGCCCGACCCCGAGTTAAAAGAGGACAAGTCACGCCGATTTGCAGAGCTACTCGCCTTGCAGGAGGAGATATCGAGGGAGCTAAACGAGCAGGTCATCGGCCGCACGGTAAGACTGCTTATCGAGGAGATCGACGGCGACGTTCTGGTTGGCCGTTCGTCCGAAAATCTTGTTGTGAGGGTCAAGGGTGACGAGGCGCTTTTAGGAAATTTTGTCAATGCGAAGATAACCGAATTTGACGGTGTACTTCACGGAAATATAATCTGAATTTAAGGAGAAATTACAATGGATATTATCGAAGCCGCAAGACAGTTAGGTGCTGTATTACAGCAGGACGAAAGATACAAGAGATATTTGGAGGCGAGAAAGGCCAACGATGCCGACCCCGAGCTTCAAAGACTGGTTGGCGAGTTCAACCTTGCACGTATGCAGGTTGATAACGAGTTCCAGAAGGAAGAGGCTGAGCGTGACGGTGAAAAGATCAAGGAGTTCAACGTTCAGATCCGTCAGCTTTACGGCAAGATCATGTGTAACGACACCATGATGGAGTTCAACAAGGCCAAGGCCGATTTTGATGCCGTTATGCAGAGAGTAAACGGTATCATCGACCTTTCGATCGAGGGTGAAGACCCTATGACCTGCGAGCCTGCTTCAGGTTGTACCGGAAGCTGTGCCACCTGCGGCGGTTGCCACTAAAATTTTAGAAACTAAACGTTTGAGGTGAATCAAATGGCTGAGCTGTCGCCCATGATGCGTCAGTATCTTGAGATAAAGGAACAGAATAAGGATACCCTTCTGTTTTTCAGAGTGGGCGACTTTTACGAGCTGTTTTTTGATGATGCAATAACCGCCTCCCGTGAGCTTGAAATTGTGCTGACGGGTAAGGAGTGCGGTCTCCCTGAAAGGGCACCGATGTGCGGTGTTCCGTACCACAGCTATGAGGGTTATGTTGCAAGGCTTATCGAAAAGGGCTACCGTGTCGCCATTTGCGAGCAGACCGAGGACCCTGCAACCGCAAAGGGTCTTGTCCGCCGTGACATTGTGCGTGTCATCACTCCCGGCACTGTTTTAGAGGACAGCATGCTTGACGAGTCACGCAATAACTACCTTGCGGCGCTGTTCTTCACTAAAAAGGAATACGGTCTGTGCTTTGTCGATGCCTCGACAGGCGCCGTCAATGTAACCGAAATAACGGGTGCCGATGCCGTTCAACGTGTTATCGGTGAGCTTGGCCGTTTCAACCCCAAGGAGATCATTACGGTCAACGCCGTTGTCGAGCGTAAGGAGCTTGCCTCCTTCATTCAAAACCGTCTGCAATGCTGTGTTTCGATGATCGATGAGGAACGGTTTGACTCAGGTATCGCCGAGATAGCCGTGTGCAATCATTTCAAGGTCTCCTCGGTTGCCGAAAAGGGTCTTGTCGCAGGCTCGTTGGCGGTAAGGGTCTTGGGAGCAACGCTTGACTACCTTGAAAAGACCCAGATGAGCGGTATGGAGCGCATTTCGGAGGTCAACATCTACTCCGACAATCAGTTTATGCGTGTCGATGTTACCGCAATGCGCAATCTTGAGCTTTGCGAGACCATGCGCAATAAAGAGAAAAAAGGCTCACTTTTGTGGGTGCTTGATAAGACCAAAACGGCTATGGGTAAGCGATTGATAAGAAGCTGGATCTCAAAGCCTTTGATGGATCGAATGGCACTTGAAACACGTTACAACGGTGTGGACGAGCTGGTCGGAAATACTGTTTTGACGGGTGAGATAAGAGAGCTTTTGTCGGGCGTTCACGATGTTGAGCGTCTTATGACAAGAATAGTTTACGGCACCGCAGGCGGTAGGGAGCTTCGCTCACTTTGCTACACCATGCAAAGCCTGCCCGCCATAAAGCTGCAACTAACGGCCTGCCGTTCAAGAATACTCACGGGCGCTAATGAGAGCATCGACCCGATGGAGGATCTGTGTGATCTTATCGACCGTGCCATTGTTGATGAGCCGCCGTTCTCGGTTCGTGAGGGCGGTATCATCCGTGAGGGCTATAATTCAGAGGTCGACCTGTTGCGTTCTGACCTTACGGGTGGCAAGGAGATCATTGCCAATATCGAAGCCTCGGAGCGTGAAAAGACCGGTATCAAAACCTTGAAGGTCAGATACAACAAGGTTTTTGGTTATTACATTGAGGTCACCAATTCCTTCAAGGATATGGTCCCCGATACCTACATAAGAAAGCAGACCCTCACAAATTGTGAGCGTTATATCACCGACGAGCTCAAGAATATCGAGGCTCGTGTGCTTGGCGCAAGGGAGCACGGCGCACAGCTTGAGTTCCAGATCTTTGACGGAATCCGCAAGACCGTTGCCGATGCTCTGCCAAGGGTTCAGAGGACGGCCGATGCGTTGGCGCTTATCGATGTTCTGGCATCGTTTGCCGAAACAGCAGTGCTGAATAACTACTGCCGACCCACGCTTAACACCACGGGTGCGCTTAATATCGTTGACGGTCGTCACCCCGTTGTCGAGAATTTGAGCTCTATGCCGTTTGTTCCCAACGATACCGTGCTGGACAACGGAAACAACCGTTGCGCCATCATCACGGGACCCAATATGGCAGGTAAATCGACCTATATGCGTCAGGTGGCCATTATCGTGCTTATGGCACAGATCGGCTCGTTTGTCCCTGCCACCTCGGCCGATATTCCCATTACCGATGCAATATTCACCCGTGTCGGTGCATCGGATGACCTTTCCTCGGGTCAGTCAACCTTTATGGTCGAGATGAGTGAGGTTGCCCATATTCTCAAAAATGCAACCTCCAAGAGCCTTTTGATTCTTGACGAGATTGGCCGAGGCACCTCGACCTATGACGGTATGGCAATAGCACGTGCCGTTTTAGAGTTTGTGTGTGACAAGAAAAAGATCGGCGCAAAAACGCTGTTTGCGACCCATTACCACGAGTTGACCGCTTTGGAGGATCAGCTTCAGGGCGTTAAGAACTATAACATTGCCGTCAAAAAGCGTGGCGATGATATAACCTTTTTAAGACGCATAGTCCGTGGCGGCGCAGATGACAGCTACGGTGTCGAGGTTGCCAAGCTTTCGGGCATTCCCAATGCCGTTATTGAACGTGCCAAGGAGATACTTTTAGCCCTTGAAACCGAGGGCGCACCGTCCACCCCGAAATTCACGGGTGACGAGGCCGATGCACAGATAACCTTTGAGCTGCACGGTGCAAAGCAGCTTTTAGAGGAGCTTAAATTACTTGATATTAACACACTCACACCTATTGAGTGTATGACGGCACTGAACGGCTTTGTTCAGAAGGCCAGAGAAATAAAATAAGGTAAGGTGGAGCAAAATGAAAATTGGTGGAAGATACAAGCTTATCGGAAAGAAAAAACACGCAATAGTCGATATTCCGTATGCCGAGGTGCTTGACGTTTTTGAGGAGGCTCTGACCGCCTCCGACCCGTCCTCAAAGCTTACGGGAAGCGTCAACCGTGAGACCGGCGTTTTCAAGATCGAGTATAAGATCTCGGGCCGTAAGAACGACGTTTATGAAAACTATTGCTTGTTGGTTGAGATCAAGGAGACCAAGGATGGCGGTACAAGAATAGAGTATGCCTTTGTATTTGACCGCTTTATCAGCTGGTACACCAAGCTTTTGTCGGTGATCTGCTTCCTGGTTCCGTTGGCCGCCGCATTGATCGTTTATTTCAGTTTCGAGTTGAAGGAGCTTATTCATCTCATTATGTACGTACCGTTGCTGCTCATTTCGGCCTTCGGTATCTTCTCGCTGTTCGGATATAAAGAGAAAAAGAGCAGTGTAAAGCCCATGGTTAAAGAATTTGAGAAGCTGCTCATCTCACTTTTTGACGAATAATCAAACCGATTTTAAGATTTCAGACCGATAATTTTTTAGAAGGGAGGTCGCCATTTTGGCCGTTATCAACGTATTACCCAAGCAGGTTGCCGAGCTTATTGCCGCAGGTGAGGTCGTCGAACGCCCGTCCTCGGTTATAAAGGAGCTTGTAGAAAACTCAATAGACGCAGGGTCGACTTTAGTAACCGTCGAGATCAAAAACGGCGGCGTCACCTTTATGCGTGTGACCGACAACGGTTGCGGTATCGCCCGTGAGGATGTTACCACCGCCTTCAAGCGCCACGCAACCAGCAAGGTCAGCACCGAAAACGACCTTAACAGTATCGCTACTTTAGGCTTCAGAGGTGAGGCCTTGGCGGCCATTTCCGCAGTGTCACGTGTTGATATGCTGACGAAACAGAAGGATAGCGATATCGGCACCGCCTATTCGTCCGAGGGGTCGAATGAGGTCACCGTGAGTGATGCAGGCTGTCCCGATGGCACCACCATTATTATACGTGACCTGTTTTTTAACACGCCTGCCAGAATGAAATTTCTCAAAAAAGATGTTGCCGAGGGCAACTCGGTTGCGGCAATCTTAGACCATATTGCACTCTCTCACCCCGAAATATCGTTCCGCTTTATTCGTGACGGCAAGCAGGTTTTTGTCACTCCGGGTGACGGCAAGCTTTTGTCGGCAATCTACGCCGTTTGCGGACGTGACTTTGCCGCAACGCTTATACCCGTTGAGGGTGAAATGGGTGGAATAAAAGTTTCGGGCTACACCTGCAAGCCCACTGCCTGCAAGCCCAAAAAGAACTCGCAGTTTGTGTTTTTGAACGGACGCTACGTCCGCTCGGGAACCGTTGCGGCTGCCTTGGATGCCGCATATAAAAATCTTGCAATGGTTGGCCGTTTTCCTGCCGCAGTATTGCATCTGACGGTGCCCTACGGCGCAGTGGATATCAATGTTCATCCTGCCAAGACCGAGGTCAGGTTCTCGGATGAGCGCCGCATTTTCGATTGCGTGATGTTCAGCATCAAAAATGCCCTCGCCAAGGGTGACGAGCGCCCTGAAATGACCCTGCCCAAGCGCACGGGTCAGGTCAGAATGTCGGCCGACGAATACCGTCAGACGGTGCTCCCCGGTATTGAGAAAAAACCGTCCGACCCCATTGAAGCCTACACAAAGATCATAGCCGATGCCGAACGCAATCGCCGTCCGACCATATTAAGACAGGACAATGGCTATAACTTAATAAACAAAACCCCCGTGGTGCAAAAGCCGCAGGAGGAAACCAAGCAGAGCTACTTCCCTTGGGACGATAACCCCGACGTGAAAAGGCCTGCGGTTGAAAAGTCCTTTGATACAAATGTCACGAAAGCCATCGAACACAAATCGGTTGAGCCTTTGACCGAAAAGATCACCGAGTCCGAAAGCAAGCCCGTGCTTGAGGTTGAACCTGAGCCTGAAGTCAGACCCGAGCCCCAAAGGGTCGAGCCTGCACCCGAGCCGCAGGCTGCAGAGGAGCTTACTCCCGAGGTCGAGTATATCGGCGAGGCCTTTAAGACCTATATCATCGTCAGTAAGGAAAATAGCCTTTATCTTATCGATAAGCATGCCGCACACGAGCGTATGCTGTTCAACAAGCTGAAGTCCGAGGCTGAAAGCAATCCGCAGATGCTTCTGTCACCCCAGCAGGTGGTTTTGAGAAAAGATGAATACACCGTGATAGTCGATAGCATAGACCTGCTTGAAAAGGCGGGCTTTGAGGTTGAGGGTTTCGGTGACAGTACCGTGCTTGTACGTTCGGTTCCCTCTGCGCTTTCGGGTGAAAGCATCGACAATCTTATTTCCGAGCTTGCCGCATCCTTGAGCGATAAGAACGCCGTTGAGGTTGAACGTCTTGAACGCATTTACGAAACGGTGTCCTGCCGTGCGGCGGTCAAGGCGGGCAATTTGTCCTCACCCGAGGAGCTCAAGGCATTGGCTACGGCGGTGTTGGGTTCAAAGGAAATAATGTACTGTCCTCACGGCCGCCCCGTTGCAATGGAGCTCAAGAAAAGAGAAATTGAAAAGCAGTTTGGAAGGATACAGTAATGTGCCTTGAAAGACCAAAGCTAATCGCAGTTGTCGGGCCGACCGCATCGGGCAAAACGGCATTGGGTGTCGAAATCGCCCGCCGCTTTAACGGTGAGGTCGTGTCGTTCGACTCGATGCAGATATATAACAATATGCCCATAGCCTCGGCGGCACCCACCGCAGAGGAGACCTTGGGGGTGCCGCACCATCTTGTTGGCTTTTGCGACCCCAAGGATAAATTCTCGGTGGCCGATTTTATAGCACTCGCTACCGAAAAAATTGCCGATATCACCGCCCGTGGAAGGCTACCCGTGTTGGTTGGCGGAACGGGACTTTATATTGACTCGCTTGTATCGGGAATCGAGTTTTCGGATGAGGATTCGACCGAGGTCAGACGTAGACTTGAAGCTAAGGCTGACGAGGTCGGCATGGAAAAAATGCTTGAGCTTTTGCGAGAAATCGACCCCATAACGGCCGAAAAGTACCATGTGAACGACCGCAAGCGAATAATTCGTGCGTTGGAGATATTCGAGCTGCACGGAAAGCCTAAATCACAGCTTGATGCTGAGTCTAAGGCCAACGGCAACCGCTACGATGCGGTGTGGATAGGTATAACCTACCGTGACCGCGAAAGGCTGTACGACCGCATCAACCGCCGTGTTGATATTATGCTTGAAAACGGCGTCTTGGCCGAAGCCGAAGCCGCATTCAAAAACGGTGGCAAAACCTCGGTTCAGGCCATAGGACATAAGGAATTTTTCCCGTATTTCAAGGGCGAAATACCGCTTGAAGCGGCGGTCGAAAGCCTTAAACAGGAAACAAGGCGATATGCCAAGCGTCAGTTGACCTGGTTCCGCCGAAACAAGGATATAAATTGGATCTATGCCGACGAAACGCCTGACGTTTCGGTTAAGGCAGAGGAAATTATAAA
This sequence comes from Acutalibacteraceae bacterium, assembly GCA_045546555.1. Taxonomy (GTDB): domain Bacteria; phylum Bacillota; class Clostridia; order Oscillospirales; family Acutalibacteraceae; genus UMGS172. The sequence continues at coordinate 25,606 of JAZQCY010000103.1, read as the reverse complement.
AGAAAGGATGTAGCGGTCACGAATGAATAAATCGGTCGTACGTATTTTAAAATGGGCCGCAGTCATCTTTGTTGCGGTGTACTTGATAGCGCAGGTCTATTCGGGCTTTGTTGCACCCATCACCACCGACACAGTATATACCTATTCGTCCTATAGGGGATACGACACCGTCGGTTTCGTTGTCCGAAACGAAACGGTGGTTGAGGATAGCATTAACGGAATATTAAGCTTTGCCGTGTCCGACGGCGGACGTGTTTCCAAGGGCGGAACGGTGGCCTCGGTCTATCAAAGCACCGCCGATGCCGATAACCGCATCAAGATCGACGAGCTTGACAAAAGAATTGCGACTTTAGAGAAGATTCAAACCTATAACGACCTTAACGCAACCGACCTTTCGACCGTCAACAACAGCATACACAACGCCTTATCCGATATTGCCGACAACACACAGGGCGGCAAGGTCAAAACGGGCGAATACTATGATATTTTGCTTGAAAATATGGCCCGCCGACAGATCATCACGGGGCAGGCGACCGACTTCAATGCCCTTATCACAAGCCTCAAGGCCGAGCGTGACGGCTTGAAGGCCTCGGTCGGACAGTCGACCGGCAGTGTGACCTCGCCCGAGTCGGGCTACGTTATCTACACCGTGGACGGATATGAAAATGCACTTGCGGTCGATTCGCTTGAAACGCTGACCGCCGAGCAGTTAGGTGCGGTCAAGCCCACGGCTGTGTCAAGTCTGGCAGTGTGTAAGATCGTCAGCGATTACGAATGGTATATCGCCGCCACGGTTCCGTTTGATGAGTCGTTGAATCTCAAGTTAGGTGGCAAGGTCAAGCTGAAAACCACCCTGCAATCGGTGCCCGAGCTGACCGCTACCGTAAAGTATATCAACAAAAAATCGGTCGGTGCCGATGCCGTTGTGGTGTTTGCCTGCGATACGATGAATAAAGAGCTTGCGCAGGCAAGATACGTTGATGTGACCGTTGTTTACGAGGAATATAACGGCCTGAAGGTCGATAACCGTGCAATACGTGTGGTTGACGGTCAAAAGGGTGTTTATGTATTGCTTGCTTCGCAGGTCAGATTTGTTCCCGTTGAGGAGATCTGGAACGGCGAAAACTACTCTATAGTCAAGCGTGAAGCCTCCGAAAAGAAGGTTTTGAGAATATATGACGAGATTATCGTCAAGGGAAAGAATTTGTATGACGGAAAAATTATCGAATGAGGAAATATTGAAATGCCAATGGTTCGATGAGAACTATGAGGATATAAAGCGCCGCATTGCCGAAGCCTGCAAAAGGGCAGGGCGTGACCCCAAAGAGGTCATAATGCTGGCCGCCACCAAAACCGTGCCCGCCTCGGTTATCAACCACGCAATCAAGTCGGGTGTGGATTACATCGGTGAAAACCGTGTGCAGGAGCTGTTGTCCAAAAAGGATGAGTTGCTCACATCGGCACACCGACATTTCATCGGCCACCTTCAGACCAACAAGGTCAAGGATATCGTCGACGAGGTGGAAATGATACAGTCGGTGCATTCGTTAAAGCTTGCCGCCGAGATCGATAAGCTTTGCCGAAAAAAAGGCAAGGTTATGGATATTTTGGTCGAGGTCAACGTTGGAAATGAGGAAAGCAAATCGGGCTTTTCGGCGTCCGAGGTTGAGGCGGCGATACTCGAAATGGCCAAAATGCCAAACATTCGGGTCAAGGGATTGATGTCAATACCCCCGATTTGTGAAAAAGTGCAAGATCTTCGTCAATATTTTGCAATTTTAAGCAAACTGTTTATTGACATTAAGGCCAAAAAAGTGGATAATGTAGATATAGTATATCTATCGATGGGAATGTCGGGAGATTTTGAGGATGCTATTCAATACGGTGCAAATATCGTCCGTATCGGAACCTCACTTTTCGGCCCCAGAAATTACAACAAATAAATTAAAGCAGAAGGAGAAATCAGTATGGGCTTTTTTGATAAGATCAAGGACATTGTAAGCGCAAGTGATGAAGACGAGGGCTACGAGGAGATGGAGAACACCTCCAACACCAAGGAGTCTGCAACCACCAACGACTATTATTCTTCATCAACCGGCAGATCCTACGAAAGGGAAAAGACCACCCAGTTCCCCAGCGACCGCAAGAACAAGAACAACACCGTCAGCCGAGTCAACTCTCAGCTTCAGGTTGCATTGGTCAAGCCTGAGCGTTTTGAGGATGTTCCCCAGATCGCCGACCACCTTGCCGACGGAAGAACCGTTGTTTTGAACCTTGAGGCCGCCAACCGTGAGACTCAGCGCAGACTGCTCGACTTTTTGAGCGGTGCCGCTTATGCACACGGCGGACGCATCAAGAAGGTTGCCAACAGCACCTACATCATCACTCCCAGCAATGTTGATGTTATGGGCGAGTTGCTCATGGACGAGCTTGAGAGTGCAGGCGGCAGCTATCTTTAATGGACCAAAAGGAGCTTCAGTTTCTTGAAGCAAGAATAGTTGACAGCATACGTCAGTGCGATAACCGAAATGTACCCAGGTTTGTCGGTTTTTTGGACGCAACGGGTGCATCGGCGGCCGTAACACTTGCCAAAAGAGAAAAGGCACGCTTTATGCTTTTCGGCGGCTATCTTGAAGCCGAAAGGGTTTATTTTGGTGTGTTCCCCGATTGGTGTGAGCCTGACGGTGCAGAATTTCCGATAGTAAAGCTTCGCATAGTCAACCGCTCCGGCCGTGAGCTGACTCATAGAGATGTGTTAGGCGCCTTGATGTCGGCAGGTATTGAGCGTGATACCGTGGGTGATATCCTCACAAGCGGGAAGGACCCCGTTGTCTTTGTCAGTGAAGGTGTCGCAAGCCATATCGAGGCACACGTTGACAAGATTGCTTCGGCAGGCGTTGAAATAGTGCGTGACACATCCGATTACCTACCGATATCGGTTGGGTTTGAGGAGTGCTCGGGCACCGTTGCATCATTGCGCCTTGACTGTGTTATTGCCGAGCTTTCAAGCAGCTCTCGCAACCGTTCGGTTGAACTTATCGAGGGCGGTCTTGTTGCGGTCAACGGACTTGAAGTATTGAAGATCACTACGGAAATACGTGACGGCGATACCGTTACCATAAGGCGTGTCGGAAAGTTTATTATTGACGACACAAGTAAACTAACCAAAAAGGGCAGGATTGCCTTGAAATACAGAAAATACATTTAAACACACGGAGGGAACGTATGAAAACACCTGAACAGATACGTGACATGGAATTCCAAAAATCCGCAATGGGAGGATATAAGCAGAGCGATGTTGAGCTGTTTCTTGAAGAAGTAGCTTCCCAGATCGAGATACTTATGAAGCAGAAGGCTGAAGCTGAACGCAAGCTGCAGGAGCTTAGCAAAAATGCTCCCGAGGTTGCACTTTCAGCCGCAAGCATTCAAAGCGTGCTTGTCAATGCACAGAAGGTTGCCGAGCAGGCTATTGCCGATGCCAATGTAAGCGCAGAGGGCATTATAGCCGAGGCCAACCTCAAGCTTGCCGAGGCCGATATCAAGGCACGTGAGATCATTGCCGAGGCCGAGCAAAAGGCTGTTTTGCTTGGTGAGACCGCCGAGACCGAGGCCGCAAAGATCATTGCCAATGCCGTTAGTGAGGCACAGACCATTGTTGTCGAGGCCAAGGAAAGTGTTGAGCTTGAGCAGAAGCTTTATGACAGAATGAAGATCGAGATCTCCGATTTCCGCAAGAAGGCCGCAGCACAGTGCGGTGCTTTGATCGAGCTTATCAATCAGCTCCCCGGCGAGATTCCCTTTAACCTTGAGCGTTCAAAGACCGTTCTGTCGGTTGATTTCAGCGACCCCCAAGAGCTTTTAAAAGCCGCCGTTGACGAGCGCCTTAAAAAGGAGCAGGCTGATGCCGAGGCTTTGGCCGCACAGGAGGCAGAGCTTGCCGCCGCAGTTACCGTAACCCCCACTGTTGAGGCTGCAGAGCCCAGCATTACCGTTGCAGTAGAGGAGGCTCCCCAGGAGGAAGCTCCTGCTGAAGACGAGGCTGAAGAACAAGCATCATCCGCCGTTGACGTTGAGTTTGCTGCCAGTATGCAGATGACCTTCGACAACGAAGAGCCTGTAAAGTTTGTCATTGAAGATGATGACGATGAAGCCGACGAGGAAGAGGACGATGTTCCCTTTGCCGCCGCAATTGCCGCATCCGATGAGCCTCAGAAGCCCAAGGGCCGTATAAGCTTCGGTGAGGATGACGACGAAGAAGACGATGATGATGAGGCTGATGAGGAAGAGTACGACGATGACGACGATGACGAGGACGATGAGCCCCGACTTTTCTTCCGTCGCAAGAAAAAATAATTAAGTAAAAAGCTTCTCACGGTGTGCCGAAAGGTGTGCCGTGAGAATGTGCCGTTAAAAAGGCAAATATTTTTTGAAAAGATTTTCCCGAGATATAGATTGGAGTTTTTAAAATGGATTACAACCAGACTTTGAACCTGCCCCAAACCGAATTTCCTATGCGAGCAGGTCTGCCCACCCGTGAGCCCGAGGCTTTGAAGGAATGGCAGGATAATGACATCTACGGTGAGCTTATGAAGAAGAACGAGGGCAAGCCCTCCTACATCCTGCACGACGGCCCTCCGTATGCTAACGGCGTTATCCACATGGGTACCGCTTTGAACAAGTCCTTGAAGGATTTTGTCCTCCGCTACAAGAATATGACAGGATTCCGCGCACCTTATGTGCCCGGTTACGATACACACGGTCTGCCTACCGAGCTTAAAGCACGTAAGAAGGTTGGCGTTGGTTCTACCGCTCAGGTTTCTGCTCTTGAGCTTCGCAAGATCTGCCGTGACTTTGCTTTGGGCTTTGTTGACGATCAGAGAAAGCAGTTTGAGCGTCTCGGTATTTTGGGCAACTGGGCCGATCCGTATATCACCTTAAAGCCTGCCTATGTTGCAAAGCAGGTTGAGATTTTCGGCAAAATGGCCGAAAAGGGCTATATCTACAAAGGCCTCAAGCCGGTTTACTGGTGCCCCGAGTGTCAGACCGCTTTGGCCGAGGCTGAAATTGAGTATGCCGAGGATCCGTGCCATTCCATCTACGTCAAGTTCGAGATCACCGAGGAGTTCGGCAAGCTCGCAGCACTTGGCGCAGAGCAGTGCAAGACCTATTTTGTTATCTGGACAACCACTACCTGGACCCTGCCTGCAAACCTTGCAATCTGCGTAGGCCCCGATTATGAGTACGGTGTGTTTAAGGCAAACGGCGAATATTACGTAATGGCAACCGAGCTTGCACCCAATGCTTTCAAGGCCGCCAAGATCGAGGAATATGAGCTGCTTGGCACCATCAAGGGCTCCGAGCTTGAGTATATGAAGTGCGCTCATCCGTTTATCGACCGCACCTCGTTGGTTATTGTCGGCAACCATGTCACCTTGGAAAGCGGTACCGGCTGTGTTCATACCGCTCCCGGTCACGGTGTTGACGACTTTGAGGTCTGCCGTAACTACCCCGAGGTCGGAATGGTCGTTCCCGTTGACCACAAGGGAATTATGACCGCCGATGCAGGTGAGTTCCAAGGTCTTACCACCGAGCAGGCCAACAAGGCTATTGCTATAAAATTAGACGAAACAGGTCATCTGTTTGCACTTGAAAAGATAATCCACCAGTATCCCCATTGCTGGCGTTGTAAGTCACCCATTTTGTTTAGAGCTACCGAGCAGTGGTTCTGCTCTATTTCCGCTTTTGCCGATAAGGCAATTGAGGAGATAAAGAAGGTAAAATGGATTCCCGGCTGGGGTGAGGACCGTATCACCGGTATGATCCGTGACCGAAGTGACTGGTGTATCTCCCGTCAGCGCACCTGGGGTGTTCCTATTCCGATCTTCTACTGTGAGGAGTGCGGCAAGGAAGCCATCACTCCCGAAACTATCGCCAAGATAGTTGAGATCTTCCGTGAAGAGGGTGCCGATGCCTGGTATGCCAAGGACGCTAAGGACTTAATGCCCGAGGGCTTTAAGTGCGCCTGCGGTTGCACTTCTTTCAAGAAGGAAACCGACATTATGGACGTTTGGTTCGACTCGGGTGTTTCTCATGCCGCAGTTATGGATGAGCGTGAAGAGCTTTCCAGCCCTGCTGACCTTTATCTGGAGGGTGCCGACCAGTACCGTGGTTGGTTCCAGTCGTCGTTGTTGACCTCGGTCGCCGCTTACGGCAAGACTCCTTATAAGTGCGTTGTTACCCACGGTTGGGTCGTTGACGGAGAGGGCAAGAAGATGTCCAAGTCTATCGGCAACACCATTAATCCTGATGAGATCGTCAGCCAGTACGGCGCCGATATCCTCCGCTTGTGGGTTGCTTCGTCCGACTACCATGCCGATATCCGTATTTCCAAGGATATCTTGAAGCAGCTTTCCGAAATCTACAGAAAAATCCGTAACACCGCAAGATTTATCTTGGGCTGTATCAGCGATTTTGATCCCGATAAGGATTCGGTCTGCGATTGCAAGCTCCACGAGATGGACAAGTTTGCTTTGATGCGTCTTGATCAGCTTGTTGCCGAGTGCCGTGAGGCTTATGAGAACTTTGAGTATCACCTCATTTTCCACGCAATTCACAACTTCTGTGTTCTTGATATGTCCAACTTCTACCTCGATGCCGCCAAGGACAGACTTTATGTTGAGGGCAAGGATTCCGAGACCCGCCGTGCCGCACAGACCACTATTTATAAGGTACTGCACACTCTGACCCGTCTTATTGCTCCTATTTTGTCCTTCACCTCGGACGAGATCTGGAAGTTTATGCCTCACTATGCATCGGATGACGTAAGAAACGTTGTTCTTAATGACTTCCCCGTAGCTTCGGGCAAGGTTGATAATGACTTTATCGCTCGTTGGGAGAAGATCCACACCATCCGTGACGACGTTAAGAAGGCTTTGGAGGTCGCACGTACCGCCAAGGTCATCGGCGCATCGCTTGAGGGTGCCGTCACCGTTTATGCAACCGGTGCCGAGCTTGATTTCTTGAAGTCCTGCGAGGATATTCTGGCAACCATATTCATCGTTTCGTCGGTTGAGATCGTCGAGGGTGAAGGAGGCGAGCATAAGGGCGACAGCGGTATCGGTGTAACCGTTACCCACGCCAAGGGTGAAAAGTGTGAGCGTTGCTGGAGCTTCTCCGAAACCGTCGGTGAAGATGCCGAGCATCCCACCCTTTGCGCACGTTGCCGTGCAATCGTAAAATAATCACTTTTAGAGGTAATTATGTCGGCTGTATTAGCTATAATCTGTGGGGTTTTGGTGGTTGGTCTTGACCAGCTCACCAAATACCTTGCAACGGTCTATATGGAGCAGGGGCAGACCGTAGACATCCTGCCCGGCTTCATAAATTTCCATTTGATTGAGCCTAACCGTGGTGCCGCCTTCGGCTCATTTCAGGGCAAGACGTGGTTCTTGATCGCAGTGACCTGCATCATTATGGCGATATGCGTCTTTATGCTGATTAAAAAGACCTTCGGCAGTAAGCTGATGTTCTGGGCGCTGTGCCTGGTGCTCGGCGGCGGTGTAGGTAATCTTATCGATCGCATATTCCGTGGCGGCGGTGTAATCGACTTTTTGGAATTTGATTTCATCAAATTCCCCGTGTTTAACGTGGCCGATATTGCCGTTTGCATCGGAGCAGGACTGATCGTGCTGTACTTTATAACCGATTTTATAAAGGATGCCAAAACCCGCAAGAAAACCCCCGAAAACCCTTCCAATGAGGGCGAAGAAAATGGAAACTAACCTTTTCGTTTGCGAGGAAAACGGCATAAGGCTTGATGCTTTTGTGTCGTCTGTCTGCGATATTTCAAGGTCATTGGCCGCCGATATTATCGACCAAGGCTTGGTCAAGGTCAACGGTAAGGTCGCCAAAAAAAGCGCCAAGCTGACGGCAGGATCAAGTGTTGAGGTTCAAATGCCCGACCTTGCGGAGCCCGAAGCAATTCCGCAGGATATTCCGCTTGACATAGTGTATGAGGATGATGACCTTTTGGTGGTCAACAAGCCCAAGGGTATGGTGGTGCATCCTGCACCGGGCAACCCCGACGGCACGCTGGTCAATGCGCTACTGTTTCATTGCAAGGGCAGTTTGTCGGGTATCAACGGAGTGTTGCGTCCCGGTATCGTTCACCGAATAGACAAGGACACAAGCGGCCTTTTGATAGTCGCCAAGAACGACAAGGCGCATAATGCTCTTGCCGAGCAGATAAAGGAGCACAGCTTCACCCGTGAGTACCGTGCCGTGGTTTACGGCAATGTCAAGGACGATACGGGTACGGTCAACGCTCCCATCGGGCGTGACCCTAAAAACCGTCAGAGAATGGCGGTGGTCTACGTCAATTCAAAGCCTGCCATTACCCATTATGAGGTTTTGAAGCGGTTTGAGGGCTTCACCTTTATGAAATTCCGCCTTGAAACGGGCAGAACGCATCAGATAAGGGTACATATGGCGTCAATAGGGCATCCGTTGGCGGGCGATCCTGTCTATGGTCCCAAAAAGGTGATAACCGAGCTTTGCGGTCAATGTCTTCACGCAGGACTTATCGGTTTCGTTCATCCTACTACGGGTGAATATATGGAGTTTTCAAGTGAAATACCGCAATATTTCACTTCATATTTAGCAAAGTTAAAAGAAATATAAGATATTTTTCAGGAGGTTCAAAATGAACGAGCAGAGGAAATCCACACTCAAGAAGTATTCTCTTGAGGCCAAAAAGCAGATCATCATCGGCACCAACTGTGCCAAATCGGGTCACCCGGGCGGATCGCTTTCTTGCACCGAAATACTGACCTATTTGTATTTCGACAAGATGAACATCGACCCCAAGAATCCCAATAAGGCCGACCGTGACCGCCTTGTCCTTTCAAAGGGACACGCCGCACCTGCACTTTACGGTGTTCTGGCAGTGCGCGGTTTCTTCTCCACCGATGAGATCAAGCAGCTCCGCAAGCCTTATGCAATGCTCCAGGGACATCCTGATAAAAAGCACATCCCCGGTGTTGATATGTCCTCGGGTTCTCTCGGTCAGGGCATTTCGGCCGCCGCAGGTATGGCTCTTTCGGCCAAGCATTTTGGTGATGACTACCGTGTATACGCCATTATCGGTGACGGTGAATCGGAGGAGGGTCAGGTTTGGGAGGCCGCAATGTTTGCCGCTCACAAGAAGCTCAATAACCTCACCGTTTTTGCCGACCTTAACAACCTCCAGATTGACGGTACCTTGGATGAGGTCAACTCACCTCTGCCGCTCGACAAGAAGTTCGAGGCTTTTAATTGGAACGTTATCGTGATCGACGGTCACGATTTTGATCAGATCGAGGCCGCTGTTGCCGCCGCTGAGGCTTGCACCGACAAGCCCACCGCTATCATTGCCAACACCGTCAAGGGCAAGGACGTTTCCTTTATGGAAAACCAGGTCAACTGGCACGGCGCAGGCCCCAATGACGAGCAGGCCGCAGAAGCTCTCAAAGAGCTTGATGCGAAAATTGCCGCACTTTAATGATCGGAGGAAGAGAAAATGGCTGAAGTTAAGAATATTGCTACCAGAGACGCATACGGCGCCGCCCTTTGCGAGCTGGCTGAAAAGAGACAGGATTTTGTTGTTTTCGATGCTGACCTTGCCGCCGCAACCAAGACCGGCACCTTTAAAAAGGCTCATCCCGAAATGTTCTACAACTGCGGTATCGCAGAACAGAATATGATGAGTGTTGCCGCAGGCTTTGCCGCAACCGGTAAACTTGTTTTTGCAAGCTCGTTTGCTATGTTTGCCGCAGGCCGTGCCTTTGAGCAGGTTAGAAACTCTATCGGTTATCCCCACCTCAACGTTAAGATCGGTGCTACCCATGCAGGCATCTCGGTCGGTGAGGACGGCGCAACACACCAGTGCTGTGAGGATATTGCCCTTATGAGAACCATTCCCGGCATGACCATCATCAACCCTGCCGATGCCACCGAGGCAAGACAGGCTGTTTTGGCCGCCGCCGAGCTGGACGGTCCCGTTTATATGCGATTCGGACGTCTTGCTGTTCCGGTTGTTTTCGGTGACGATTACAAGTTTGAGATCGGCAAGGGTGTTGAGCTGAAGGCCGGTACCGATGTCACTATCATTGCAACCGGACTTATGGTCAAAGAGGCTATGGAGGCTTACGACCTCTTGGCCGCAGAGGGTATTTCGGCACGTATCGTCAATATGGCCACCATCAAGCCTATCGACCGTGACATCATTGTCAAGGCCGCAAAGGAGACCGGCGCCATCGTTACCGCAGAGGAGCATTCGGTTATCGGCGGTCTTGGCTCTGCAGTAGCCGAGGTCGTGACTGAGGAGTGCCCCGTTCCCGTTATCAAGGTCGGCGTTCAAGACACCTTCGGTATGTCGGGTCCTGCAAATGACCTGCTTGGTATCTTTGGACTCAGAGCCAAGGATATTGTTGAAAAGGCAAAGCAGGCAATTGCCGCAAAGAAATAAAAGCAAGAATAAAAAAACGAGCCATCCTACTGACTTTTGTCAGCAGGATGGCTTTTCTATATAAAATTCATCTTTTGCCCAAGTAAAAGGATTCTTCTGTATGTAAGTATAATACTTTTTATAATCCAAGTCGTTTCGGATGATATGGTCATTATATGACCGTTGCCAAATGTTTTGTCCGTATTCTTTGTTACAGAATCGTTTGAAAGAGGAAACAAAACGCGGAATCGCTTCGTTTGTAGGGGACGGCGTCTCCGACGTCCCGTGCCCGAGTACACCAATAATCAGATGTATATGATTAGGCATTATTACATAATCGCTCACATGTATTTTTTCATAAGTTTCATTCATTGAGGCGATATATTTTTCCGCTATTATACCAAAACGGGACAACTCAACCTTAGGGACGTCGAGGACGCCGTCCCCTACAATTTGCCCCAGTAGTTGTTTGCGATCTTGGACGCATATTGTGACAAAATATCTTCCGTTGCTACTGTAATTGTAATCCTTTAGCCGTGTCGGTTTTCTTTGCTTATACATAATTATATATTGTAGTAAATTCAGTTGGATTTTTTGGGGATATTATTTCTTTTCCTCGTGGTATTCCTTCTCGGTGTTGACGTTCCAGATGTTGGTCTTGTCGTTTGTGCCGTTTACTATGTTGTTCACGGCCTCAAAGGCGGTGGCCATCGAGTGATCCATATTATTGTAGCGGTGCTGACCGTTTCGGCCAATGCAGAAAAGGTTTTCGTAGGTATTGAGGTGCTCGATAATGCTGTCCATCTCGGAGTAGGTGTCAAAATAGGCGGGATACGCCTTTTTGATGAGCTCACGGTGGCTGTCCAGCACGTAGTCACGGTCGATGATGCCCATCTTCACAAGCTCTGATATCGCAAACTCGATAGCGTCCTCGTCCGACATACTCCATATTCCGTCACCCTCACGGCAGAAATACTCAAGTCCCACCCAAACGGTATTTTCGGGATCCTTTACAAGGTAGGGCGACCAGTTGTTGAACACCTGAATACGACCCAATTTTACCGAGGTATCCTGCACATATATCCAGCAGTCGGGCACGATGTCGCCCAATGTCTTGTAGTCGGTCTTGTTTTTGAGATTGGTCTTTTTAAGCAATAGGCCTACCGTCATAAAATCACGGAACGGGAGACCCTTTGCGGCAACTTTTACATTTTCGGGCACGTTATCGCCAAGGCCGTTTACAAGCTCGTTTATCGGCATTGTGGAAACAACGGTGTCACATTCCACAGTCCGTCTTTCACCGTTTTCATCGGTGTAGGTCACAGATTTTATCTGACCGTCAATGACCTCAAAATCGGTGACTTTGCAGTTCATTTGAACCTTGACTCCGTTTTCCTTGGCCTTGCTTAAAGCCAACTCCCAAAGCTGACCGGGGCCGAATTTTGGGTAGGAAAAGCTTTCGATAAGCGAGGTTTCGGTTGCCTTTTTGGATTTGCCAAAGATCTTGCGGAACATATCCTTTATAACGGCGGTTATCGACAGACCTTTGACACGCTGTGCGCCCCAATCGGCCGAGATCTCGCTCGGGTGCCTGCCCCAAAGCTTTTCGGTGTAGCCCTCAAAAAACATCGAGTACAGCACCTTGCCGAAGCGGTTGATGTAAAAATTCTCAAGCGAATCCTCGGGTCGCTTGCGTATTTTAGCGCCGAGATACGAAAAGCCTGCCTTGACGGTGGTGACAAACCCCATGTTTTTTATGGTGTCCCACTTCAAGGTCACGGGGTAGTCAAAAAAGTGGTTTTTATAATATATTCTTGAAATTCGGTCACGAAGAAGCATAACCTCATCGGTTGTTTCGGGGTCGGGCCCCATTTCGGCAAAATCCTTTTTGCGGCTAAAGGCAATATCGTCCTTGGACGGAGCACCCTGCAAGGGCAGAAGCTCCTGCCACCAAGCCGTCACACGGCTGTCTTTAGAGAAAAAGCGGTGACCGCCGATGTCCATTCGGTTGCCGTTGTATTTTACCGTTTGCGAAATGCCGCCGATACGGTCGGTGGCCTCTAAAACGGTTATATCAAAATCGCCCAGCTTGGAAAGCTCATAAGCGGCGGTGATGCCTGCAGGGCCTGCACCGATAATAATTACTTTTTTCACTCGTCGTCACGCTTTCTGTAAAGGATGATTTTTTTGGAGCCGAAGTTCCAAAGGAAAACAATGGCAGTTGTTATGATTTTTGCGGGCATATAGTGTATATTGAGCACACCGTCAAACAACAGCATAAACAGCTCGGTAAAAAGCAGACCTATAACACCCGTTATGAAATACACAGGAAATTTTGAGGAGTGCTTGTTGTGTTTGTTGATACCTGTAAAAACAAAATGGTTGGAAAGTATGTAATTCACAAACAGACCGCAAAGGAAGGCAATGGCAATCGAAACGTACTCGTCAAACTGCCCCAATATCCTGAAGATGCCGAGCTTGTCATACAAAAGCCAAAGCACGCCCCAGTCAACCACGCTTGCCAATCCGCCGACAAAAAGGTAGCGGAAAAATTGAATAAAGGTGTTGTGGGTCTTGGCCATAAACAGGGCTTTTATTTTGCGATGCTTAATAAGTCTGAACAGTTCGTGCATTTTGACATCCTTTCAAGTGTTTGTAAAATTATTATAGCATATCTTCGACCGATATGGTAGAATAAATTGTAAATTACTGAAAATTTTGAGGTGCAAAATGCAAAACCTACTCAAAACCGTCCGCAAAGCTGTGCAACAATATGAAATGATTGCAGAGGGTGACCGCATTGCCGTGGGTGTTTCGGGCGGAAAGGACTCGCTTGTGCTGTTGCTTGCCCTGCAGGCGTTGTCGGAGTTTTATCCAAAACATTTCGAGGTGGTCGGTATCACGGTCGACCAACGGTTCGAGGGTTCTGACGGTGATTTCTCCGCAATATCCGATTTTTTGACCCAAAAGGGGATAGACTACAAAATCGAGCCGACCGATATATGGGAGATAGTTTTCAAAAGACGCAAAGAGGACAACCCGTGCAGTCTTTGCTCAAGAATGCGCAAGGGGGCCTTGTATGAGGCGGCCAAGCGCTTTGGTTGCAATAAGGTGGCGCTCGGGCATCATCTTGATGATGCGGCCGCCACGTTTTATATGAATCTTTTGAATAACGGAACATTGAGCTGCTTCAGCCCCGTGACCGAAATGCAGGAAAAGGAGATAACGGTGATCCGTCCGTTGTGCTTAACCGATGAGCGTGACGTTATCCACGTTGCCAAAACGCAAAATGTGCCGATATCAGAAAGCCGTTGCACCGTCAACGGTGAGACCGAACGGGCCCGTGTTGAGGCTGTTATAAAATCACTCGGAGAAAATTATAAAGCGGTAAAGGAAAAGACGGTCGGCGCAATGCAACGCGCGCACCTTTCAAATTGGTAAACTCTACTTTTGCGAGAGTCGGCGTTGTCGGGTTTGGTTGACCGATGACGCCGTCTTGTTGTAAAATTTAGGCAGAAGGAGTGATTCGATGAAGGATTATAAATTCGGCAACACGCTGACCGAGCTCAGAAAAGCCAGGCATTTATCACAAAAAGAGCTGGGACAGCTTTTGTCGGTAAGTGATAAAGCCGTGTCCCGTTGGGAAAACGGCAGTGCCAAGCCGAGGGCATCGGTTTTGCCTAAGCTTGCCAAAATATTGGACGTTTCGATCGACAAATTGCTGGGCGGCTCGGGTCTCGTGCACAGCAGTGCCGTTGCGCCTGCAAGCGGAGATTTTGTTTCACAAAGGGATATAAACAACAGCGCCGCCGACACCGTCAAGGTTAATTTCATCCCCAAAGAGGCTAAGCCAAACGGCAATTACCTCTGCACCTGGCATATGCAGGAGGCAACCGCTGACAAGCTTTCCATCACGGCAAGCGACAGCGGTGTGAGAATGCGTGATGCGTTAAACGAAAAGACCTTGTTTGAGACCGAGGAGTTTTATCACCCGTTCCCCAAGGAATACCGAAGCGGGCTTATCTTTTTGCTTGATGACGGCTGGGACGTGCCTTACGGTGCCGATGCGTCGATGCCGATCTTCGGCTCGGTTGAGCCCGATAAGGAAAAATTCGCCTCAATGGGTAAAACGCCCGAGCAAATGCTCTGCGAAATGAGCCACCGTGTCAAGGAAATGGGCTATGCAGGCCTTGGACTTTGGATCTCGCCCAACAACCTCAACGCAACTGAGCCGTTCAGTATGGACGTTGCCCGAAAGTATTGGGAGGAAAGAGCCAAGTGGTGCAACGCCGCCGACGTGCGTTACTGGAAGTGTGATTGGGGCACCTTCAGCCGCTACCCGGGTTACCGCGAGATGATGACCGAGTGCGTCAAAAAATATGCCCCCAAGCTGCTTATCGAGCACGCACGCGGATTTTTGCCGTTCCACGATACGAGCAACCCTCAATGCGTCGTCGATATGTGCCGTGCATTTGAGTACAGCGACGTTTTGAGAACCTACGACGTTCAGCAACCGTTTGCCGACGTTGAGACCTATTTCCGTGTCAACGAGCTGCTAAAGGGCATCGACCAAAGCAAGGTGCGTCACAAGGCCAAGGGGCTTGTCAACGTTGAGAGCCAGCCTATGGTGGCGGCAGGACTTGGAATGAACATAGGTGTTATGAACCGTTCATATGAGGCCGATGAGGTACTGCGTTGGCAACGCATTTGTCCTCCGTTTTCGGCCATTGGTTGCGAGTACGTAACAAGCGATGAAACGGTGACCGATATATTAAGGTTCGACACCGATCCGTGCAATTGGAGAAATATGCAATGGAAGGCGTTTTCGGTCGAGGTGCCGATGGTCGCGGCAAGAGGTACAAGGTTGCCTACCGTCCAAGCTGGGACTATTAAGCCGATAGTGCTTGCAAGCGGTCATCCTGAGTGCGATGCTTTGGCGGTATCGTCCATTCGTCGAAACATTGATCCCAACAAATATATCGCCGTTCCTGCCGACGTCACCGTCTATCCCGAAAGCCTCAAAACCACGGTGGGCGTGTTCGGCATCTACCGTTCGCTCACCCTGGAGTTTGAAAGTGATATTCCCAAAAACGCAACGGTGTGGACACAATGCCTTTTGGACGGCACGGCGGTCAACGTGACCGAGTTTGTTTCGGCTTCGGGCAACCGTTTGACCGTCGACGGTCTGTTGCTCAGAAAGCTGGGCCACAAGGCAGGGGAGAAATCCAACGATCACGAGCCTGCGTTGATAATCAAAATCTGCTGATGTGTTTCAGTGTAAAGCTTAATATAAAACGCAAGAAGCCAAGAGCCGAAAAAGGGCACTTGGCTTCCTGCGTTAGGTAATAAAAAAGAAAGGAAGTGATGGAAAAAGCAAAATGAAAACAGAAACTGAAATTTAGGCGCAGTTGCGGTCGTCATAATGACGGCGGGATTCGTGACGGTAAACGTTGCGCTTGGCACGTTTTGCCTTAACCTTTTTCTTGATATAGGCGATAATTCTGTCCTCAAATTTGACCAAGGTCTTCTCATGGAAAAGGCCCCAGATGATAAAGGTGGCAACTGCAATTTCAAGTACGGTCTGTAACATAAATCCAAACATATTTGTTTCTCCTTTTCAACCGAACATTTGTTCGGTATCTATATTTTAGCACGTTGAGGGTGATTTGTCAAGGCTTTTTTCAACCTTGTATCTACATTTTATCACGACTATAGTCCCAAAAGAGGGACTTAATCCACTTGTTTTAAAATTTTTTCAAAAAAATTCAAATTTTCTTTTTGTGTTATTGTCGGGGCGGTTCACGAATCGCCCATCGTAAGTTGGCTTTGCGGAATGGATGAATCCATTCCCTACAGCGGAGCTAAATTGTTACTACGCAACAGCTAAATTATGCTTAGCATAGCTAAATTGCGCATAGCGCAGCTTACCGTAGGGGCGCACCTGCTGTCATGAGTATGATTGCATACACCTGTGTAGGATGATTGTATACAATTACAGCCTTGGGCGGGGTGGAGTGTTTAAGCTCTGTAAAATAATCACATTTTATTATTTATTTGTATTGATATTTGCTTAAAGAAAAAGTATAATAAATATGTATATGCAAATGTAATGTGATCGCAAAACATCTACATAAAGGAGTCGTGAATTATGGACTGCAAGCAGTTTTTTCAACAGATCAGCGGAAAGCGTATCGCAATGTGCGGTATAGGTGTCAGCAACACACCGCTTATTGAAAAATTTTTGAAGATGGGTGCACGTGTTGTGGCCTGCGACCGCCGCAGTCGAGAGCAGATAGGCGCTTTGGCCGACACTCTTGAAGCGGAGGGAGCCGAGCTTCGTTTGGGTCCGGATTATCTTGAAAATCTTGAGGTCGATATGATATTCCGCACCCCCGGTATGCAGTTTGACCTGCCCGAGCTCAAAAAGGCAAGAGCCAACGGCATCGCCGTCACCAGCGAGATGGAGGTCTTCTTTGACCTTTGCCCTGCAACCATTTTTGCAATAACGGGTTCTGACGGCAAGACCACCACCACGACCCTTGTTTCCGAAATGCTTAAAGCCGAGGGCAAGAACGTGTTTGTCGGCGGTAATATCGGCACTCCGCTTCTGCCCGAGATCGAAAATATCACCGAGGATGATTTTGTGGTCGTCGAGCTGTCGTCGTTCCAGCTTATTTCGATGAGAAAAGGACCTGACGTTGCGGTGGTCACCAATGTTGCGCCCAACCACCTTGATGTTCACAAGGATATGGACGAATATGTTGGCGCAAAGAAAAATATTCTCCTTCATCAGAACGCATTTTCACGCACCGTTCTTAATGTCGATAACGATATTACCAAGGGCTTTTCGGACGATGTGCGTGGCCAGAAGATGTATTTTTCAATGAACAAACCCGTCAAAAACGGTGCCTGGCTTTCTGAGGACGGATATCTTAATCTGTCCTACCGTGGCATTTCGGTGCCGTTGCTTCACAAGGATGATATCGCCATTGTCGGTGACCATAATGTTGAAAACTACCTCGCCGCAATTTCGGCAGTCTGGGGTTATGTCGGTGCCGACAGTATTGTCAAGGTCGCCCACGATTTCAAGGGCGTTGAGCACCGCATTGAGTTTGTACGTGAGGTTGAGGGTGTTAAGTATTATAACGACTCCATCGCATCCAGCCCTACACGCACCATTGCCTGCCTCAAGGCCTTTAAGGATAAGTTGATTTTGCTTGCAGGCGGTTATGACAAGCATATTCCGTTTGAGCCGATGGCACCCTACGTGGTGGATAAGGTCAAGCTGTTGATACTGAACGGCCCCACCGCCGATAAGATAGAGGCCGCCGTCAAGGCCGACCCCAATTACACGGTTGGTAATCCGCAGATAGTGCGTGTCAAGAATATTGAGGAGGCCGTTATGGTTGCCCACGAAATGGCCGCACCCGGTGACACCGTTGCGTTAAGCCCTGCCTGCGCAAGCTTTGATGCTTACCCTAACTTTGTTGCCCGTGGCAAGCATTTTAAGGAGCTTGTAGAAAAACTTTAACGGAGTAATTATGTCAGATTTAAAACAGTTGTTAAAAGAGCTTTCAGAGGCTGACGGTCTCGGGGGCGTTTCGGATGCCCTTGAGGTTGCCGAGCGACACTTGAAAAAATACGCCTCTGTCCGCCGTGAGGGCAACAACCTCATTGGTGAAATAAAGGGCAAGAGTGACTATACCGTTATGTTGGATGCCCATATCGACCAGATCGGTATGGTGGTAACGGCTGTGAATGGTGGCTTTTTGCGTGTGGCCAATGTTGGTGGTATCGACTGCAGAATGTTGGCCGCAATGAGGGTCAACATCCACGGCAAGCGCACGGTTACGGGCGTTTTTTGCAGTACGCCGCCGCATCTCGGCAAGGATGACAAGGCTAAAAAATTTGAGGATATGTATATTGATACGGGGCTTGGTGAAAAGGCTTCGGAGATCGTTTCGGTCGGCGACCGTGTGACCTTCAAGCAGTCGTTCAGAGCCTTGGACGGTACCTGCGTTACGGGGAAATCGTTGGACAACCGTGCAGGCTGTGCCGCACTCATCCGTTGCGCTGAAACTTTAAGCGGTAAGGAGCTGCCCTGCAACGTTGTATTTTTGTTGAGTGATGCCGAGGAGATAAACGGCTCGGGAGCCAAAACACGTGCATTTTCGGTTGACCCCGATGAAGCAGTTGCGGTTGATGTCAGCTTTGGCAACGCACCCGATATCGAGCCCGAAAAGACCGGTGTTTTGGGTGACGGTGCAATGCTTGGAGTATCGCCGCTTTTGGCAAAAAGCGTCACCGATGCTTTGAAAGCCGCCGCAGTAAAAAGCGAAACAAAATTCCAGTATGAGGTTATGGGTGGCAAGACGGCTACGAATGCCGACCACATTGCATTGACACGTCAAGGTGTGCCGACGGGGCTTTTGTCAATACCGCTTCGCAATATGCACACCCCCGTTGAGGTGGTTGATCTGACCGATGTTGAATCGGTTGCAACCATACTGTCAACGTATATACTTTCAAAATAAAAAAGATGTCATTCTGAGGAGCAAAACGACGAAGACTCCTGTAATTAAAGATTCTTCGCATTCGCTCAGAATGACAATATTTCTTATACTATGGAGAAAAATATGGAACAGCTTAAAGCTTTGTGTGAGCTTCACGGGGTTTCGGGAAGGGAGGAAGCCGTCCGAAGCTATATAATTGAAAAAATAAAGGATAAAGCCGAGGTCGAGGTGGATGCTCTGGGCAGTATCATCGCCAAGGTCAAGGGCAAAAAAAGAGCCGTCAAAAAGGTTATGGCCGATGCTCACATGGATGAGGTTGGGTTTATCGTGACCTATATCACCTCGGGCGGTATGCTTAAATTTACCGCTGTCGGCGGCATCAGCGAAAGCGTTATGCTTGCCCGACGTGTGGTGTTTTCTAACGGCACTGTTGGTGTTATCAGCTCCAAGCCGGTGCACATGCTGTCGGCCGACGAAAAGAGCAAGCTCCCCGATGAGCAAGCACTTTATATAGACATCGGTGCCAAGTCGTTTGAGGAGGCTTCAAAAAAGGTCGGCCTTGGAGACTGCGCCGTGTTCGATGAGCCGTATGAACAGCTTGGTGACCTTGTGATATCCAAGGCGCTTGATGACCGTGTGGGCTGTTGGGGACTTATTGACATTATCAATAGCGACCCCGAGTATGATTTTTATGCCGTTTTCTCGGTTATGGAGGAGATAGGCCACGGTGCAAGAACGGCCGCCTTTGCGGTCGATCCCGACTATGCCGTGGTGCTCGAGTCCACCACCGCCGCCGATATTGCAGGTGTGTCTGAGGATAAAAAGGTTTGCCACGTGGGCAAAGGTGCAACCGTTTCGTTTATGGACCGTGGTACGCTTTACGACAAGATACTGTTTGATAAAGCTTTAGAGGTCGCTGAGAGTAAGGGTATACCCTGTCAGGTAAAATCCTATGTTTCGGGCGGTAACAATGCCGCAGGTATCCATCAGACGGGTGACGGTGTCAAAACAATAACCCTCTCGGTGCCCTGCCGATACATCCACTCGGCTTCGTGCGTGGCCTCGGTTACCGATGTTAAAGCCGTGCGTGACCTTGCCGAGGCTATGATAATGAAAATGGCATCGGGTGAACTTGAGTGATCGAGCGAATAGAAAAACTGCCTGATGTCTTGCCCGAAAATGTGGTAATATCACGTATAAAAGCGCTTTTGAGCGCCTACGGCGACAGCGTTGGAGTGGACATTTTTGCCCAAACTGTTGACGGTAAGGTCACGGCGGTCTTCGGCGGAATGGACGGCTCATATTCGTTGCAGTTGTGTGGCGAAGCCGATATTGAGGAAATGAACTCATATTTTTCGTTTCTTTCTGCAACGGTGTTTTGCGATGCCGCAACGGCCGATGCTCTGCGGTGTGAGGACAGGCAATATTCTGACCTTTATGAACTGACCGACGAAACGGAAATGACCGAAGGTGACGGTCACGGCAGGATATCGGACGTGTATTATGTGTTGAAAATGGGTGAGGACGGCGATATTGCTTTGCCGCCGTTTGACCTTTGGTACACCGATTTTTGCGTGCGCTTTAATCATGGTGCGGCGGATTTCGCTCTTTGTGACGGTGCTGTGGCGGCAGCAGGCTTTGTGACCGACCAAAACGCACTTATCACAGGGGTTGCCGTCAATACGGCAGACCGTAAAAAGGGCAGGGGAACCAAAGCGCTCAAAACACTGTTGAGCAATATAAGAAAAAATCACCCAAGCTGTCGGGTGTTTGCCGCCACACAAAACGCAGGCGGTTTTTACATAAAAAACGGATTTAAAAAGGTCGGCCGAGTTGCCGTCTTGAAGTTTAAGAGGTAGTTAAAATGGCATTTTTCAAAATTGATGAGCGATTGAATGAGGCTGCCGAAAAGGCACTTGTGAGCGCTCGTGAGAGCTTTGACAGAATCGACAGTATTACCGAGTACAATCAGCAAAAGGTGCTGTCGGCATTCATCAAAAACGGCGTTGCCGAGTCGCATTTTGCGGCTTCCACGGGTTATGGCTACAATGACCGTGGAAGGGATACCTTGGAGCAGGTCTTTGCCGACTGTATGGGCGCCGAGGCCTCGATCTTCCGCCACAGCTTTGCTTCGGGAACACATACCCTTAACGTTATGCTGTTTGGTGTTTTGCGCCCGGGTGACACCATGCTGTGCCTCACGGGCCGTCCTTACGACACGCTTATCGGAGTGCTCGGAATTGACGGTCACGTTGACGGATCACTAAAGGATTTCGGCGTGAACTTTGAGCAGGTTGACTTAAAGTCCGACGGTACGCCCGATATGGCGGCCATTGAGGAAAGAATACAGTCCAAAAAATACAAGGTGGCCTACATACAGCGCTCACGTGGCTATAGTCTCCGCCCAAGCCTTTCGGTCGAAACCATCGGTCAGATGGCACATCTTGTCAAAAGGCTTTCGCCCGAGACCTTGGTGCTGGTGGACAACTGCTACGGCGAATTTGTTGAAAAAAGAGAACCGTTGGAGGTCGGTGCCGACCTTATCGCAGGCTCGCTTATAAAAAACCCCGGTGGCGGAATTGCGCCCACGGGCGGATATATCGCAGGCCGAGCCGATTTGGTCGAAAAGTGCGGCTATCGGCTTACGGCACCCGGTGTGGGACTTGAGGTTGGTGCAACTTTAGGTCACACAAGGGAACTGTTTATGGGGCTTTTCAGCGCACCGCACGTGGTTGGCGAAGCCGTCAAGACTGCCGTATTTACGGCATCGTTGTTTGAGACCCTCGGCTTTGAGGTCACACCTTCTTCGAGTGAGCCCAGAGCCGATATAATCCAGACCGTAAAGTGCGGTAATTCCGAGGCGCTGATTGCCTTCTGCCGTGGTCTGCAGAGTGGCTCGCCCGTTGATTCCTTTGCCGCACCCGAGCCGGGAGATATGCCCGGCTACGACAGTCAGGTCATTATGGCCGCAGGTGCTTTCACTCTGGGCGCTTCGATCGAGCTTTCGGCCGATGCTCCCTTGCGTGAGCCGTTTGCAGTTTGGATGCAGGGCGGTCTCAATTTCCATTCGGCCAAGGTCGGCATAATGCTTGCCGCACAGAAAATGCTCCAAGAGGGACACATAAATTTCAGGTGATATTATGAACTTTGATGCACTTCGCGAAAAAATAGATGCACTTGTCGAAAACGGTGTGCCCGAGGCACAGCTTATCGTCCGCAAGGACGGCAAAGAGGTATTTAGGCATATTGCAGGGCATTCCGATGCCGCAAAGCAAAGGATTGCCCGATACGATGACCTGTTCTGGCTGTTCTCAATGTCAAAGGTCTACACAATGACGGCGGCCTTGCGCCTTGTTGAACGAGGTCTTATCGACCTTGATGAACCGGTCGGCACCTATCTGCCCGAATTTAATAATTTGAAGGTGCAGGACGGAGATGGCACGGTTGACCTTACGTCACCCTTGACCGTCCGTTGTCTTATGTCTATGACGGGTGGCTTTAATTACGATTTTAACCGCTACCCCGAAATGCAGGAGCTTATCAAAAACAAAAACGCATCGACTATTGAGGTAGTCAATGCGTTCAGCAAGCGACCGTTGCTTTTTCAGCCCGGCTCAAGATTTTGCTACGGCTTCGGTCACGATATTGTGGCCGCTGTGGTTGAGACGGTATCAAACAAAAGGTTCCGTGATTTTGTGAAGGATGAACTGCTCGACCCCATCGGCATCACCGACATGGGCTTTCATCCTACACCTGAGCAACAGTTGAGAATGGCAGATAAATGGAGGGTCGAATACCGTGAGGACGGCTCAAAGCCCATCACTTTGGGCCCCAAGATAAATTGGTTGAGGCTGACCGATAACTACGACTCTGGCGGAGCAGGGCTTTTTGGCAACGCCGAGCAGTATATTAAAATGGTCGATGCTTTGGCCAACGGCGGTGTTGCGGAAAACGGCTACCGTGTGCTCAAGCCCGAAACCATTGACCTTATGAGAACCAATCAGTTGGGTGAGGATGCACTCAAAGCTTACGTTGGCGAGTACCGCCGCCGTATCGGCTACGGCTACGGACTTGGTGTGCGCACCGCAATGGACCCCAAGGCCATCGGCACAAGCCCCAACTGTCAGGAATTTGGTTGGGACGGTGCGGCAGGCTCATACGTTATGATCGACCCCGTCAACCACATTTCGTTGGTGTATGTCGAGCATATTATGAACCATTCCGACATCTACACCTACGACCACCTTGCCTTCCGTGATATGGCATATCAATCCATGGGTCTTTGACGGCGAAATTCGGTGGGGGTAAGCCCCAATTCCCGCTTAAAGCATCGGTTAAAATAGGTCACATTTTCAAAACCGCTGTCCAAAGCCACCTCGATAATGCTTTTTTCGGTGCTTAACAGCAGGTTTTTGGCGTGATTAAGCCTTAATCGGTTTACATAATTCGAAAACGATACATCGGTAGTGCTTTTAAAAAGTCTGCCGATGTATTTTTCATTAAAGCCGTAATGCTTGGCTCGGTCAGACAGCTTTATCGGGTTGCGGAAGTTTTCCCGTGCATACAGCTTCATTTCACGGATAACCCAATGGGCGTTGCCGCCAAGGTCCTGCGGAAAGGTCTTGAACACAAGCTTTATATAACTGCTGACCGTCTCGGCTATGTCGATATAGGTCTGAAGGTCGGTCACGGGTTGGGCGTCTTCAAGCTCGGCTGTCAAAATTTTTGGGTCAACACCTGTTTTTTGGCAGGTTTTTTCAACTTTTTCGGTCGCAAAAGCCTTGTCGGGCATAAGATTTCCAACATAAACAACGGCCAGGACTTTGCCGCCCACCACGACCGGCAGACCAATCTCATAAAGACCGTGAACACAGTATCCGCAAAAAAGCTCGCCCGTTTTTATGGCCTTGCGGTCGGCAAATCGGCGGCAACGGCGACAGTGTCGGTAACCCTTGGCGGTGCTTTTGGCAATATCGCAGAATTTTTTTGTGTGATATCGCTCACGCAAGGGGATATCAAGCAATGGGTGCGACATAATTCCCGAAAGGTCGGTCACGCTGATCAAGAACTTATTTAAAGAGTTATAGGTGTTCAGCAGTTTGGAAAGATGTATAAATTCTTGCATTTATTTCACCTCTTTGCCAAAATTATAACATAAAAGTATCTTTTGTTCAAGATATTTGCGTATGTAGATAAAGACTTTTTTGTATCGGGTGTGTTATACTGAAAATGCGAAACAAATATACCCTTTAAATTTAAAAGGAGTGTTTTTTATGAAAAAGTATGAGCTTATAGTTGTCGGCGGAGGCTTTGCAGGCTTTGGCGCCGCCGTGGCTGCCGCACGTGAGGGCGTTAAGACCCTGCTGATTGAACGCACCAACGCCTTGTCGGGTGCCGCAAACACGGGACTTGTCACACCGTTTATGCCCTACCGTGCCGTTATGGGTCAGGATGACGAGGGCAAACCCATATACAAATATTTGAGTGAAGGCATTTTTAAGGAGATAGTCGACAAGCTTCGTGAAGCAGGCCGAACCAATGAAAACGGTACACGCTTTGATAACGAGTATTTAAAACTCATTTTGAACCGTATGGCTGTTGAGGCAGGGGTCGAGCTGCTTTTCAACGCTACCGTTTGCGGTGCTGTGCGTGAGGGCAACCGCATAAAGAGTGTTACGGTTGTCGGACGTGGTCAGACCTTAGAGCTTGAGGCCGACTATTTCATTGATGCCACCGGCGATGCAAATCTTATTTCTATGACGGGCTTCCCGTTCAGAGTCGGCCGTGAGGGCGACAACCTTTGCCAGCCCATGACCCTTTGCTTCAGAATGGCAGGTGTTGACGTTGACGAGTTTTACAAGATCTACCGCAAAGAGATGCAGGAGCGCTATCTTGAGTGGCAAAGGAAAGGCAAGATCCGCAACCCGAGAGAGAACATTCTGCCGTTCCACACTCTTATCGACGGAGTGCTTCACCTTAACACGACCCGTGTTGTAAAGTGTGATCCCACCGATATGTTCGATGTCACCAAGGCCGAGCTTGAGGCAAGGGAGCAGGTCTTTGAGATGCTTGAGTTTTTCAGAACCTTTGACTGCTGTAAAAACGCTCAGGTCGTGTCAACGGCTTGCGAGATCGGCACCCGTGAGAGCCGTATGATCGACGGTGAGTATGTTTTGACGGGGCAGGATCTGTTGAGCCTTTGCCGTTTCGAGGATTCTATTGCTCTGGGCAACTACGATATCGACATCCACAACCCCGAGGGCTCCGGCACAAGCCACCATTATTTCGGCCAGGGTGAGTTTTATGAGATTCCCTACCGTTCGCTTATCCCCAAAAATTCCGAAAACCTGTTGGTTGCAGGCCGTTGTGTGTCTTGCGACCATGAGGCGCAGGCTTCCATCCGCATAATGCCCATCGTTTGCACTTTGGGTCAGGCGGCAGGCTCGGCCATCGCCGCCGCAAAGCAGGACAACTGCGGCGTTAAAGAGGTCGATATAGAAAAGCTTCAAAAGATACTTGTTGACAACGGTGCCGCTATCCATTAAAATTAAAGTGTAAGATTTAATTTTAAGGAGCCGGAAATGAAAAAGCCCACGGTAACACTGACGTG
>JAZQCY010000102.1:0-7097 GCA_045546555.1 Acutalibacteraceae bacterium | reverse complement strand
GGATGCCAAGACTCAGCTTTATGACGGACGTACCGGCGAACCCTTTGATAATAAAGTAACCGTTGGTTACATGTACTATTTGAAGCTGCATCACCTCGTTGATGATAAGATCCATGCCCGTTCAACCGGTCCGTACTCCCTTGTTACCCAGCAGCCGTTGGGTGGTAAGGCTCAGTTCGGTGGCCAGCGTTTCGGTGAAATGGAGGTTTGGGCACTTGAAGCTTACGGTGCCGCTTACACCCTGCAGGAGATTTTGACCGTCAAGTCCGATGACGTTGTAGGCCGTGTCAAGACCTATGAGTCTATTGTTAAGGGTCAGAACGTTCCCAAGGCAGGCGTTCCCGAGTCGTTTAAGGTTCTTATTAAAGAGCTTCAGTCCTTGGGTCTTGATGTTAAGGTTCTTGACGCTAATAACGAAGAGATAGACCTTAAACAGACCTTCGACGACGATGAGGATATGGGCTTCACTCCCGTTGTCACCGACGATCCCGAGTTCGACGAGCAGACCGTTGCCGACAACCTTGACGGCTTTGGTCTTGAGGATGAGAACGGCGATGCTATAACCGATGACGTTGATGCCGATGATTTCGGCTTCGACGGCGAAGACGATAACTGATATAGGAGGAGACAGTAATGGAAAATATCGATTTTGAATCTATAAAAATTGGTCTTGCTTCTCCTGAACAGATCAGAAGCTGGTCTCACGGCGAGGTCAAAAAGCCCGAGACCATTAACTACCGTACCTTAAAGCCCGAGCGTGACGGACTTTTCTGCGAACGCATTTTTGGACCCCAGAAGGACTGGGAATGCCATTGCGGAAAGTATAAGAGAATCCGTTATAAGGGCAAGATCTGCGACCGCTGCGGTGTTGAAGTAACACGTGCAAAGGTTCGCCGTGAGCGTATGGGCTCGATCGAGCTTGCCGCTCCCGTATCACACATCTGGTACTACAAGACCATTCCCTCCAGAATGGGCCTTGTTCTCGACGTTTCGCCGAGAATTTTGGAGCAGGTTTTGTACTTCTCGCAGTACATTGTTACCGATTCCGGTAATACTCCGCTCCAGAAAAAGCAGCTCTTAAACGAGCAGCAGTATAACGATATGCGTGAGAAGTATGAGGATGACTTCGAGGCCGGAATGGGCGCCGAGGCTATCAAGAAGCTTCTCTGCGAAATAAATGTTGAGGAAACCTGTAACGAGCTCAATGCAGAGCTTGAGGAGGCAACCGGACAGAAGAGAGTAAGACTTTTAAAGCGTCTTGAGGTCATGGAGGCATTCCGTCAGTCGGGCAACCGTCCCGAGTGGATGATCCTTGATGTTCTGCCGGTCATCCCGCCCGATCTCCGTCCCATGGTTCAGTTGGACGGCGGACGCTTTGCTACCTCCGATCTTAACGATCTCTATCGCCGTGTTATCAACCGTAATAACCGTCTTAAAAGATTGCTTGAGCTTGGTGCTCCCGACATTATCGTCCGCAATGAAAAGCGTATGCTGCAGGAGGCCGTCGATGCTTTGATCGACAACGGCCGCCGTGGCAAGGCTGTTACCGGACCCAGCAACCGTGCATTGAAGTCACTTTCCGATATGTTGAAGGGTAAGCAGGGACGCTTCCGTCAGAACCTTCTCGGTAAACGTGTCGACTACTCCGGCCGTTCGGTTATCGTTGTAGGACCTGAACTTAAAATGTATCAGTGCGGTCTGCCTAAAGAAATGGCTATCGAGCTCTTCAAGCCCTTTATTATGAAGAGACTTGCCGAGACCGGTATCGTTTCCAATGTTAAGACTGCAAGAAAGATGGTAGAGCGTGCAGGAACCGAGGTTTGGGATGCACTCGAGACCGTTATCAAGGATCATCCCGTGCTTCTCAACCGTGCTCCGACACTTCACAGACTTGGTATTCAGGCCTTCGAGCCGGTGCTTGTCGAGGGTCGTGCTTTGAAGCTCCATCCGCTCGTATGTACCGCTTACAACGCCGACTTCGACGGTGACCAGATGGCTGTTCACGTACCTCTGTCGGCAGAAGCACAGGCTGAGGCACGCTTCCTCATGCTTGCCGCCAATAACCTTTTGAAGCCCTCTGACGGTAAGCCTGTAACCGTTCCTACTCAGGATATGGTTCTCGGTTCTTACTACCTGACCATTGTCAAGCCTCAGGAGCCCGGTGCAAACAAGGTCTTCCGTGACACCAACGAGGCTATCATGGCTTATCAGGACGGTGTTGTCGGACTTCATGCTCCTATCCGTGTCCGTATGGAAAAGGATGGGGAAAAGGGTCTTACCTGGTGTACCGTTGGTTTCATCATCTTCAATGAGTCCATCCCGCAGGATCTCGGATTTGTTGACAGAAGCAAGCCCGAAAACAAGTTCAAGCTTGAGGTCTGCTTCTCACCTAAGGATGAGAATGCTCTCAGAATCACCTCGGGTGATGAGATCAACAACTTCAAGGTAGGCAAGAAGCAGCTTGGTAAGATCATCGACCACTGCATCAAGCTTTACGGAACCTCCGAGACCGCCATCGTTCTTGATAAGATCAAGTCGACCGGCTTCAAGTATTCCACCCGTGGTGCTATCACCGTCGCCGTTTCGGATGCTATCATTCCTCCTCAGAAGAAGGAGATCATCTCGGCCGCTGAGAAGAAGATCGACGAGGTCAAGAAGATGTACCGTCGTGGCTTCCTCACCAACACCGAGCGTCTTTCCATGGTCATCAAGACCTGGAATGATGCCACCGATGAGATAGCTGATGCTCTGAAGGGCAACCTTGATGAGTTCAACCCCATCTTCATGATGGCTGACTCCGGCGCTCGTGGATCCATGAGCCAGATCAAGCAGCTCGCCGGTATGCGTGGACTTATTTCCAACACCTCCGGTGCCGTTATTGAAATTCCTATCCGTGCTAACTACCGTGAAGGCCTGAACGTACTTGAGTACTTCATTTCCTCCCGTGGTGCACGTAAGGGTCTTGCCGATACCGCTCTTAGAACCGCCGACTCGGGTTACCTGACCCGTCGAATGGTTGACGTTTCGCAGGATGTTATCATCCGTGAGGACGATTGCGGAACCGTTGAAGGTCTCAAGGTTTCCGCCATTATGGAAGGCAACCAGGTCATCGAGCGCTTTGAGGAGCGTCTGCAGGGCAGATACCTCCTCGAGCCCGTTGTCGATCCCGCAACAGGCGAGGTCATTGTCGATAACGACCATATGATGAACGATGAGGATGCCGAGAAAATCGTTGCCGCAGGCTATGACAGCGTTTATATCCGTTCCATTCTCTGCTGCCGCTCAAAGCATGGCGTATGTAAGAAGTGCTACGGTATGAACCTTGCAACCGGTCTTCCCGTCACCGTCGGTGAGGCTGTCGGTATCATTGCCGCACAGTCCATCGGTGAACCCGGTACCCAGCTTACCATGCGTACCTTCCATACCGGTGGTATCGCATCTACCGAAGATATTACCCAGGGTCTTCCCCGTGTTGAGGAGTTGTTCGAGGCTCGCCGTCCCAAGCACAGTGCAATACTTGCCGAGATCAGCGGTACCGCAACCCTCACCGAGGATAAGAAAACAAGAGTCGTCATCATCACCGATGAGGAAAATGCTGACGAGCGCAAGTACACCATCCCGTTTGGCTACCGTATAAGCGTTGCTCACGGTGACCATGTAAATAAGGGTCAGCAGCTGACCGAGGGCTCGATTGCTCCTGCCGATATCCTCGCAACCACCGGTCCCGGTGCCGTTGAGGAGTATATCATAAAGGAGATTCAGAATGCCTACCGTTCACAGGGTGTTGAGATCAACGATAAGCATATCGAGGTCATCATCCGACAGATGATGCGTAAGTTCCGCATCGTCGATGCAGGAAGCACCGACTTCATCCCCAACACCATGGTTGACCGTGGTGAGGTCTATGAGGCCAACGATGCTATCCAGGCACGTATCGATGCAGGTGAAGAGGGATTGTCCCTTGCCACCTACGAGTATACCTTGCTCGGTATCACCAAGGCTTCTCTTGCAACCGAGTCGTTCCTGTCGGCCGCATCCTTCCAGGAGACCACAAGAGTTCTCACCGATGCCGCTATCAAGGGCAAGGTCGATCCTCTGTTCGGCCTTAAAGAGAACGTCATCATCGGTAAGCTTGTTCCTGCCGGTACCGGCATGAAGTGCTACCATGAGAATGATGATGTTGAGGCAGAAAATGCCGAAGCAACCGAGATCGCAGTTGGCTGTGACGACACTTCGGTCGATTTTGAGAACGCCGATGACCACGTTATCGACTAAAAACAGTAAATTTTTAGGAAATTGTAAGTATTTTTAAGAAAATACTTGACAAATATAACGTGTAGGTGTTAAAATCATCTAACGTGCGGAACCTTGTCCGCACACAAAGTGTGACAGGACTCAAGCCTGTCACGCCTGCAAAATGAAATTGCAGGTTGAGTTTCTGCCGCCGATTTTTTTGTTCGGCGAAGCAGGAATTTGCAGTAAGGCTTTTGCCTTACAAAAATGAGTGCAAAGCCGCAACGAGAAAAGCGGTGTGCGAAACCGAGACAGTCTTGAGTACTGTCACACTTAATATATTACGCAGGCAGGAGAAATTCTGCCTGCGTCGTATACATTATTTTTCGAGGAGGTGTAATATGCCAACCTTTAACCAGTTAGTCCGTTCGGGTCGTGATACCCTCGAGAAGAAGGCTAAGGCTCCTGCACTTTTGAAGGGTTACAACTCTATGAAGCGCAGCCTCACTGACAACGATTCTCCCCAGAAGAGAGGCGTGTGTACTGCCGTTAAGACCTCGACTCCTAAGAAGCCTAACTCGGCTCTTCGTAAGATCGCCAGAGTACGTCTTTCCAACGGTATCGAAGTTTCAGCCTACATTCCCGGTATCGGCCACAACCTGCAGGAGCACTCGGTCGTCCTCATTCGTGGAGGACGTGTTAAGGACCTTCCCGGTGTGCGTTACCACATCATCAGAGGAACCCTTGATGCTCAGGGAGTTGCAAACAGAATGCAGGGTCGTTCCAAGTACGGCGCAAAGCGTCCTAAGGCTGCCGCTAAGTAATCAGAAAGCCTTAAATTTTTAACGACGAATCTTTTGTCGCAATTTCGCGGCGTTTATATATATACGCCTCGGAAGACACTAACGGGATTTGTCACTCGAGTACCTATGATATCATTATGTGAAGGAGGGAAGTTAAAGTGCCAAGAAGAGGTATAATCGCAAAACGTGATGTATTGCCCGATCCGCTTTACAATTCCAAAATCGTAACCCGTCTCATCAACAACGTTATGTTGGACGGTAAGAAGGGTGTTGCTCAGAAAATCGTATACGGAGCATTCGACATCATCGCAGAGAAGTCCGGCAAGGAGGCCCTTGAGGTTTTCGAGGCCGCTCTCGAGAACGTAATGCCCCAGCTCGAATGTAAGGCTGTCCGTAAGGGCGGTGCAACCTACCAGGTTCCTTTCGAGGTTCGCCCCGAAAGAAAGCAGACCCTGGCTCTCAGATGGTTGACCAATGCAAGCCGTGCACGTTCGGAGGCTACTATGAAGGAGCGTCTCGCTAATGAGCTCCTCGATGCTACCAACGGTATGGGCAACGCTTTCAAGAAGAAAGAAGAAATGCACAGAACCGCAGAAGCCAACAAGGCTTTCGCACACTACAGATGGTAATCACTGCTATATAGGAGGAAAATATGCCTAGAAAAGTATCTCTTGATATGACAAGAAATATTGGTATTATGGCTCATATTGATGCAGGTAAGACTACCACTACCGAGCGTATCCTGTTCTATACCGGTAAGACTCACAAGCTGGGCGAGACCCACGAGGGTGATGCTACCATGGACTGGATGGCTCAGGAGCAGGAGAGAGGTATCACCATTACTTCGGCTGCTACCACTTGTTTCTGGAAAGACCACCGTATCAATATTATCGACACTCCCGGACACGTTGACTTCACCGTTGAAGTTCAGCGTTCCTTGCGCGTACTTGACGGTTCTGTAACCGTTTTGTGTGCAAAGGGCGGTGTTGAGCCTCAGTCTGAAACCGTTTGGAGACAGGCTGACGAATACCGTGTACCCAGAATGATCTATGTTAACAAGATGGACATTATGGGTGCAGACTTCTACAATGTTCTTAAAATGGTCAAGGAGCGTTTCCAGTGTAACGCTGTCCCCATTCAGCTGCCTATCGGCTCTGAGGACACCTTCCGCGGAATCATTGACCTTGTTGAGAACGTAGCCGAGGTCTATTATGACGACCTTGGTAAAGACGTCCGCCGTGAAGAAATTCCGGAGGATATGAAGGATCTCGCCGCTGAGTACCGTTCCAACCTCATTGAGTCTATCGTTGAGATGGATGAAGAGCTTATGGAGAAGTACTTTGAGGGTGAAGAGCCCACCGTTGAGCAGATGAAGAAGATCATCCGCAAGGCCACCATCGATAACGAGATGGTTCCCGTTTGCTGCGGTACTTCTTACCGTAACAAGGGTGTTCAGCCTTTGCTCGACGCTATCGTTGACTATATGCCCGCTCCTACCGATGTTGAAGACATCAAGGGCGTAAATCCCGATACCGAAGAAGAAGACGTAAGACACACCGGCGATAACGAGCCGTTTGCAGCTCTTGCATTTAAGATCGCTACCGACCCGTTTGTTGGTAAGATCTGCTTCTTCCGTGTATATTCCGGTACCGTTGATGCCGGTGCTACCGTTTACAACTCCGTAAAGGGTAACAGAGAAAGAATGGGACGTATCCTTCAGATGCACGCTAACAGCCGTGAGGATATCGAAACCTGCTATTCAGGTGATATCGCAGCCGCTGTCGGTCTGAAGAATACCACCACCGGTGACACCCTCTGCGACGAGAAGTTCCCCATCATCCTTGAGTCGATGAACTTCCCCGAGCCGGTTATCCGTGTCGCTATCGAGCCTAAGACCAAGGCAGGCCAGGAGAAGATGGGTATTGCCCTTTCCAAGCTGGCTGAAGAGGATCCTACCTTCAAGTTCTACACCGATGAAGAAACCGGTCAGACCATCATCGCCGGTATGGGTGAGCTCCATCTGGAGATCATCGAAGTCGGAGGCCAAGCGGTCTTAGAAGA
>JAZQCY010000101.1:0-5354 GCA_045546555.1 Acutalibacteraceae bacterium | reverse complement strand
GGCTCTTTGTCGCACATAGGCGACAGCCTAATGTGCTTCGCATCACCAAAATCCTCTCATAAAACCACACCTTTTAGGTCGCAGAATTTTGTGGTTAAAGGATTTTTGATGTGGCGAGGCACAAAACGCAGCAAATCCTCTTTGGATTTGCGAGTATTTTAACAACGCCACAGCATTAAATCCTTTCCTCAAAATCTGATTCGGGTTTAAATGCTTTGGCTAAAGTGAAATTTGAGTTAAGACTTCTTCTTAACAACAATAAGTGCCAGACCGAAGCCGATTGCGACCGCCGCAACGCCGGCGATAATGGCTATAAGCCACGGAAACTCGTCACCGTTATTGTTGCCGCCGTTGTCGTTACCGTCAGAGCCCTGCGGTTCGGAATTGCTTCCGACGGTCGAGTCGGTCGACTGTGACGGATCGTCGGGCTGTGACTGTGTGTCTAAGGGGGTTGAGGGGCCGTTTTCAACGACCTGCTTTTCGGTCACCGTCACGGGGACGATACTACTGTGGGCAACACCGCCGTCCGAGGTCGAAACAACGCACAGATAGTTGCGTGTGCCGACCTTGCTTGTATCGCAATTAAGAAAATCGGAGGTTTCCTTTCCGTCGTTTACGGCTACCATATCCTTGCGGTCACCCGTTTCGGTTTCATACCAAATGTAGGTGAGCTGTGTGTTTTCGGGAGCCTTGGCAACACAGCGCAGCTCGGCTTGGTCACCCTTTTCTACGGTCAGCTCGGTCGGCATCTCCAAAATCTCGGGCGGAGAAAACTCGTTACCGACCGAAATGCGGGTCTTGGGGGTGGTGACATCATAATGACCGTCCTCGACAGTGCACCAGATATACGAACCGTCAAGTTCAAATCCGATTCCCTCAAAGACGAAAGCAAAGGTGTTGGCATCAAGCTTTTTGGGACCGTAGGCTTCGCCTGCATAGGCCTCCCAGGACTGCATTGCACCGCCCAACTTTGAGGTGTCGTAGGTTTTGCCGTCATACTCAATAAACCAGGTTGCCGAAAGGTTACTACCCTCGACCTTTACGGTGTAGATAGCAACGGCATACTCGGTGTAGTAGGGGCTTTGGGGGTTCATGGTGATTACGGGCTTATCGGAAGCCGCCGATGCAGGCAAAACACAAGCGCCCAACAAAAGAGCGGCTATTAAAATGCAGACTAATTTTTTCATTTACTCGTCCTCTTTTCTGTTTTCTTCAGCGTCGGCTTCCTCGGCAACCTCGGGAGCGGCTTCGGTGCTGTTTTTTTCTTCTTCTTCCTTTTCATCCCCGTCCTTTTTCTTTTTCTTAATAAGGAAGAGGTAAACAAGAATGGCGGTCACAAGGCAGAGGATAACTGCGCCGATTATAATCCAAAGGATGTATGAATTTTTGCCGCCATCTGCTATCTCGGACAGCACACGTCCGCAAACGTCACACGTATTGTCACCGTCATCGTTTACGTGAGCGCCCTCATCAAGGATAAATCCGCAACCGCAAACGCCCCAATGCTTTTCGGCGTTGTGCTGATAGCCGTTAAGCGCCTTGTGGACATGGTTTTTGGACAGGGTGATTACATAGCCGCACTCGGTGCAGAGCTCGTCGGCTTCCTCGGTGTTGGCACCGTTGGACTTGTGGGGCAGAATGTCGCTACGGTAGTTACAGCCCTCAACTCGGCATACGTGTGCGTGGCCTGCGGCATCCATATACCTCCACACCTCGGTTTCAAAGTCGTGGGCGGCGTAAGAGCCGTATTCCTTGCCGCAGGTGGCACAGGTGGCCTTTTTAAGGCAGGTTGCGGTGCCACCGCTGTGAGGGGCCTTGCTTCCGCTTATCTCGGCATAGCAACGGGTACACTTTTTGAAGTGGTGGGTGCTGTTAGACAAAACCTCGGACTCAACGTGACCCAAAGCAGGGACGATGCCCCACGATTTGATGTCGGCAATCTGCTTTTTAGCGGCCGCATCCTCATAATATTTGTTGCAGGAATCGCAGTGGTAATAGGTCTGCTTACCTGCGCTTGTGCAGGACGGACTGACCTTGTTGACACGGGTCATATTATGCTCGTGCTTTAAGGCCTCAAATGTGTAGGAAATACCTGCAAACTGATTGTAGGTAACGTATTCAACAACCGCATCACGGCCGTTGATAGTGGCTGTAAGGACACCCTCATCGACAAATTCATAATCGCCTTTGGTCCTGAAGTCAATGGTGACCTTATAAACGTGACCTTCCTTAAATTCCTGGTTGACACCACCCGGTGTGAAGCGCTTGTTATCTGTAACATCAAACCATTGCACACCGTTTTTCTTGCTGGCGCTTACGCCGTCGCTGTCATAGCATAAGCCGTTGAATTTAGTGTAGTCCGGCTTTGAACCGATAGCAGGGACGTCAATATTGAATGCAATAAAACGGATGGTTTTCGAGTCACTTCCCCAGTTATAACCGCAATCATCGCATTTGAGGTCACGGTTGGCATCGGTATGCTTGGCTTTTTCGGCGGCACCACAGCCTGCAACAACGCAGGTGTGACGGTGGTAGACATCATCGGTCTTGCCCCATTTGCTCCAGGCGTGCTCACCTTTAGCAATGTTGTAGCCGTATTTTACTATCTGATTACAGTCAAAGCATTTCCAGTCACCGGTGTAGCCCTTCTGCATACAGGAGGCCTTCTTTTGGTCCAAAAGCTTGAGGTTGGTATGACGGGGTGGAAGCAGCTCGCCCTCCTGAAGCAGAATACCGCACTCGCAGTAGATATCACCGCTATAGCCAAACTTGGTGCAGGTCACGGCAACGGCATTCTTGGTAACGGTCTTGCCGTTATGTACCTTGGAGGTAGACTTGCCTCGGACCGTCTTGTTGCAGTGGTCGCAACGGAAGGTACCCTCATAGCCACGCTGCTCGCAGGTGCCTTTTTTAGCGGTACCGGGGATAAGGGTCAGCTTGCCCTCGTGCTTGCCGACGCTTTCAATGACCTCGCCGTACTTGATAACACCCTCGCAGTCGGAGCAAACGGTGTCACCCGTGTAGCCGTCGTATGTGCAGATGGGTTGCACGGCGCCCTTTATACGGGTCTTGCCTGTATGTTTGCATTCGCCCTCGGCAATGATGGGAATAAAGGTCAGCACACCGCCGCCCTTTCTGCCGGTAAACAACGGTACGGTCACGGTCCATTTAAGCTCGTCACCGACCTTCGTGAAAGTGAAATCCTTTGTTACATCGGCCTCGTATACCGAGCCTGTGGGGGTACGGTCACAACGGTAATTCACCTTCCAACCCGTGATCTTGGGATTTTTGCGCTTCAGCATCTCCTGCTTGTAATAAGCTGAAGGAGCAAATCCAATCACAAGCTTGGTTCCGTTGACAACAACGTCACAGCTTGCATAACCGCCTTCGACAAAGACCAGATCATTACTCTGTGTCCATTTTGTGTTGACCATCTTATCGGTCTTTTCGTCATATACCTGAAGCGGCTTTTCGACGCTGTAGCCGCAGATCTGACACTCTTGATAAGGAACACCGACCTTATCGGGGTTGCTGTAGGGTGTGCCGTGGAACTGCCAGCCGAGCTTATCGTGGGCTTCGGTCGTGGTTTTGTTACAGCCCGGCCACAGACACTTTAATTTGTGCTGACTGTCATTTTTATATGAAGTATCGATCTCGCACTCGTAGGTCTTGGGGTCGTAGAAATAATGCTCGTGATCAAGAATATATCCTTTGTAACCGCAATCGGTGCAGATGCGCTCGACCCATTTTACACCGTTCACACGGTCAACGATAAGGGTGGTCTGCTTGCTAAAGCTGTGGGGTATGAGCTTTTCGTTGTCACAGCCGTCACCGACGCATTGTGCAATATGACCGTCCGATGAATAAACACCGATGTTGCCGTTTGAGGTATGTATGGTGTCGATCAAAGTGCCTTTATAGTAGGTAAAATAGGTTCTCACGTGGTGTGATTTGAGATAGGCAACGTTTGAGGTCACCTGATTACCCTTGGCGTCGGTGATAACGCACTTGTAGGCATAATCCGAGTAGCAGGAATCTTCCGGAACCGTGATGGTTAGGGTATTGGTCTTGGAGCCCAAGCAAATGTAAAGATCATCCTTGGCACTGTCGGTCAGAGCCTTCCAAGCACTTGAACCGTACTGATAGTACCACTGATACTTCAAGGCCGATGTGCCTCTCGCCGCAACGGTAAAGGTACGGGTGTTGTTTTTGGGGTGCAAGGGGTCGCTCAGATCATCCGAGTCATGGGTAACCTTGGCAACCACGCTGGTAGGTTGCTTTAAGATGAGGATATTTTTCTGGGTGTCAAAACGGCAGACCGTGCAAACACCGTATTTGTCAAAGGTGTGAGCCGCTTTGTTTGAAATGTGGTTAGCGGCATCACAGTAACGGCAAGCTCTCCAGTGATGGGTTTCGCTGATTTCCCAGGAATTTTGGGGAGTGGCGGTGTGGGAACCAGTGGCATTCTTATGAGCCGATGCGATGTGCGCGTCCAGATCGCTGTCGCTGATACATCTGTCGGAGCAGTCGCAGCCTTCCTCTTCCAGCCGAATCTTGCAGCAAGTTTCACACAGCAAAAGACCTGCAAGCTCACAGTCTGCGCAAATATCACTATTGTGGAAACATTCGCCGCAGTCCTCACAGAAATGGAAATCGTAATCCTCGTTTTCAACACAAACGGGTGGAGTCTCGGAGCAGTCGGAGTTGCCTTCACAGCAGTCAAGGCAAAGCTCGCAATCCTCACAGATATCTACCTCGCAAAAGGCGTTACCGCAGTCGGGACAAAGATGGTCGTACCAATCGGGGTTTTCAATGCAGTATTCACCGCAACTGCAGCCCTCTGCTGCGGCGTTGTCCATACAGCAGAATACGCACAGACCGCAATCATCGCACAGTTCAATGCCGTCCTCGAACAAGCATTCCTCACACTGCTCACAGATAACACAGCATTCCTCACAGTGATCGTATCCAAAGTCACACTCTGCATAAGAAGCGTAGCAGTTGCCGCACTCCTGGCAGTGCATATTTTCGACTTCCCAGCATCCCTCGCAGAAACCGCAACTGTCGCAAAGACCACCCGTACAGTCAGCACAGATCCAACAGTAGCCACACAGTTCATCTTCTGAAACGTAGTGGCATTCGTTACAGCCAAGACAGTGCCAACCGTTATTGACATAGCAATCCTCGCAGCTAAGGCATACGGGACAATCGTCTGCCAACTTGTCGCAGGCGCCGCACTCGCTGCAGTGGGTGGATAAATAACATCCCCCGTTGGTACATTCTTCACTGCACGCGCCGCACATACCGCAGCAATACTCATCCCAGTGGTAATGGTTGCAAAACCAGCATTACAT
>JAZQCY010000100.1:0-2719 GCA_045546555.1 Acutalibacteraceae bacterium | reverse complement strand
TGCGTCAGCAAGGATTTCATTTGTTTAGTGAATTACAAAATTTTTCGCAAAACCACCTAAATATCTTAGTAGTGGTAAATCATAATTCCGAAATGGACCTTTAGGTTCGTTTCGGAATTTTTTTGTTTATTTAACGGGACTTGACACTTGAGAGGGCAGACAACGTTAAGAAAAACAGTCTAGGGGACTGTTTTTTGATTGCATATTCAAAATTACTGTGGTAAAATTTAATCAGCATATTTTATTGCCGATTCTATGGAACCGTCGATATTTGGAGGGGTTTTGGTGAAGGTTGCTTACATTGATGACTTAATAGAAAAAATCGTCGACTGCGTTGACCGACATAAATTGTCGGTGGGATGTTATTCGCGTTGGACGTTTGGCGAGGGGTTGGATCTTGGCCGCAACGAGTACGGTTGTGCTGATGCCGCCAATATTCTTTATACCGTCGGCAGATTCCCGATAGACCCCGATGAGCGTGCACAGTGGGTGCATCATCTTTGTGATATGCAGAATCCCGAAACGGGCATGTACGTTGAGGCGACCCACAACACGATACACACAACGGCGCATTGCACAGCGGCTCTTGAACTGTTTGATGCCAAGCCTAAATACAAGCCGACCGTCCTTGAAAAGTATACGACGCGTGAGGGCCTGTATGACTTTCTGGAGAACGAAGTAAAGTGGCAGGTCGACCCTTGGGCGGAATCTCATAAAGGTGCAGGTATTCTTCCGTCGTTGACCAACACTGATATGGTTGGGCTAGAGTGGAAGGACTGGTATTTTGAGTGGATGTGGGAGCATACCGACCCCGTTACCGGCTTCATAACCTACGGTGACGTGTCGAGATTTGAGCCGTTCAGAGTAATGGCGTCGGGTTTTCATTATATGTTCAACCACGAAACTGAGCGCAGACCGCACCGTTACCCCGAAAAGGTCATCGATTCCTGCTTGGAAATGATGACCGGCACCGAGGAAAGATTCGTCAGACGATGTGATTTTATTGATATCGACGTTGTGTATACTTTGACGCGTTCAATGCGGCAGACTCCTTACCGTTTTTATGAGGCAAAGCAGGTGCTTGAGCAGTATGCCGAACGGTATCTTGCCATGTTCTACGCTATTGATTATGAAAACGACAAGTTCTTTAACGATCTGCATATGCTGTTCGGTGCGGTGTGCTGTCTGGCCGAGCTTCAATCGGCATTACCGGGAAAAATACGCACGACCAAGCCGTTGCGCCTTGTTCTTGACCGCAGACCGTTTATCTAAAAAATTTTAAATATTGTATCTAATTTTTTGAGGTGTTTTGTATGACTAATTTGAAACCTGAGGATATTATGCGTGTGAAGGGTATGGGCTTTTTGCTCAACTAAATCCATCCTTACGGGTGGGTGAAATCGTTTTCAACGATGAAATCCTCACTTTGTTCGGATGAAATCGCTGTGGCGGTGGGTGGATTTAATTTCATCTGAGGCAAAGCCGAAGATTTCATCAGCATTAGCTGATTTCATCCTTGCGTCAGCAAGGATTTCATTTGTTTAGTGAATTACAAAATTTTTCGCAAAACCACCTAAATATCTTAGTAGTGGTAAATCATAATTCCGAAATGGACCATTGCGTTCGTTTCGGATTATTTTATAGTATGACGGGACTTGAAGCCTGAATGTAACAGTTTTCTTGATTTGTCCTTTTTATTATGTTATATTTAATTTGTAAGCAAAGGAATATAATTAAAATAAGAAGGGATGATTTTATGAAACGTTTGATAGCATTCGCATTACTGTTCTGTTTGGCTCTTTGCGGCTGTGGAGGTAACGATACCGACTCGACAGAAAAGCCCTCAACCGAGTCCTCGCCCGTATCTGCTACCGAAAGCACGCCCTCGACCTCGTCAAACCCAACTGCGAGCTCTGAACCTCAACAGACCGAGCCCCAAAGGGTCACCGTGTATTTGTTGACCAAGTCGGCTATTTTTGATAGCGGTTATACCGAATACGTTTACGACGAAAATCATAACATCAAATCCTATAAGGTTTATACCATTGAAAACGACGTTATGTGCGAGGTTTTCTTTGAGGATAACGATGCAAACCAAATGCCCCGTAAGGTTCGTACGGTGTGGCCGGATGGCGCCGATGAACAAGCCAAGACCCTTACCTATAACGATAACGGCAGGCTGAAGGAAGAAAAAGAGGTTGGCAGTAATTTTAGCGGTTACCAATATGATTATGACGATAACGGTAATCTTACAGCAGTACGTGAATACTACGATGCCATTCTGCAGACGGTTGTGCGTTATGAGTACAACGGAAATACTCTGAAATCGGTTTATTGCGAGGATAATGCAGGGGAGAAGGTTTTTGAGTGCCGTGTTGAAAACGGTCTTATAGTTGAAAAGAAATACTTTGATTCCGATTATGACTACGGATATAAGTATAAATACGATAAAAACAACAATCTGACCGAAACGAGCTTTATAATGGATGGGGAAACGCTTCCCGGTGACCAATACACCTATAAAGCCGTCGAGGTCGACGCAAGCCGTGCAAAGTATCTGATTGAACAGCAGAATTATTTGATAACCATTGCTTGATTGCAGTAAAAAAGCCTGACCGAAAGGGAGTTGCGGTTAGGGAGAATTTGGTTTTTCGTGATAATTTGTTCCGCCTCTTTGCAAGAAAGCCTTGTAAGACACAAAGTATTACTGCAGTTTTCT
>JAZQCY010000099.1:0-15404 GCA_045546555.1 Acutalibacteraceae bacterium | reverse complement strand
TTATAACAAGGCACTCGACCTTGCAGTGCTTACGGGTAATGAGAGGGTGCTGGATGCTTATTGCGGCACGGGTACTATCGGAATTATTGCGTCCCCAAAGGCCAAAACGGTGGTCGGTGTTGAGCTTAACCCCGATGCCGTCAAGGATGCCAAGGTTAATGCCGAGCTGAACGGTGTTAAAAATATTGAGTTTTTTGAGGATGATGCAGGCAAATTTATGGTTAAAGCTGCAAGAAAAGGCGAGAAGTATGACGTGGTCATAATGGATCCGCCGAGAGCCGGTGCAAGCCTTGAATTTTTGCGTTGCCTTGTTGAGCTTTCACCCGAAAAGATAGTTTACATCTCCTGCAATCCCGAGACCCTTGCCCGTGACCTTTCATTCATCACACGAAAAGGGTATAGAGTCAAAAAGATACAGCCTGTTGATATGTTCCCTCATACCGAGCATGTTGAAACAATTGTTTGCTTGAATAAACAATTGTTTCAACAATGAATTGCGCGAGCGCATGAATTGAGTGCGACGCACTCATGAATTGGCTTCACCATGAATTGCGCCTGCGGGCGCATAAGGTTGAACGCGCAATTCAATTCATGGAGGAGGCGCAACGCCGACGAGAAATCATGAAGCAGTAGGCTTCAATTCATGACACGTAGTGTCAAATCATTAATCATGAGGACTTACCATGAAAGAAAATTTTTTAGTTGATTTATCGAAACAGTTTGCAATTGATATTGTCAATATTTGTACTGACGTTAAAGAAAAACGAAAAGGTAATATTTTATTAAATCAAGTATTACGTAGCGGAACGAGTATTGGCGCCAATATACACGAAGCAAATTATGCTTCAAGTAAAGCTGATTTTATTAATAAGTTTCAAATTGCATTGAAGGAATGCTATGAAACAGATTATTGGCTGGGCTTGTTTAAAGACACTCATATTATCAGTGAGGAAGAATATAAAGATTTGTTTGCTAAATGCAGCAAAATCCGCAAATTGCTTGTAGCCTCCGTTACCACTGCAAAAGGCAATATAAATGAAAAGTAGTAGACAAGCAAAATTCAATAATAAGTTTTGCTAAGGTGCTGTTCAAGAAAATGACTAAAATTCTCAATTTATTTTCGGGTAATCAGCTAAAAATCATTGCTTTGATTGCCATGACTATCGACCATATCGGCTTTTTACTGTTGCCGCAGTATCCGGTACTGCGCATCATCGGAAGACTGTCGTTTCCGATATTTGCCTATATGATTGCCGAAGGGTGCCGCTATACCAAAAACCGCACCAAATATCTGCTCGTTTTATCGGCTTTGGCTGTTGTCTTTCAGATCGTGTACTTTGTTGCCGATCGCTCACTTTTTCAAGGCGTTTTCGTGTCATTCAGCTTGGGAGTAGGCTTGGTTTATACAATCGATAACGCCGTAAAACGCAAAAACACCCTTTCGATTTTATTGGCGGTTGCAGTGTTGCTTTTTATCGGCTTTGTGTGCCTTGTGTTGCCCAAAATACTGTCACACACCGACTTTAGGATCGATTACGGTATTTTCGGCGTTTTGCTGCCGTCGTTTGTATATTTTTGGCCAAATAAGATAGGCAAAATGATCGGCGTTACCGCCGCAACTGTTGGCATTTGTCTAATGATGGGCGGTATACAGTGGTGGTCGCTTTTGGCGATCGTTTTGCTTGCGATGTATAGCGGTGAAAGAGGTAAATATAAGCTTAAAAATCTGTTTTACATATATTATCCGTCCCACCTTGTGGTGATATACGTTATTGATATGCTTTTGGAGATGCAGTATTGAAAAAGATTAAAATTGATAATATTCCAAACGCACCTGAAAAATTCAGCGATTTTTTAAACGGTGCTTCGGTTTTCGACAGCTCTTGCTCGCCCGAGGCAAGGGTGTACTACATAAAGAACAACGGCGGACTGTACCTCAAAACCGCCGCAAAGGGTACGCTACAGCGTGAGACGCTTATGACCGATTATTTCCATAAAAAGGGCTTAGGTGCCGAGGTTTTGGGCTATGTGACAGATGAAAACGATTGGCTTCTTACCGCCGCTGTTAAGGGTGAGGATTGCGTTCACGAAATGT
Organism: Acutalibacteraceae bacterium; assembly: GCA_045546555.1. Classification (GTDB taxonomy): domain Bacteria; phylum Bacillota; class Clostridia; order Oscillospirales; family Acutalibacteraceae; genus UMGS172. The sequence goes on along the minus strand of JAZQCY010000099.1, from coordinate 13,309 downwards.
ATCTCAGTGACCCAAAACGCCTTTGCGATACCTTGGCGGTGGCTTTAAGAGAACTGCACGAAACAAAGCATTCTGATTGTCCCGTTAAAGACCGTGTGACCGAGTATCTTACCTTGGCTGAAGGAAATTATGAAACAGGCAATTATGATAAATCGCATTTTCCCGATAGCTTCGGTTACCGCTCGGCCGAGGAGGCCTATAAGGTCCTGCAAGAGGGTAAGAGCGCTCTCAAAAACGAGGTTCTCATTCACGGGGATTACTGTCTGCCCAATATTATGCTTGATGATTGGCGGCTTTCGGGCTTCATTGATGTCGGCAACGGCGGAGTGGGAGACCGTCATATCGACCTCTTTTGGGGTACCTGGACCTTGTGGTTCAATCTGCACACCAATGAGTATTACGACCGTTTTCTTGATGCTTACGGACGTGATAAAATAGATGAAGATATTTTAAAAACCGTTGCTGCGGCAGAGGTTTTTGGATAAAAAAGTAAAGGGGTAAAAAATATGAAAAAGAGATATAAGGTTTTAATAACGCTTGGCATAATACTTGCTATGATCGTTTCGCTCTTTGTTGTTATCAATGTTATTCCGCCCAAAAAGAACGTTGAAAATAATCCGTTCATAGTGGGTGAGGGTAAATTACCTATGATAGCGGCTCACCGTGGCGGCGGCATCAACAATCCCGAAAACACTATGCTTGCCTTCCGTGAGGCCGTTGGCACCATCGGTGTTGATATCATCGAAAGTGACCTTTATCTCACCAAAGACGGCTACCTTGTGTATAACCACGATGATTATATCGACGAGACCTGCAACATAAACGGTGATATTTCGTTGGATGAGGTCAAAACTCTCTGTGAGGATGAGGCCAACCGTCACTATATCTGCGATGTGACTTTGGCCGAGCTTGAGCAGTATAATTTCGGCTACTATTTTGAAGATAAAGACGGCAACCGTATTTACAAGGATGTTGAGGATATTGAATCAGCAGGTCTGCAGATAGCAACCGTTGACAAGCTTTTCAGCGAGTTTTATGAGTCGAAGCCCGATCTCAAATTTATTGTTGAGATCAAAAACGAGGGTGAAAGCGGCTTTAAGGCTTGCGAGATTCTTTACAACACCTTGAAGCAGTACCCCGAGTATATGGACAAAATTGTTATCGGTACATTCCATGACGAGATCGAGACCGAGCTTAAAACCAAGTATCCCGAGCTTTTGCGCGGTGCTCCGACCGGTACTGCCGCAAAATTCATCGTGACCCAGATGCTCAAGGTCAACATTTTTGACAGTAGTGATTTTGCCTGCCTGCAGATACCTACAAGCTATGATGTCGGTATTGAGCTGAGCCTTGATAAAGCCACCTATATCGACCGTGCACACCGCCGTAATATTGCAGTTCAGTATTGGACTATCAACGACGCAGACGAAATGCGTGAGCTTATTGAGCTTGGCTGTGACTGCATTATGACCGATGACCCCGTGCTTTTAAAGAGCGTTTTGGACGAGTATAGGTAATTTTATGGATTTAACAGAAAATTTGGATGTATTTTTATCCGAGTACCAAAACAAGACCGATATATCGGGCGTTGTGCGTGTTACGCTAAAGGATAAAATAATTTACGAAAAATGTATGGGTCTTGCCGACCGTGAAAACGGTGTTCCCATCACATCTGATACGGTATTTAGCTTTTATTCGCTTTCAAAGCCGTTTTTGGCCATCGGAATTATGAAGCTGCAGGATGACGGACTTATCGACATAAACGATCATCCTTCAAAATACGTTGCCGAAGCCAAAGGCTTTGATGAACGTGTGACCATTCGCCAAATGCTGACTCATTCAAGCGGCTTGCCCGATTTTGAGCAAACGGTTGAATTTAAAGAGCGTTTTAAACACGGTTCACCCGATGAGCTTCGTGAACAGTTAAAAGAGCTTGTAAAATACCCCCAGCATTTTGAACCCGGAACCTCAACGTATTATGCAAATATCAATATGACGCTGTGCGCATTGGCTATTGAGAATATTACAGGGGTAAAATACGCCGATTTTATGGCCGAAAATGTGTTTAAGCCTTTTGGTATGAAGCAGGCAATGGTCGATAGCAGAGATCTTATAGTTGATAACAGAGCGAAGGGCTATGAGCTTGTTGATAAAACCGTAAAGCAGGTCGACCGAGCCTTGGATTGGTGCCTTGGTGCGGCCGATATTATCGGTACTGTCGATGATGTTTACTGTTTAAATAAAGCAATTAAGCAAAAATTATTACTAAAGCCCGAAACGTGGGATGATATTCTCACACCGCCGAGAGGCACCTTTGCTTTGGGCTGCCGTGTTGATATGTGGCACGGCAAGAAACGGATAATCCATAACGGCGGTCATTTTGGCTTCAGAACCCTGCATATCCAACTGCCCGAGGATGATTTTGATATAATAATATTATCAAATTCGGGATGGGGAGATGCCAGACACGATATTTCCGAGGCTGTTTATAGATTCTTTTACGGCGAAAGTTGTGTGGCAGAGCCCAAGCTGCAGATGGATGTTGGGTATATTTGAACTAAAGATAAGGTGATTTTTTTGGAAATAAGAAAAGCAACAGTGGCCGACCTTGACCGTTGTCTTGAGATATATAAAACTGCACGTGAATATATGCGGCAAAACGGCAACCCCGACCAATGGGGAACCGAGTATCCTTATGAGCATCTGATAGTTGAGGATATTGCGATCGGACGGCTTTATGTTGCCGATTGTGACGGCTCTGTTGAGGGTGTATTTTTGATGGAATCGGGCCCCGATGATACTTATCTCGAAATCGAGGGACAATGGCAGAATGACGAGCCTTACTATGTTATTCACCGCATTGCATCTTCGGGAAGGGTTAAGGGCGTTGTTAAAGCGGCGGTCGAGCTTGCTCTAAAATACACTCAAAATGTCAGAATCGACACCCACGAGAAAAATCTCACAATGCAAAAGGCTTTGACCAAGCTCGGCTTTAAGCATTGCGGAACGATTTATGTTTTTGCCCCGTGGGAAGGCAAGTCACCACGAATGGCGTATCATCTTGCAAAATAGTATGCTATTTTAGCCTTCCTCTTTGAGGAAGGTGGCACGACGAAGTCGTGACGGAAGGAGTACTCCCTCAGACAAAACCTATGGTTTTGCCAGCTCCCTCTTGGAGGGAGCCTCATGAAAATATAATGAACGACAATGAATTGTAGGGAACGACGCCCCCGTCGTTCCGCCCATTTCAGCGGAAAGGAGACCGTTATGACCGACGAAAGAATGAAGCGTTTAAGAGAAAAGTCGATGAAGCTGCCGATGCTGCCGGGTGTGTATATTATGCACGCAAAATCGGGTGAGATCATCTATGTCGGTAAGGCTAAAAAGCTCAAAAATAGAGTTTCGCAGTACTTCGGTGCAGGCAATCAGCATACCGACAAGGTCAGAAGAATGGTCTCTAATGTTGAGGATTTTGAGTATATAATATGCGACAGTGAGTTTGAAGCGCTTATTTTGGAATGCTCGCTGATAAAACAGCACATGCCTAAGTACAACATCCTTTTGAAGGATGACAAGGGCTATCATTATATCAAGGTCACAAAGGGTGAGTGGCCCACAATTTCTGCATCTTTTGATACCGATGATAAGAATGCAGAATACATCGGGCCTTATATTTCGGGCTTTGTGGTCAATCAAACTGTTGACGAGGTACGAAAGATATTTCGCCTGCCTCATTGCGGCAAAAGCTTCCCCGAATGCATCAGCAAAAAGGGTAGACCGTGTCTTAATTTCCACATTAAAAACTGCTCTGCACCGTGCTGTGGAAAAATTTCTGCGGCTGATTACCGTGAATCGGTGCGCCAGGCTGTTGAGTTTTTGAAGGGTGGTGTTTCGCAGTCGGTATCGGTGCTTCGTGAGGAAATGGAAAAAGCCGCTGAAGAATTGCAGTTTGAAAAAGCCGCAAGACTCCGTGACCGCATTACCGCTATCGAAAAAATACGTGACCGTCAAAAGATATACAGCTCGGTTTACAAACGGCAGGATATTATCGCTTTAGCCGTGTCTGACACCGCCGCCTGCTTTGAGGTGTTTGTATTCCAGGATGGTAAGCTGTCTGACCGTGAGGAATTTTTGGTCGATGCGGTTGAGGATATGCCCTCGGCAAGGGCCGAATTTCTGCGCCGTTATTACACGCTTCGTGACAATATTCCGCCACGTGTTGCGGTTGACGGCGATATTGAGGATAAGGAGCTTTTAGAGCTTTGGCTTTCCAAAAAGCGTGGCACCAATGTGACGGTTGCAGTGCCCGAGCGCGGTGAGCAGGAGCATCTTGTTACAATGTGCCGCAACAATGCGTCCGAGCGCCTTGCACAGCACCTTGGCCGCCACATCGGACAAACTGCAGGTTTAGACGAGCTTGCACGTCTTTTGGGACTTTCAAAGCCGCCGAAATTTATCGAATCCTACGACATTTCCAACACGGCAGGTGAGGATAACGTTGCGGGAATGGTGGTTTTCAAGGACGGCAAACCTCATAAATCATCATACCGTAAATTCAAAATAAAATCATTTTCCGGTCAAGATGACTTCCGCTCTATGCAGGAGGTCGTCGAGCGCCGTTTTACGGAATATAAAAAAGCCGAAACCGCTGACGGCTTCGGACAGTTACCCGATCTTATTTTGTTGGATGGAGGTAAGGGTCAGTTGTCCTCTGTTTTGGAGGTGCTTGACCGAATGGGTATAAACGTTCCTGTTTTCGGTATGGTCAAGGACTCCAAGCATAAAACAAGGGCCATCACCTCGGGCGGTGAAGAGATTGGCATAAAGGCTAACCGAAGCGCCTACACGCTGGTCTCCACCATTCAGGAGGAGGTTCACAGATTTGCTATCGGTTACCACCGTCAGCAAAGGTCTAAAAATTCACACGTGCTTAAACTCACTGAAATCGAGGGAGTGGGCGAGAGCCGAGCCAAAAAACTGCTTTCCAAATTTAAAACAATTTCGGCAATATCCAAGGCCACCGAGCAACAGCTTATCGATGCAGGTATGCCTAAAAACATTGCCGAAAATATCATCACATATTTTAGTTTTTCTTAACTATAACCCCGTTGGTAAATTCGCTTCCACAAGGGTCGGGAACGGCTTGGGAAAGGGTGTAGATGTCGCTTGCTCTTGCCTCAAAATCAAAGGTCTTGTCACCCTTTAATGACGTCGAACGCATTATAACGGGGAGCTTTGAATTTGTTCTTGCCTGCTTTAAAACATCGGCACCTATAGCATTACAGCCTAAAACTCGGATGTAGGGAACAGATGACGGGATATCATCTGCCTTTGACTTCAGAAACGCCGAAAGTATAAGCCTGCGAAGCCTTGCGTTGGTGTATCGCTTGGTGGCGGCGTTGTCCAAAAGCTTCGGCAACGTTGCGCTGACACGTGCGGCCATATAAAGCCGATTTTCAATGCCCTCACTGATATCGGGAAGCTGCTTATACTCAGTCGGTGTCATGGTTCTCAACGCTGTCAGAATGGTCTTTTCCATTGCCTTAAGGTCGGAAACCTTTCCGTTTTGAAATTGCTCATACAGTATTTCAAACGATTTTTCGGGCATATATCGTTTTGCTTCGCTCAAATTCCCAGAATGTATCATTTCTCGCAATGCACTTGCCGAGCAGAATTCATCAACAGTTTTGTTGCTGTCGTGATTTGTACCTTGCCGCTTGACGGCAACAAATCGCATTTTTGAGTTGAGCGACTTTGCGGCGCAGATGTATTCAACCGCCAACGTGTCGTTGGGGGAGCGCAGAAGCTCACCGTTTTGGCAAAGCGCCTCAACTGCTGATTCACGAGCCTTGGCAGGTGTCAAACCGCTATCAAGATATTCACGCATTTTGCCCGAAAACTCGGCCGAGCGCACGCAGTAGGCGGTCTTTATCAGCCTTTCGGTATCACCGCATTCGCTACCGAAAATAAGGGTGTTAACACCTAAGCTTTCAATTATCGTAACGGCACCCTCGGCAAATTTCTGAGCCGTTGCCATAGCCCAAAAGGTCGGTAGCTCGGCAATAAGGTCAACACCGCATTCGAGCGCTTGACGGGTGCGTGCAAATTTGGATATAATACCTGTGTCGCCACGCTGGACCCAATTGCCGCTCATAACGGCTACAACAGCATCGGCGCCAAGCTTCTTTGCTTGGTCAACAAGGTATTTATGCCCATTATGAAAAGGGTTGTATTCCGCAACAATGCCGAATATTCTCATTTTCTCACATTCTTTCTCAAAATCACTTGAAAAATATTAAAAGATGATGTATTATATATTTTTGGTAAGTTATTACCTTTATATTACAATAAATCGGTGCGGATTGCAATACCGTAAACCGTTTTTAGGAGGAACATTAAATGAAAATTCTTGTAGTAAACGCAGGAAGCTCGTCTTTGAAGTATCAGCTTATTGATATGGATAACGAACAGGTCATCGCAAAGGGTCTTTGTGATAAGATCGGTCTTGCAGACAGCAACATCAAGCACAAGGCAGGCGACGGCAGAGAGTATGCTGCCGAGATCGCAATGCCTACCCATTCCGAGGCTTTTGAGGCTTTGATGTATGCTTTGGCCGAAAGCGATGCCAAGGTTATCAGCAGCCCCGATGAGATCGGCGCTATCGGTCACCGTGTTGTTCACGGCGGTACCTACTTCAATAAATCCTGTCTCGTTGATGACGACGTTGCAGAGAAGGTTGACGAGCTGAAAGAGCTTGCACCGCTTCATAACCATCCCCATTACCTCGGTATCGTTGCCTGCACCAAGACCTTTGGTAAGGACGTTCCTCAGGTAGTTGTTTTTGATACTGCTTTCCATCAGACCATGCCCGAAAAGGCCTACATCTTCGGTCTGCCTTACGAGTATTACGAGAAGTACGCAGTTCGCCGCTACGGTGCACACGGTACCTCTCATAAGTATGTCAGCGAGCGTTGTGCCGACATTATGGGCAAGGACAAGAAGGATCTCAAGATCGTTACCTGCCATATTGGTAACGGTGCTTCCATCACTGCTGTAGACGGTGGTGTTTGTGTTGATACCTCCATGGGCTTCACTCCGCTTGACGGCTTCATTATGGGTACCCGTTCCGGCGGTGTTGATCCTTCGGCTCTGACCTATATTGCCAACAAAGAGAACATCACTCCCGATCAGATGAGCGATCTTCTTAACAAGAAGTCGGGTCTTTTGGGCATCTCGGGCGTTTCCAGCGATAACCGTGACGTTTCTGCCGCTGCCGCAGAGGGCAACCACAGAGCAGCGTTGGCTAATGAGATCCAGCGTTATCAGATCGCAAAGTTTGTCGGCTCTTACATTGCCGCAATGAACGGTGTTGACGCTATCGTATTTACCGCAGGTATCGGCGAAAACGATCCCACCCTTCGTTCCGAGGTCTGCAAGCACTTCGGTTATATGGGTGTTAAGATCGACGAGGAGAAGAACCTCATCCGCGGTGAAGAGGTCGAGATCTCCACTCCTGATTCCACCGTTAAGGTATTTATCATTCCCACCAACGAGGAGCTTGCAATTGCCAAGGATACCCTCGAGATCGTTACCAATCTTAAGAAATAATTTGAGGGGTTTATATGATCGCTATTAAGAACGACATTTTAAACGGTAAATTTGATGAAATATTCAAGGTGCTTTACGGCGATGTTGAGTTTGCACGTAATCGCTATGCCGCCGCTGTTGATTCCTTTGAGAAGCTTTACGGCGAGCGTGAAGTTCGTCTTTTCTCTGCACCGGGACGTACCGAGGTCGGCGGTAACCATACCGACCATCAGCACGGCTGTGTTCTGGCAGGAAGCGTAAACCTTGATGTTATCGCTGTTGTTGCCGCAACCGATGACGGTACTGTTAAGGTTAAGTCCGAGGGCTATGACGAGGATGTTTTGTCCTTGAATGAGCTTGAACCCAATGAGGCCGAGTATGGCCGTGCATCGGCTCTTATCCGCGGCATGTGCGGTGAGTTCAAAAAGGATGGCTACAACATCGGCGGCTTTGTTGCCTACACCACCTCCAATGTTTTGAAAGGCTCGGGACTTTCGTCCTCCGCCGCTTTTGAGGTGCTTATCGGTAACATTTTGAGCGGACTTTACAACAATAATAAAGTTGATCCCGTCGAGATCGCCAAGATCGCACAGCGTGCCGAAAACATCTATTTCGGAAAGCCCTGCGGTCTTATGGATCAGATGGCAAGCTCGGTTGGCGGCTTTGTCGGTATTGACTTTAATGATCCTTCAAAGCCCATTATCGAAAAGGTATCGTTTGACATCGGCGCACATGGTCATAAGCTGGTCATTGTCAACACGGGCGGTAACCATGCCGATCTCACGCAGGACTATGCCGATATCACCATCGAGTGCAAAAAGGTTTCCGAGTACTTCGGCAAGGCAGTTTTGCGTGATGTCGATGTTGAAAAGTTCTATGAGTCTATTGCAGAGCTTCGTCAGAAGGTAGGGGACAGAGCGGTTCTTCGTGCCATCCACTTCTTTAACGACAATCAGCGTGCCATTGACGAGAAAAATGCACTTAAAGAGGGAAGATTTGACGATTTCCTCCGCATTTCCAAGAACTCGGGACGTTCCTCGTTCCAGTATCTGCAGAATGTTTATTCTCCGTCCAATCCTTCCGAACAGGGTCTGTCTTTGGCTTTGTCCTTGGCAAGCCGTGCTTTGGAGCACAGAGGCGCTTACCGTGTTCACGGCGGTGGCTTTGCAGGCACCATTCAGGCCTTTGTACCCGATGATCTTTTGGAAAATTACCTCAAGATCATGAGCTCGGTATTCGGCTCCGATTCCTGCTATGTTCTCAATATCCGTCCTATCGGCGGTACCGAAGTTAAGGCATAATTTTCAGTTTAGTCACAACTCCCAAAAGTGTAATGCTTTTGGGAGTTAATTTTTTGTTATAATTTTTCAAATACTTTGGAAATATCTGTTGAATTTACGGAGAAAGTATAGTATAATAGTTAGCAACTAATGGCTTGACAAAATTTTGTCAAGCAAATATGCAAATGAGGGAAGATAAATGTTTGATTTGAATTTACTAAAAGTAACAAATCACGGAAACGGCATTGAAAATTTGAAGGATTCAGGTATTAATGTTACATTAAGCGGATTGCTGATAGTTTTCTCAATGCTTGTTCTGCTTGTTATAATTATGGTTGTTTTCGGCGCTGTTATGAGCCGTCTTACAGGCGGCCCAAAAAAGGAGATGCCTAAAAAGGAGCCTAAGGTTGAGGTTAAGCCTTCGGCACCCGCCACTCCTGTTGTGACTGCCGCTTCTTCAGAAGATGAAGATGTAGTTGCCGCAATTTCGGCCGCAGTTTATATGATGTATGAGGGAACGGGTAAAACTCCTGTCATTCGCTCTATCCGTCCGGCAAGTAAGGGCGTTCGCTCTGCTTGGGCTACAGCAGGTGTTATGAACAACACCCGTCCGTTTTAACGTTTAGAAAGATTTGGTGAGATTATGGGAATACTTGATACAGTAAAAGGAATCTTACAAGATTCCGGCTTTGCTGCTTTCTTTTTAGAAGAAGAGGGCTATAAGAACCTTATAATGCTTGGTGTTGCATGCATTCTTTTGGTGCTTGCCATTCACCCCAAATTCCAGTTTGAGCCCCTTTTGCTTTTGCCTATTGCATTCGGTATGTTGCTTGCAAACCTTCCCGGTGCGGGCATTTTCCATGCTGAATTTTGGGATCCTAATGACCCGACATACGGAAGCATTATGTGGGATGCCGCAGGTCACTTGAACGCAGGCGCTGTGTTAAAGGAAGGCGGTCTGCTCGATATACTTTACCTTGGCGTTAAGCTTGGTATTTATCCTCCGCTTATTTTCCTCGGCGTTGGCGCTATGACCGACTTTGGACCTCTTATCGCCAATCCCAAGAGCTTTTTGCTCGGTGCCGCCGCACAGATGGGTATTTTTGCCGCCTTTATCGGCGCTCTGTTGCTTGGTATGTCTCCCGAAACCGCAGGCTCTATCGGTATTATCGGTGGTGCAGACGGCCCTACCGCAATCTTTGTTACCTCAAAGCTCGACCCAAGCTCTTTGGGCGCAATTGCCGTTGCCGCTTACTCATATATGGCTCTTGTTCCGGTTATTCAGCCGCCTATTATGCGTGCTCTTACAACCAAGAAAGAAAGAGCTGTCAAGATGGATCAGCTCCGCAATGTTTCCAAGACCGAGAAGATCATTTTCCCCGTACTTGTTACTCTCGTAGTTTCCTTGCTTTTGCCCGATGCCGCTGTTTTGGTCGGTATGCTTATGCTCGGTAACCTCTTTAAGGAGTCGGGTGTTGTTGACCGTCTTGCCAAGACCGCACAGAACGAGCTTATGAATATCGTTGTTATATTCTTGGGACTTACCGTTGGTGCTACAACCTGCGGTACGACCTTCTTGAAGCTTGATACCATTAAGATTCTTGTTATGGGTATGGCCGCATTTGCTATCGGTACTGCATGCGGTGTGCTGTTCGGTAAGCTCATGTATATTTTCACCAAGGGCAAGATCAATCCTCTTATCGGCGCCGCAGGTGTTTCGGCTGTTCCTATGGCCGCCCGTGTTGCTCAGAAGGTTGGCCGTGAGGAGAACCCCTCGAACTACCTGCTTATGCACGCTATGGGACCCAACGTTGCAGGTGTTATCGGCTCGGCCGTTGCCGCAGGTGTTCTGTTGAAGATTCTTGGTTAAGGAGTGTTTTAAATGGTTAAACACATTATTCTTTGGCAGCTTAAAGACGAGCTGTCTGATGCCGAAAAGCTGACCGTTAAGGCAGGTATTAAGGATGGTCTTGAGGCCTTGCAGGGCAAGATCCCGGGACTTCTTGAGATCAAGGTCGAGACCGTTGGTCTTGCTTCCTCAAACTGTGACGTAATGCTTTATTCCGTTTTCGAGGATGAGGCCGCTCTCAAAGGCTATGCCGTTCATCCCGAGCATGTTGCCGTTGCCGACGGCAAGGTTAGACCTTTCACCAAAACAAGACTCTGCCTTGATTTTGAAGCTTAATTAAAATAACGAAACACCCGACAGCATGAATGTTGTCGGGTGTTATTTTGTAAAATTAAACCGTTTTCTGATAAACAGAAAACGGTTTAAAATTTATATTGATGCTATAAGATCTTTCATATCATAAAGACCCGGTGTATTACCACTGATAAACACTGCGGCGTTGACAGCACCTGCGGCAAAAACCTCTTTCGAGCCTGCCGAGTGGGACAGAGAAATGACCTCGTCGTGACCTGCAAAAATGACCTCGTGCTCACCGACAATGTTACCGCCACGGATGGCATGAATGCCTATCTCCTTAGCATCTCGCTTTTCACGCTTGGCCTGACGGTTGTATTCATAAACGTACTTGCCGTCGTTGACCTCGTTTATGGCGTTGGCAAGCATAATTGCCGTACCGCTCGGAGCATCGATCTTCTGATTGTGATGCTTTTCGATTATCTCAATATCAAATCGGTCACCCAAAACCTTTGAAGCGGTTTTGGAAAGTTCAACAAGCAGATTTATACCAAGCGACATATTGAAGGTGAAGAAAACGGGGACAGCCTTTGAGGCCGACTTTACGTTTTCAATATCTGCATCCGAAAGACCCGTAGTTGCAACAACGATAGGTGTCTTGGTGGTGACGGCGTATTCAAGCAACGAACCAAGGCAGGAAGGGTGGGAGAAGTCGATAATAACATCTCCGTTCTTGACCTCGTTGATGTTGCCGAAAACGGGGAACTCACGCTGAACGTCGGTTTTAAGGTCAACACCTGCAACGATCTCGCAATCGTTACGCTCGGCAACAAGTCTCGACACAGCAAGGCCCATTTTGCCGTTACAGCCGTTTAAAATAATCTTTGTCATATTTAACATCCTAAATCAGATATTACAAAAGTCCGTGCTTTTTAAGCTCGGCTCTCAAATTCTCACGTGCGGCATCGGTCATGGGTGACAAAGGCATTCTAAGGGGACCCATACCGAGACCCATCATATTCATAGCCTCTTTTACGGGGATGGGGTTGACATCACTGAAAAGGGCATTGATGAGGCTGACGTATTTGAGCTGCAGCTCGCAGGCCTTCTGATGGTTGCCTTTAAGATACTCAGCGCAGATGTCGTGAGTCTCTTTGGGAAGAATGTTGGAAAGAACCGAGATAACACCGATACCACCCAAGGACATAATGGGAACGATCTCATCATCGTTACCCGAGTAGATGTCAAGCTCGTCACCGCAAAGGCTCTTTGTTTTGGCGATGGAAGAAATGTCACCGTTGGCTTCCTTTACGGCAACAATGTTTTCGTGCTTGGCAAGCTCCTTATAGGTGGCAGGCTGAATAGCGGTGCCGGTACGGCTGGGTACGTTGTAAAGAATGATAGGAGTCTTAACACGGTCGGCAACGTAGAAGTAGTGGTTGATAAGACCGTTCTGCGAGGTCTTGTTGTAGTAAGGAGTTACCATTAAAAGACCGTCACAGCCGATAGCCTCTGCATGCTGAGAAAGCTGTGCGGCATACATAGTATCGTTAGAGCCGGTACCTGCAATAATGGGAACACGCTTGTTGGCGACCTTAACAGCCTCCTCCAAGACCTTGCAATGCTCATCATTGTCTAAAGTGGCAGATTCGCCGGTGGTTCCGCAGATAACAAGAGCGTCAACACCGCCAACGATCTGCTCCTCGATAAGCTGACGCAATCTCGGATAGTTGACCGAGCAATCATCATTAAAGGGAGTTACCAGAGCAGTGGCACAGCCGGTAAAAATTCTCTTTTTCATAAATTCAAACTCCAATCAGAAATTAGTCGAAATAACCCTTTGCGGCAAGAAGCTCGGCGAGCAATACACCGCCGCCTGCGGCACCACGGAGAGTGTTGTGCGAGAGGCAAACAAATTTGTAGTCATACTGGGTATCTTCTCTCAATCGGCCGCAGGAGATTGCCATACCGCCGTCAAGATCACGGTGAAGCTTTGCCTGGGGCATATTGTCCTCGGTAAAATAGTGGAGGAACTGCTTGGGCGCAGAAGGAAGCTCAAGCTCCTGTGCGGTGCCCTTAAACTCTGCCCATTTATTGAGGATAGCCTCTTTGGAGGGCTTATTCTTGAACTTTACGAAAACAGCGGCGGTGTGACCGTCGGACACGGGAACACGGAGGCACTGTGCAGTGAAGTGAGGCTTGTCGGCATTGACGATAACACCGTTTTCAACCTTACCCCAAATCTTCAAAGGCTCCTGCTCGCTCTTTTCTTCCTCACCGCCGATGAAGGGGATGATGT
>JAZQCY010000098.1:0-17550 GCA_045546555.1 Acutalibacteraceae bacterium | reverse complement strand
CCTGCGGCAGGTGTCAGCATTTTGACCTTGCTCATATTTTCACTGCCGAAGCCCTTGGGTGCAACCGTCACCTTAACACAGTCACCGTCAACAATTTTTGTATGTAAAACAGCGGGGGTGTTATCATCGGTATTGACACGGTTAAGCGGATCAGCAACCACCGATTTGCGCAAAAATCCATCGGTATAGCCCTTGGCAACTCCCCTGTTCACGGCATCAGTCAGGCTACCTCCGACAAGGTGAACATCCTGTCCTATTTCAATAAAAACGACCGCCATTCCCGTATCCTGGCACACGGGGATATCAAGCTCCTTAGCGGCATCAATATTGCGAACAAGGTCGCACATAATCTCCATACCCAAACCGTCGGTTTCGGTCTTGCAGGCCGCACAAATGCTGTCGGTAACGCTTTGAGGCAGTATTTTGTTGGCATGAATACAAAGTCTTGCCACCGCATCCTCAATGCGTTTTACATCAATTTCCTTTATCATCTTAACTCCAAATAAAAGCAGACCAACGCCCGTATGCAGTTTGGCTTTGGTCTGCCGTTTTTACTATTTCATAGTTGCACGCTTAGGGCGACGTGTATCGGGATTCTTACGTTTAAGATCCGAGAATTTTTCGTCGCTTGTCTGCTTGAATTTAGCCATCATATCCTCAAAAGAAGCCGATTCGCTCTTTTTAGGGGTCCAAACGGCAGCAGGTGAAGTGTAGTCAGGCTCTCTTTTCGGGGGTCTGGGTGTACGCTGTCCGCCGTTATTATGATTATTGTTACGGGGACGCTGTTGCTGCTGCGGTGCTTCAGCCTGCGGCTGTGCCTTCTTAATGGAAAGGCTGATCTTTCCATCATCAGAAACGCTTAACACCTTCATTTTTACTGTGTCGTTTTCCTTGACGAACTCACGGACGTCGCTGACATAGGTCTGTGCGATCTCCGAAATGTGGACAAGGCCCGATTTACCTTCACCCAAATCGACAAAAACACCGAAATTGGTGATGCCGGTTACCTTACCCTCTACGATTTGTCCTACCTCGATCTGCATTGATTGCCCAATCCTCCAAAGAACCAAAAGAAAATTCTATATCACTTTCCGTCAATTGCCGGAAATATCGATATACTTGTGTTCATCGGGATAAACGTATCCCAGCTTTTCACGGGCGGCACGCTCAATAAAATCAGCGTCGTTACCGTTTTCAAGCATATTGGCCTTTTGCTGTACCTCCAAGGCCAATTCATCACGCTTTGCCAAAGTAGCGTCATACTCCTTTTGCAAGGTGGTATAATCCTTAATAAGAGAACCAAGATAGTAGATCATCCAGACCGCAAATAATAAAAGAACGACACGCAAAATTATACTGCTCTGTCTTTTAGTGCCTGATGCCACCGTCACATCTCCTTATCTATTTCATCGGGAACCGCAATATCCCGTTTGTTTCTTACTTTTAGTAGATTATACAACAGTAATGCTTTAGGTTGCAAGCCTTTTTTTACAATTAAAAGCATTTTTTTAATAATTTTTTCAACCGATTTGAAAAGTTTTCCAAAACCGACCCTCAAAAAGCCAAAAACATCCGAAATTAACTTTAGTAATTTGGATAAAAAAGGCAAAAACAGTCTGGACAAGGTGTATCTTGTGACAACAGCACCGATAAGCTCACCGACCAGCACAAAACCTCTGACTGTGCCGTTACACCGGATAATCAAAAAACAAAAGGTAAAAACAGCGGCAATACTCCAAAAAAGAAGATCGCACACCAAAACCTCTAAAAATCCTTTTATAAAGGTCTTGTGCAATGCGCGGACAACGTCATACAAAAGGCAAAGCACGGCACCAAGCCCCAAGGACATTAAAAATGTCAAGGCCTGCGCCGAAACATCGATATACCCCATTATCCAAACAACCTTTTTAAAGCGCCTTTTTTGGTAGCTCCCGTATACACCAAAGCCGAAACCGTGCCCTCAACCGAAATGGTACCAACCTCAACCGTAAAACTCAAAACCTTCAAGTTTTGCCCCTTTACGGTCAACTGTCCAAGCTCGGTTTCCATTAAAACGGTTTCATCATCAAAGCCGATAACGTCAAGCACGCCCGAAATTATAAGCTTCGAGCGGTTTTCGAGTGTTATACTGTGGTTTATGTTAGGTTGCTTTTGCTCGTTCATAATACACTCCCCTTTTGGGAAATTATATGAACAAGTCAGTCTTTTAATTACTCTTCAATAATACGATACATCATAGCGGCGTTTTCCTTGCGGACAACCTCGCTGACATCCAATATTTCAGCCTTTACGGTGCGTTCACCGAAGGCGATCTCCATAACATCGCCAACCTTAACATCATAGGATGCACGGGCAACCTTACCGTTGACCGTAACACGGCCTGCATCGCAAGCCTCGTTAGCGACCGTTCTGCGCTTGATAATGCGCGACACCTTTAAATATTTATCAAGTCTCATACTAAAACCTCAACAAAGGAAAAGCCGCTTGAAAAACCAAGCGGCTTCAACTTCAAAATTCAATTACTTTACAGCGTTTTTAAGAGCTGCGCCTGCCTTGAATGCAGGAACCTTGGAAGCAGGAATGGTGATGGTCTCTTTGGTCTGGGGGTTACGGCCGGTTCTCTCCGGACGCTCACGAACCTCAAAGGTACCAAAGCCAACGAGCTGGATCTTGTCACCGGCCTTGAGAGCCTCGGTAACGGTCTCGATGAGGGCTGCAACTGCCTTGTCGGCATCCTTCTTGCTGATTTCTGCCTTCTCGGCGATAGCTGCTACTAATTCTGTCTTGTTCATAGTTGAACATCCTCCTAAAAAATATTATTCAAACAGGTTGTTTAGTCCTGACTTTGAAACTAACCTTTGCGGTGCTTGACCTCGTTCCAAATAGCGTCAAGCTCCTCTAATGACATGTCGGTCATCTGATGACCTCTCTTTAAAACCTCTTGCTCGACCAGCTTAAAACGGTTCATAAACTTGTCGGTAGCTGAGGCTAAAGCACTTTCAGCATCAATTTTATAAAATCTTGAAACGTTGACGGCGGCAAAAAGCAGATCGCCGAACTCATCCTCCATAGCGGCACGGTCACCCGATGCTACGGCCTCACAAAACTCCTCGGTTTCCTCGGGGAGCTTTTTGAAGGCATCCTCTGCACTATCCCAATCGAAGCCTGCCTTTGCGGCACGCTTTTGTACCTTTGCGGCACGCATCAGTGCAGGGAAAGCACGGGGTACACTTTCAAGAGTATCGGTAAAGGTTGTCTGACTTTTTTCATCACGCTTGATGGCATCCCAATTGTTAAGCACTTCCTCGGGAGTTTCGGCAACCACATCACCGAACACGTGCGGATGACGAAGTATCAGCTTTTTACAGATACCGTCGGCAACCTCATCCAAGGTGAAGCTCTTTTCCTCGGCGGCGATCTGTGCATGGAAAATGACCTGCAATAAAAGGTCTCCCAACTCCTCACACAGAGCAACATCATCATCGGTATCGATTGCATCGGCGACCTCGTATGCTTCCTCAAGCAGATCACGTCTTATCGACTTATGGGTCTGCTCGGCATCCCAAGGGCAACCGCCGGGTTCACGCAAAATTTTTACGATATCACGCAAATCCTCAACCGAATATTTTTCTTTTTTAAACGCTTCTTTACTAACCATTTGTGAGCCTCTACAACCAAGAGCGTAGCTAATTGTGCAAGTTCAACAAAATAATTTAACTATTTATCAAACCTATATACATTCTACCTCATTAGTTTCAATTTTTCAAGTACTTTTATAATTTTTTTGCCTTTTGGCATAGAAATTATATCTTCTCGGGTAATTGCCTTGATCAAAAACAACATCAAGACGTAAACAATAACGGCAACTCCTACGGCACCAAGCGTTGACAGCGCATTGCCAAGGCCAAGCTTTAAGAGCGCAAAATTGACACCGAAGGCCGAGCCACCGCAGGCGGCACCGCAGATAAGCGGCTTGCCGATCGAAAGCAACAGATTGGGCATAACACCCGAATACTTTACAAAGCAGATAAAGTTTGCAATACATATATAAGCATAGCAAACGGTGGTACCGATGGGCACACCGAAAATATTTATCTCAGGAGTGCCAACCAACACAAAATTTATGATTATCTTCAAAACCGCACCGACTGCAATATTGCGAAGCGGTACACCCTGTCTGCCGATTACCTGGAGCATATTGGTCAAGGGGCCGTTAAGACCTGCGAATATGGCGCAAAGTCCAAGCACACGCAGGTTGGGTGTTGCAATATCGATTGCATAGGGGTTGGAATAAAGCAGATCAAGTATCTGTCTTGACAAAGCGATTATACCACAGCCTGCAGGAATAGCAACAAGCGCAGTGGTTCTGAGCATTGTGTTGACATTGGTCTTTATCTCTTGGCGGTCACGCTTGGTCCAGGCCGTTGCGAGCACAGGGATAGCACTGACACCCAACACCGAGGTCAACGACGGAACAAGGTTATAAATCGAAAAAGCAAAACCACGGTGTGCACCGTAAAGCGAATTGGGCATATCCTTCACCCAATCAAAGGTCAGGCCGTTTTCGATAGCCTTCCCCTCTTCATAAGCAATAAAATCCTTATACGCATTGGCAAAATACTCGGGGGATTTGTCAATGGCATTGGCCAACTGACTCTGAACCATGGCAACGTCGATAAGACTGCTGACATTGTTGACAAGCGAGCCCAAAACAATGGGAATCGCAACGGCAACAAGCATCTTCAGGGTCTTGCCATTGGTATAGGGTTCGGGAGCAGTATTGATCTGCTCGGCAGTGAAGGTATATTTACCAGTTAATCGGTACTTGATCTCAAGGTACAGTGCGCTTACCGCCGTACCGACCGAGATACCCAGCAGGGCACCTGCGGCCGCATAGGAATAATTATCGGTAATTTTAAGTATTGCAAACGAAAATCCGTAGCCGAATATCAGCTTACCCAGGGCCTCAAGCACCTGGCTGATAGCCGTCGGGGTCATATTGCGAAGGCCCTCGTAGTAGCCACGGTAGGCCGACATTAAACAACAGAACAAAAGACACGGTGCAATGCAAAGAATACCCGGCAGAGTTCCGCTGTTAAAGACCTCAAACGAGAACGAATGCCCGAAAAGGGTTATGGTGTTGCCGGTCAACAGGAATGCAAGACCGACCATGAGCAAAAATCCGGTGCCGCCTGTTACGATAAAAGCGGCTTTGGCAACGTTCAAAGTCTTTTTAACGTGTCTGTAACGACCTGCGGCAACGTGCTCCGAAACGATTCTCGAAATGGCTATCGGCAGACCTGCCATAGCAATGGAGTACATCGGCACATACAGATCATAGGCGGTGGAATAATAGCCCATACCCGTTGTATCGAGCAGTTCGCCCAACGGGATACGGTAGATAGCACCGATGACCTTGACCAGCATGGTGGCAACAACAAGAATCACCGAGCCCTGCAAAAAGCTCTGTTCTTTTGATTTCTTGGTATTAAGAGTGTTTCCCATACCCTACCTCACAGAGATTTTATCCAATCAAAGGTCAATTTCACCCAACGGTCGGCAACGTCACAGCCTAAGGTGTCGGTATAGGCTTCAGCCGATTCATCATTGGCGCCGTCGGACACCATTCTGACCGACACAAACGGGATATCAAAGCGCTGTGCAACGTAGCCTACCGCCGCCGACTCCATATCGCAGGCTATAGGATCAAAGGCATCCTTCAAAAAGTCGTGCTTTTCCTTTGAGCTTACAAAGCTGTCGCCTGTTACAAACACACCCTTTTTGACAAAAGGAAACTTCTTTTCTATATCATCGTTAAGCTCACGTGCCGAAACAATAGGCTCGTTATCACCGGGCTTTTGAGAAAGCTTATAGCCAATGGCGGTCAGGTCAAAGTCATGCTCATAAAACTTGGTGCCAAGCACGATATCGTGCTTTTTAGCATCACCGAAGCCGCCCGAGAGACCTGCACTTATCAGCATATCACAGCCGTCGGCAAGCAAAGTTGCGGCAACGGCGGCATTGACCTTACCGATACCGCTGCAGATGGTTCTGACACGGATATCGTGACCGTTAGCCTTTAAATCGGCAGTATGACCGAAGATACCCTGCATTTCAAAGGCAGTGGCATCGGGACCGATATATTTATCAATATGAACGTACTCATCCTTGTCAGCAATAACAATGCCAACCGTAAAAAGCTCATTTTCCATCATTTTCACCTATATCAATCCACAAGCTCGCCATCTTCAAAGACGATGCTGTCTATCTGAGGCTGTTCGACCTTACCCTCACGCAAAGCGGCAAGCTCCATTTTAAGAACCTCGATCTTGTCAATAAGGTTATCAAACTCATTATCGTCGACCTTGATATTCTTTATCTTACGGTAGGTCAGACGGCCAAGTCGCTCATAACACTTTTTAAGGTCACCGCAAACACGTGCAATTTTAAGGTTGCACTTCTGACTGTATACAAGCTTGCCCGTTTTGGTTGAAGCGGCCGAAAAAAGCTCTTTTGCCTTTTCTAACATTTCCATAATATTTCTCCTTATCTGAAAGTATAAATACCATCTCTTTGTATATTACCACATTATTCTAAAATATGCAACGGTCAGAAGCCGTAACGCTCATAAAATGAGGCTATTTGGGCCTTTCGTTCAAGTATAGTATCAAACCGTTCAATATATTCATACGGGTATTTGTAGTTAAAAATGCGTTCAATATAAGGGCCGTTCGGCTCACGCAGCTTGGTCACGGCCGACGCACCGCAGGCAAGAATGGTGTGGGTCTCATCCATAATATACACGTTATAAAGACCCTCAAAGCCTTTTTTGGCATAGCCGACATTTTCAAGATTGCCCGCCGTTTTGCTCTGACGGTACATATAGTACGGCCTTATTCCTGCCGCAGACAGCTTTTTATAAGAATATTCCACCATATCGGCGGCTAACCTGCCCTGTTCGGCCTCAAAAACGGTACGGCTTTTGTTAAGGTTGGATGCACGCTTCATCGAAAGCGTGTGCACCGTAACGTTTTCGGGGTCAAGCCTTATCATCTCATCCACCGAATGGCAGAAGCTTTCGTATGTATCGCCCGAAAGGCCTGCGATAAGGTCGGTGTTGATATTGTCAAAGCCCACTTTCCTTGCCAACTTAAAGGCCTCGACCGTTTCGGCAACGGTGTGACGGCGGCCGATAGCCTTCAGCACATCATCGTTCATGGTCTGCGGATTTATGCTGATACGGGTGGCTCCGCCCTGCTTTATTGCTTCAAGCTTTTCTACTGTAACGGTATCGGGTCGACCGGCCTCAACGGTGTATTCCTCCAACGCCGACATATCAAACGAAGCCTTAACGGTATCCATGACCGCAGTCAACTGCTCGGCTGAAAGCGTTGTGGGTGTGCCTCCGCCTATGTAGACGGTCTGTAGCCTCAGTCCTATCCTTTTAACTATTTCTGCGGTCTGCCTGATCTCCTCACAAAGTAATTCGACATAACGTGGGATGAGCCTTTTGGCCTGTTCGACCGAGTGGGACACAAACGAGCAATAGTTGCATCTGCTCGGGCAAAACGGTACCGAAATATAAAGGCTGAAGGAATTTATGTTAGACCGTGCAATTATCTCACGCTCGGAACGGTGACATTCCAAGCAAAGCTCGGTTTTTTCATCACTCACAAGCAGGGTGTTTTTAAAGCGCTCGATAGCCTTTTCTTCACCCTCGGCCGCTATCAGCTTACCGATCAGCTTGGCAGGACGCACACCCGTGAGCAAGCCCCACGGAGGCTTATAGCCTATCAGCTTGACAAAGCAATTATACAAAGCCAATGCGGCGCTAAGCTCGCCGTCAGAGTCGGCTGATCCTGCAACCGTATATGTGACAAATTGACCGTCAATTTTAAGCTCGGCCTTGGTGCTCTGACCGCATTCGACCTTAATAAAGCTGTCTTGACCGTTGAGGTCGTCTGTGGTGTCGGTGAAATCAAACCGTTCAAAAGGCAAAAACAGTCGGCTCAGCTTTTCAAGCTCATATTTAAAGCGTTCTTCGTTTAAATAAAAGACCATTTTTGTCACCGCTTCAAAAACATATTGGTGGCCTTTTCCTGACCGATGGTGGTCGGCTCTCCGTGACCGGGATAAACGACCGTTTCGTCGGGCAGGGTGCAAAGTCGGTCAAGCGACAGCCTCATTTCGGCCATATTACTGCTGGGGAAATCGGTACGGCCGATAGAACCCTTAAACAGCGTATCACCGCTGAAAAGGATATTGTCAATAACAAAGCAAATACCACCCTCGGAATGACCGGGTGTATAAAGCACCTTAAAAACCATATCGGCGGCGGTAACGGTATCGCCCTCGTCAACATAGATGTCGGCGTGAGCATCGGGGTCGGCCTTGTTATAAAAGCCGCCCGCCATATTGCCGAGACTTAAAAGGTCGCTGTAAAGCCCACCCTCGTCAAGCTCATTTATGACTATCTTGGCACCCGTCATTCTTTTTAAAGCATTGGCGGCGGCAAGGTGGTCAAAATGGCGGTGGGTCAGCATTATAAACTTTATCTTATTAGGATTTTCGGCAACATACGAGGACAACTGACGCTCCATATAGCCGGGGTCAATGACCACGGCGGCGTGCTCGGTCTCAACGATATAGCAGTTGGCCTGCAAGGTGCCGTTAGGGATGGTAATTATGTTCATTTCTGTTTTCTCCAGGTATCGGTGTCAAGTAAAATGGTCACAGGACCGCTCAATAGTGAGTTTATCTTCATATCGGCACCAAACTGACCGTTTTCAACCGTTTTAACACCGTTTTGTCTTACACATTCGGTGAAATATTCATACAGCGGCTCAGCCGTTTCGGGTCGTGCGGCATTCATAAAATTTGGACGGTTGCCCTTTTTGGTATCGGCGCATAAGGTAAAGTTGGACACGACCAACACACTTCCACCCGTATCAAGCACCGACAAATTCATTTTATCGTTTTCGTCGCACAGCACACGAAGGTCGCAGACCTTTTTTGCCAACAGCTCGGCCTCCGCCTTGGTGTCCTCATTGGTGACACCCAGCAACACGAAAAGTCCGTCGGCAATTTTGCCGACAGACGCTCCGTCAACCTTAACCTCCGACGAGGTAACAACCTGAACTACTGCTTTCATTTACGCTTTAGGTCCTTTCTACACTGAACACGCCCTGCAGCTTCTTGATTCGGGTAATAACGTTATCAAGATGCTCACGGCTTTCAACGCCGATGGTGATGACGATACTGCAGTTGCCGTCCTTGGTCTCTTTAGCAATAATGGCGTGCACCGAAACGTGCAGGTTGGCAAGCATTATGGACAGATCGGCCACCATACCGTCACGGTTGATGCCCAAAATAGTGACGGTAGAGTCAAATCTTGTTGTCTTGCCTGCCTCCCAATAGGCCGATATCCAACGCTCGGGCTCGGCGGCGGTAAGGGTATCTTTAGGTACGTTGTTGCAATCCTTTTTGTGGATCGAAACACCGTGTCCACGGGTAATAAATCCGATAATATCGTCACCCGGTATCGGAGTACAACAGCGTGCAAGCTTGATAAGGCAGTTGTCGATTCCCTCAACCACAACACCGTCGGACGACTTGGACACCTTACGGGTCTGCGTGGTGTTGCTGACCTCCAAAGGCTTTTCGGTCTTGACAAAACGGGTGTAGGAATCCTTTATCCTCGGCATTATTTTGGACAAAAGTATTCCGCCGTAGCCAATGGCGGCATAAAAATCATCAACGCTGTTGCAACGCATTTTGGTTGCAATATCATTGAGGAATTTCTGCATATCCTCTTCCGACAAACGGATGTTATTTCTTGAAAACTCACGTTCAATTTCGGAACGGCCTTCCTCGATATTCTCGGGTCGGCGCTCCTTTTTGAACCAAGCTCTTATCTTGGTCTTGGCCTGATTGGTCTTGACGATATTCAGCCAATCACGGCTGGGACCGTGGCCTGCCTGATTGGTGGTAATTATCTCAATAAGCTCACCGGTTCTGACCTCGTGAGTTATTGGGACAATCCTTCCGTCAACCTTGGCACCCGTCATTTTGGTGCCGACGGCCGAGTGAATGGCAAATGCAAAGTCGATAACCGTGGAGCCTACGGGCAGGTTGATAACGTCGCCCTTGGGCGTTACGGCAAAGACATCCTCGGGAGCAAGGTCGGTCTTTATGGTCTGAACAAGCTCCTCGGCATCGTCAGCCTCACGCTGACTGTCAAGTATCTGACGTATCCATTGCAGACGGTCCTCAAATTTCGAGTCACTGCGGTTGATACCGTCCTTATACTTCCAGTGCGCCGCAATACCGAACTCGGCTGTATGGTGCATTTCCTCGGTTCTTATCTGCACCTCATAAGGGATGCCCTCACGGCCGATAACGGTGGTGTGAAGCGACTGATAAAGATTGGGCTTGGGTGTTGAGATATAGTCCTTAAAGCGTCCCGGTATGGGTCGTGCCATATCGTGAACAACACCCAAAATGTTATAACAGTTGGCAACGGTATCGGTAATGATGCGCACGGCATAAATATCATAGATCTCGTCGATAGACTTGCCCTGCATATACATTTTGCGGTAGATACCGTGGATAGATTTCACCCTGCCCTCGATCTTGATGCAGGGAACATATTCCTCAACACGCTGCTTTAAGCGCTCCTGAATCTGGGCCAAAAAGTTTTCACTTCGGTCACGCTTTATAGCCAAAGACTTTTCTATCTCGTGATAGGCTATCGGGTCAAGGTGCATAATGGAAAGATCCTCAAGCTCCTCCTTAACGGCACGGATACCGAGACGGTGAGCAATGGGTGCAAAGACCTCCAAGGTCTCTCTTGCCTTGTCCCTCTGTTTATACTCGGGCATAGCGTCGATGGTGCGCATATTGTGCAGACGGTCGGCCAGCTTTATGATGATAACACGGATATCCTGCGACATTGCGATAAACATCTTGCGGATGTTTTCGGCCTGCACGCTTTCCTTGGATTCAAGCGGAATTTTACCAAGCTTGGTAACACCGTCAACCAACTCGGCAACGTTTTTGCCGAAAGCCGACTTTATATCGTCATAGGTGGTCTCGGTGTCCTCAACGACATCATGCAAAAGCGATGCGGCGACCGATTCGGTATCCATTCCCAAGGAAATTACGATCTTGGAGACCGCTATGGGGTGCATACAGTACGGCTCACCCGATACTCTTTTCTGATCGCTGTGCGCTTCAACGCATAGTCTGAAGGCCTTTTCTATCATAGCCTTATCATATATCTCGGGGTTGGGCTGTTGATCGATAAGATCAAATATCCCTTGCAAATTTTTTGCATCATCACAGCAACAACTCATCAACGGTCACCTCCTTTGATCGATTTTAATTCTTTCAGTATATCGGCACTGTCAAGGTCGGCTTTACCTTCAAAGGGCAACAGCTTGACCCTTTTGTCCGAAATTTCGGCCAATTTCAGCTCGCAAAGCGCCGAAATTGCAACCGTTATCTTGCCTATCGGCAAGGCTTGTAAAAGGTCATTTTCCAAAGCGGCAAGCAAAACACCATTGTGGGAACGCAGGTATCTGAACACCACCGCAATATCGTCACGTGTGGGACAAATGCTTTCGGCATCGCTCACTTCAGCCGTTTTACTGTAGTATTTTTCGAGAGAATTCAACTGCTTTTCTATTCCCGCTTCATCAATATTGCTCTTGCGGACGGCACGGACAATGACCGATACCGACTCTGTATTATTATAGACATTAACATCCAAAGTAACCGCAAGGTCGAGCACATCCCCCACCTTAAACGGCAGATCATCAGGTGAAACGCCAAACATAACGGCACCGAAATCGGTATTGTCCCGACGGAGCTTCAATCTCACGTGCTTGCCGTTAGCCAAGGGCTGAACACCCGTAAGCTGTGACTCCATAACACCGAACAACGGGGTTGGATTGCCTGCACCGTAAGGCTCAAAAGCCTTGAGCGCTTTGGCGACGTCAAGCGTCAATGCTCGGGGTTTTAAGCGGCAATCGACCTTCACCTTCTGAAACGGCACTTCGGTCGAAGCGGCATATTTGTTGATGGTCTTTCTGAAAAGGTCGATATCATCTTCCTTCACGGTAAGACCTGCGGCAAGCTCGTGACCGCCGAATTTCACAAGTGTGTCAGCCGATGCGGTCAAAGCATCAAACAAAGAAAATCCCGAAATACTGCGACCCGAGCCGACCGAACGGTCACCCGAGGCGCTGATAACAATGCAAGGCTTACCGTATTTTTCAACCAGCTTTGAGGCGGCTATTCCGATAACGCCCACGTGCCAGCCAAAGCCCTCAACAACGATAACACGCTGACGGTCGTAGCCGTTTTGCTCGATAATATTGCAGGCCGATTGGAAAATATCCTGCTCTATCTGCTGACGCTCGGCATTAAGTCGGTCAAGACAGCCCGCATAGTACAAGGCATCATCATAATTATCACTCATCAAAAGCTTAACGGCGATATCGGCATTGGCCATTCGACCTGCGGCATTTATTCTGGGGCAAAGCGTAAATGCGGCATTGCCTGCCGTGATAAACTTAGCCCCGGCCACCTCGATAAGCGCCTTGATGCCTAAATTCTGACGGCGGTTGATAAGTCCCAAGCCAACGCTTACAATGGCACGGTTTTCCGAAACAAGCGGCACGATATCGGCAATGGTGCCCAGCGCCACAAGGTCGGCATATTCGTAAATGACCTCTTCCGGGGGGCGGCTTTCCAAAGCACAAACCAGCTTAAAGGCCACACCCACACCGCAAAGGTCGGAGAATATCCAATCACATTCCTCATCAATATGAGGGTCAACAACGGCAACGGCATTGGGCAGCTCATCCTGCAAAAGATGGTGGTCGGTGACGACCACATCCACACCAAGCTCATTGGCACGCTCAACCTCGGCAACGGCGTTGATACCGTTATCAACGGTGATTATCAGCGTAACACCGTCCTCATGAGCCTTTTCGATTGCCTTTATTGAAATTCCGTAGCCGTCATTCTCACGGTCGGGCACAAAGCAGTCAACGTCGGCTTCCCTTTTCTTGAGATACGATGTGAGCAGGGCCGTTGCGGTAACACCGTCACAGTCATAGTCACCGAAAACAAGTATCTTTTCCTTTTCCTCGATAGCTATGTTAATGCGGTCGACCGCTTCACTCATTCCGCTTAATTCATACGGGTCAGAAAAGTCAAGCTCTTTTTCAAAAAACTGTTCGATTTCGTATGGGTCATTAAGCCCTCGGGCAAGGGCGATAAATACTACGAGCGGGTCAAGATTGCAATCCTCGGCAAGCTCGGCAACCATCTGCTTATCCACCTCGGGGAACACCCATTTTTTGTAATTCATCATCCTCACCTGCCCTTAACTAAACATTTTCCCATGTTAAATATAAATTATTGTTTATTGTACCACTTATGAGCGCATTTTTCAAGAAATAAATACAATAATATTATAAATATATCTATATTTTCAGAGGAAATCGGAAATGCTTTCAAAATTTAAGTTTTACGGTTTGATTTTTAGTGTAGGTGCTGTCGGATACTGCCTTATCGAGTTGCTTTGGCGAGGCTACACCCACCCATCAATGGGAGATGCGGGTGGGCTTTCTTTTTGTATGATTGCGCTCATACAAAAACGGCTTAAACCTTTCCGATTTATTTACCGTTGCATTGCCTCGGGGATTGGTATCACTGCAATTGAGCTTCTGTTTGGCGGTGTGTTTAACCTTTGGTTGGGGCACGAGGTTTGGGATTACAGTTTAATGCCCATAAATCTTTTAGGGCAGGTCTGCCTGCTTTACACAGTTTTGTGGTGCTTTTTGGCGGCACCCATGCTGATAGCCTCCGATCTTTTGAGGCAGCGATTCTATACTGATAAACCTAAGCGGAACGACGAGGGCGTCGTTCCCTACAAATAAAAAAGTCGTCTTGCCAAAATCGGCAAAACGGCTTTTATGGTTTTGTAATCATTTTTCAGGCTTGTAGGTTTACAGATCAATTTTGATAGAATATCTGCTCTCCTGTTTTCAGCGGATATCGTGAAAGTGCTCTGCCGTCGAGGTCGCAACGGTGCATATCGACCGCAGATATCTGATGATTGTCGTAGGTCGTGTAGTAATAAATGCCTTTGTCGGCACTCATGCACGAGGTATAGACCGTTATTTCGTACTCGTCACGGTCGGCAACATTACAGCCTCTCGGTTGATCGACCGAGTTGAGGATGTGGAAAAACTGACTCACACACTCGGCCTCACTATCGCCCGAAACCGAATTATTCCGCACAAAGGCCGCCCTTACAAAGCGTGACGCAGAGGTAAGGTCGCCGGGTAGTCCCAAGGTGCCCATTCCTTTGGAATAATACTGAAGCTCAACACCGTTGCCGAAAGTATTTTGCGATGCCTTGGGTGACAGATGCATATAGTCATTCAAGCGCTGTAGCTGCTCGGGGAACGGCGGATTGTTAGTCAGCACTCCTACCTTGTTTTCGTATATTTTAAGCCCATCCTTGACCGCTTCCACCGTGATCTGTTGCTCACGGTCGGCGATCATCCAATGAAGCTGTGCCACGGGCAGTTTATCGTTGAACGGTTCGTTCACAAGGTTTAAGTTTTGAAGCTTAATTTTTGCCTCTTTTACCGAAGCGCATTGCGACAGGATATACGGTATAAGCTCAAAAACCGCAACATTTTCCTTGCCTTCTACCACACCGCCGAAGTGTGCATTACCCACAAAGTTCAGCCCTGCAATGCACAGTCCCTTTTCGTTCATTGCATCATAATAAAGAGGATAACCATCGCAAACATAGGACATTCCGATGATGGCATAATGAGATTTTATTTCCTCTGAAAACCTGAAATCAAACGGATAATTCCTTGGTGTAACGGTGACCTCCTCGCAATATGAAAACTCGTTATCAAGAGTTCTTCCGAAATAAAAATGTTTGTTTTTATAGCTTGCTGCAGTGCACATTTTAACCAGTCCTTTCACGCATATTTTAGGCATAAAATGTTATGTTATACAAAAAGCACATTCCGAAGAATGTGCTTTAAAGAATCACTTTTTTCTTTTCAGAACGATTGCGCTTCTTGACGGGAGATAGCACCTAAAGCCTATCCAGTTTGCAGGGGTTGTAACCGTCTTATATTCCACAAGCTTATCGACCCTTGAGAAGCCGTCGAACCTACCGTCATCAGACGAAAGCTCAACCTTATAGGTGCCGCTTTTTTCAACCGGAATAAAGTATCCCTCAAACGATCTGTCGGGGTTGAAGTTGAAGATAAAAACGGTGTCCTTTTTGGTGAAAATGATGATTTTATCCTCCTGATGAACCCATTGATTTTTGGCAGGAATGTTTAAAATATCATTCTCTTTAAGCAGGCTTATCATGGCCTTATCAAACTCGTTAAGACCCTTGTAGCGCAGGTTTTTATCGTCGACAAGGCTCCATTGACGGCGGCAATAGTGATAGCTCCAGCCGTCACCCTCTCGTGGGAAATCGATCCACTCGGGGTGTCCGAACTCATTGCCCATAAAGTTGAGATAACCCTCACCCGACAAGGATGCCGTCAGCAAGCGTATCATTTTATGCAGAGCAATTCCACGGTCGATTACAGGGGTCGAGCAGAAAAGCTTGCTCATTCCCGTATACATTTCGGCATCGCACAGACGGAACATTATGGTCTTGTCCCCAACCAAGGCCTGGTCGTGAGATTCGGCATAGCCAATGTTCTTTTCCTTGGGACGGCGAAGATTCAGCTCATACCAAAGCTTCAGCATATCCCAATTTTCATCGGTGCTTTCCTTCAATATCTTTATCCAAAGATCGGGCACACCCATCGAAAGTCTGAAATCAAAGCCTATACCGCCATCCTTTATCGGCAGGCACATACCGGGCATTCCCGACATATCCTCAGCCACCGTCAAGGCATTGGGATTCAGCTTATGAATAAGCTCATTGGCGAGCTGAAGATAGGTTATGGCCTCGGTGTCGGTGTTCATCGAGAAATACATACTGTAGTCGGTAAAAGCACTGCCCAAGCCGTGGTCATGGTACAGCATCGAGGTAACACCGTCAAAGCGGAAGCCGTCAAAATGGAAAACCTCCATCCAATATTTCAGATTGGATAAAAGGAAATGTATGACCTCATTTTTACCATAGTTGAAAAGCTTGGTACCCCAAGCGGGATGGTCGCCACGGTCACCCTCGTGGAAATACTGATAAACCGTGCCGTCAAACTCGTTAAGTCCCTCGTTGGTGTTTTTTATGGCGTGTGAATGAACGATATCAAGCAAAACAGCGATACCCATTTTGTGAGCCGTGTTTATAAGCGATTTCAGTTCTTTACTGTTGCCGTAACGTGATGAAGCGGCAAAAAAGTTAGACACCTGATAGCCGAACGAGCCGTAGTAAGGATGCTCCATAACCGCCATGATCTGTATGGTGTTATAGCCAAGCTCTTTGATTCTGGGGAGGATGTTATTCTTAAACTCGGTATAGGTGCTGATACGACCCTCTTGGCCTGCCATACCGATATGACACTCATAAATAAACGGAGTTTTGGACGGAGCAAAGCCATCATCAGTCCATCTGAAGGCCTTTAAGGTCTCCTCAATTTCGGCACACCATGCATAGGTCACAGGATCCTGCACGACCCTTGTGGCATAAGACGGAATCCTGCGGAGCATCTGACCGTTAAGCCAGACGATAGCCTGCACCTTTTGACCGACCTGCAAAGCATCTCTGCCTTGGAGCTTGACCTCAAAAACGCCGTTTTCAAGCCTTGTCATAGGGCAAGACTCGGTGTTCCAATCGTTAAAATCACCCGTAAGGAGCATAGCATCGGCCGCCGGTGCCCACTCACGATAAACCCAACCGTCACGCACACGGTGGAAGCCGTAGTAGTTATACCCGTTGGCAAAATCGCAAAGCGAGCCCTTAGCACCAACAAGCTCTTTCTTTTTATCGTTAAAAAGCTTTGCGCGTAGTTCAATATCTCCAACATAAGGCTCAAGATACGGGTCTATTTTTAAAATTTTATCTCTGATGCTTGCGGCCATAATGCTCCTCCTTGGATTTTATATTTATATTATAACAAAAACCGCAAACGAAAACAATATTAAATAACTAATTTTTCAAAATACTGTCGACAAGAAATTACATATAAAGTAAAAAACTCCCTCTGTGAGGGAGTTGTGATTAGCCAAAGCATTCAAACCCGAATCAGATTTTGAGGAAAGGATTTAATGCTGTGGCATTGTTAAAATACTCGCAAATCCAAATAGGATTTGCTGCGTTTTGTGCCTCGCCACATCAAAAATCCTTTAACCACAAAATTCTGCGACCTAAAAGGTGTGGTTTTATGAGAGGATTTTGGTGATGCGAAGCACATTAGGCTGACGCCTATGTGCGACAAAGAGCCAAAAGACGCCTTAAAACCGCCCTTTTAGGCTGGTTCGGGTTTAAATGTTTTGGCTAGCCACGCCTCGATAAAAACCTAAGTGAACGATTTTAGTTAAACG
>JAZQCY010000097.1:0-14766 GCA_045546555.1 Acutalibacteraceae bacterium | reverse complement strand
GGTGTCCACCGTCACGACAGGCTGTAAACGATACAATATAGCCGGTTTACGGCTGATCGCCAAGGATATCGGTCCCCACATTGTATCTATAAGCCTGATTGTAGGGAACAGATTTATCCGTTCCGCAAAGTTGGCTTGCGGAATCCTCCCGTCATTGCTTCGCAATGCCACCCTCCTTTAGGCAAGGAGGGCTTTTCGGCGGGCGAACACAGTTCGCCCCTACGGTTGGCCGCCAACCATTTCAGCCTTCCCCAGTGGGGGAAGGGGGACCATCGGAGATGGTGGATGAGGTGTCCACCGTCACGACAGGCTGTAAACGATACAATATAGCCAGTTTACGGCTGACCGCCAAGGATGTCGGTCCCTACATTGTGTCTGTAGGCTTGATTGTAGGGGAGGGTCTCTGCGCCCTCCCGAAAACCGTCTTACGGCGGGCGTACGCAGTTCGCCCCTACGATATGGCGGATGGTTTCTTTGTAGGGAACGGATTTATCCGTTCCGTGAAGCCGTCTTGCGGAATCCTCCCGTCATTGCTTCGCAATGCCACCCTCCTTTAGGCAAGGAGGGCTTTTCGGCGGGCGAACGCAGTTCGCCCCTACGATAAGACTCCCGTAGTTTTGCAAAGCCCCTACGACACAAAAAAACACCTGCAAAAGCAGGTGTTTTAAGGTTGGGTTGTTAAATTATCAGCCTTGCGACAAAGCATTGGCGGTCGGGGGTGTTGCCTGTGAAAACATAACCGCCGTCTTGCGAAGCAACGCCTACCGAAACGGTTTCGTTAGGCATGACCTCGCTGATAAAATTGATCTGAAAGCCCTTGATAGATGTATTCAGCACCTTGGGGTCAAGGCAATCCATCGCCATATCGGCATAGACCGTGTTGTTGACGTGGCCATTGTAGTCGATATCGGAAAACCGAACGGGGCGGCTGTAAGTCTCCAAAATATCCTCGGGCACCGTCAGCTTCACGGGGTAATCGGCGCCGTTTTCGAGGTCGTCGTTGTAAAGAAAATCCGAAAATCCGTTGATCTGGCTTGGTCTGACTATCTTCCTCGACTCAAGGTCAAGCGTTGTGACCTCGACCTTGGCCTGTGTCAAAATCTTGCCGTTTTCATCCAAGAGAATGTAGTTTCTTGTAAAACGCACGCCTTTGAGACCACTGCACCATGTGCGCAGGGTAACCTTGTCCTGCGCCTTGGGCAGACCGTCGATTTTAATGTTCATCTTGGTGAAAATAAACCCAAGACTCTGCTCCTTACGCATGGCTTCGGCGGTGGTGCCGAACTCGTAAAGGTGCATGCCGCCGACCTCTTGCTGATATTTCATCAGCGAAGAGATTTTTAGGCGGTTGAACATATCAACGTCAAAGCTTTTGACTATGAAATCCCACTCAAAAGCGGTTTTGTTGAGGATGGTTCGTGTCATTTCTTCACGATCTTTTCCATGCCGCCCATATAAGGACGGAGAGCTTCGGGAATGCGGACACTGCCGTCGTCCTGCAGGTTGTTTTCAAGGAATGCGATCAGCATTCTGGGAGGTGCAACAACGGTGTTGTTCAAGGTGTGTGCAAGGTAGTTGCCGTTCTTGCCCTTAACACGGATCTTCAAACGGCGTGCCTGAGCATCGGTGAGGTTAGAGCAGGAGCCGACCTCAAAATACTTCTTCTGTCTCGGTGACCATGCCTCAACGTCGACCGATTTGACCTTAAGGTCTGCCAAGTCACCCGAGCAGCACTCGAGGGTACGGACGGGGATATCAAGTGAACGGAACAGATCAACAGTGTTCTGCCAGAGCTTGTCGAACCACATTCTCGACTCCTCAGGCTTACATACAACGATCATTTCCTGCTTTTCAAACTGGTGGATACGGTAAACGCCACGTTCCTCAATACCGTGTGCGCCCTTTTCCTTTCTAAAGCAGGGCGAATAGCTGGTGAGGGTGTAGGGGAGCTTCTCCTCGGGGGTGATGGTGTCGATAAACTTGCCTATCATCGAGTGCTCAGAGGTGCCGATGAGGTAAAGATCCTCGCCCTCGATCTTATACATCATAGCGTCCATTTCGGCAAAGCTCATAACGCCGGTGACAACGTTGGAGCGGATCATAAAGGGAGGTACGCAGTAGGTGAAGCCACGGTTGATCATAAAGTCACGTGCATAGGAGATAACGGCCGAGTGCAGACGTGCAATGTCGCCCATCAGGTAATAGAAGCCGTTGCCTGCAACCTTACGTGCACTGTCGAGGTCGATACCCTCAAACTTCTCCATGATTTCGGTGTGATAGGGGATCTCGAAATCGGGAACCACGGGCTCGCCGTAGCGCTGAACCTCAACGTTCTCGGAATCGTCCTTGCCTATGGGAACACTGTCGTCAATGATGTTCGGAATGGTCATCATAACGGTGGTCAGTTTTTCGTCAAGCTCGGCCTCTAAAACCTCAAGCTCGGAAAGACGGGCGGCAAATTCGCCAACCTTTTTCTTGGCAGCCTCGGCGTCGTCCTTCTGACCCTTGGCCATAAACATACCGATCTGCTTGGAAATTGAGTTACGCTCGGCACGAAGGCTGTCGGCCTCTTGTTGTGCGGCACGCTTCTTGGCATCAAGGTCGATAGCCTCGTCTACAAGCGGAAGCTTAGCGTCCTGAAACTTCTTCTTGATGTTCTCACGAACGATGTCGGGGTTTTCTCTTAAAAATTTAATATCCAGCATTTTTTATTCTCCGTTCTGCCACTTGGCATACAATATTATGTATAAACTACATTATATAAACACAATATATTGTGTTTTTTATTTTTCTCCCGTCAGCTTCTTGGCAAGGTCGAACAGGTCTTCCTCACTAAAAAACTCGATCTGCAGAGTGCCGCTTTTTCCGTTGCCGGAAATTTTTACCTTGCGGCCGATCTGCTCTTGAATGGCGGCCTCGACCTCGACGTAAGCCTTGTTGCGGATGCGGGGCTTTTTCATGGTGATGCCGACCGTCTGTTGCTTTGAGATGCGCTCGATCTCACGAACCGAGGCACCCGATTTGGCCAGCTCAAAGGCCTGACGGCGGAACTCGGAATCGGGGAAGCTCAAAAGCGCCCTTGCGTGACCCGAGGTTATTTCACCCTTTGACAAAGCATCCTTTTCGGCTTCGGTCAAACCAAGCAGGCGCAAAGCGTTGGCGATGGCGGGTCGGGATTTTCCCACCCTTGTTGCCACCTGCTCCTGCGTCATCGAGTAGGTCTCCATCAGCACACGGTAGCCTTCGGCTTCTTCAATTGGATTCAAGTCCTCACGCTGCAGGTTTTCTATAAGAGCAAGCTCAGCCGCTTCGTTGTCGGACATTTCCTTGATGACCACGGGGACTTTTTCAAGCCCTGCTAATCTTGATGCCCTCCAACGACGCTCACCTGCAACTATTCGGTAACTGCCGTCATCCATCGGACGGACGAGTATCGGCTGAATGAGTCCGTGCTTTTGTATACTGTCAGCCAATTCTCTCAAAGCCGTGTCGTCAAACACCTTTCGGGGCTGATCTCGGTTGGGAACGATCTGCGACAGTCTCAATTCGGCATTGGGCTTGGATTCGACCGCATTGTCGGTAAAAAGCGAGTCAAAGCCTCGTCCCAAGCCGCCTTTTTTGACAGCCATATTGTGCCTCCTTTACATTATATATAATAGATATTATTTCTTCTTGTTGCGCTTGACAAATTCCTTGGCAAGGTCGTTGTAAGCGTCGGCGCCCTTGCAACGGGGGTCGTAATACTGAATGGGTCGACCGTAGGACGGCGCCTCGGAAAGCCTTACACCACGGGGGATCGTGGTTTTATATAGCTCCTTGGCAAAGTATTTCTTTATCTCGCCCACAACCTGCTGTGTAAGGTTCAACCTTCCGTCAAACATTGTCAGCAACACGCCTTCAAGCTCAAGCTCGGGGTTGTAGCCCATTTTGATCTGTCGGACGGTGGTTATCAACTGCGAAAGACCCTCTAAAGCATAGTATTCGCATTGCACCGGCACGAAAAACGCATCCGAAGCGGTTAAAGCGTTGATGGTGATAAGTCCCAAAGACGGCGGACAATCGATGAATATGTAATCAAAATCGTCCTTTATCAGCGCCAGCGCCGTTTTGAGTTGGCTTTCACGTTTATTTATTGAAATAAGCTCGACCTCGGCGCCTGCAAGGTCGATGTTGGCGGGAATGACCGAAACATTTTTAAACTCGGTCTGAATGACGGCCTCTTTAGCGTGTGCGCCCGTCACCAGCAGATCGTACGACGAGGCCTTGATCTCACGCTTGTTTATGCCGTAGCCGCTGGTGGAATTGCCCTGCGGATCGGCATCAATAAGCAAAACCTTTTTGCCCAAAATGCCAACGCCTGCGGCAAGGTTTACGGCGGTCGTGGTCTTGCCGACGCCGCCCTTTTGATTGATTATGGCTATTATCTTGCCCAAAACATTTCCTCCGAACCCGTCGGAGCCCGACGGAGGTGATTATTGTGTAATTTTATTGTGCTTATACATTATAATAAAATTGCCGCCGTTTGTAAAGAGGAAAAGCAAAATTTATAAAAATGTTTCACGTGAAACCATAGCGCACCGCAGGTGCATTGTAGGGCAGGGAAGATTCCCCCACGGCGTGGGGGAAATGTCGCAAAGCGACAAAGGGGGACGGCCTCTGTCAGAGGTTGCTCCTGCCGTAATTTGATTGTTTCACGTGAAACACAAGGTTATTTCATTCTCGGGCGTGCTATGAGTGAGGCTATCCAACCAAACAGGATGGCCGCCGTGATTCCGCCTGCGGTGGCGGTAAGGCCGCCCGTCAAAGCACCGATAAGTCCATATTGCTCAACCGCCTTTTCAACGCCCTTGGCAAGCGTGTGACCGAATCCCGTCAATGGCACGGTGGCGCCTGCACCACCAAGCTCGACAAGATAGCCGTAAAGTCCAAGCGCCGTCAGCGCAACACCCGACACAACGTAGGAAACAAGAATGCGTGCAGGGGTCAGACGGGTCTTGTCGATGAGTATCTGACCTATGGCGCAAATGATACCACCGACCAAAAAAGCTTTTATACAATCGATAACAATCTCCATTTTTCACCTCAATGCTGCTTGTGACGGATGGATGTGCGGACAAACATCCTTGCAAAATTTTTGGGACTAAATGGGATAATAGGGCTTAAATAACTGCGGCCGCTGAAGGTTTTTGAAAAGCCTGCGAGCAGTAAAATGGCCGCAAGACCGCCGAAAAAGCCCCAAAAACCGAAGAACTCGGACAGAATAAGCAGAAATATGCGGCAGAACTTCATGGCGTATCCCATTTCAAAGCTCGGTTGCGCAAACGATGCAATGGCCACAAAGGCCATATACATTATAGTTTCGGGGATAAACCAATCGGCCTCGACGGCGAACTCGCCTAAAATCAGACCGCCGATGATACCCAAAGACGACGATAGGGTGTTGGGTGTGTTGAGCGATGCCAGCCGCAGACCGTCCACCACAAGCTCCAACAAAAGGAACTGAAAGAATATTGAGATGGAGTATTCGTCGTCGGTGCTGATGAAGCTCAACCAATCGGGCAGTAGGTCGGGGTTGTTCATCAGTATCAGCACTATGGGGGTCATAACCACCGTCAAAAGCGAAACAAAGGCTCGAATTACACGAACATACGTTCCTGTGAGCGGCGGGAAATAATAGTCGTCGGTCTCCTTTAAAAAGTCGGCAATTGAGTTCGGAAAGATCATAACGGCAGGCGAATTGTCCATAATCAAAACGATTTTTCCCTCCAAAATGCAGGCCGATGCAAAGTCGGGTCGCTCGGAAAATCTGACCTTGGGAAAAGGATTGAAAAACGCTGACGGAATCAATAATTCCGACAACGCCTGCGAGGTCATCGAAATGCTTGAAACGTTGATTTCTTTAAGCTTTTTTCTAAGCTTCTCAACCGTCTTTTTGTCAGCCGAACCGTCCATATAACCGATAGCCACATCGACCTTGGATGACGAGCCGACCTGCAGATGCTCAAACCTCAATTTGGGGTCACGGATCCTGCGGCGGATCATTGCCGTGTTAAATATCAGTGTTTCGACGAATCCGTCACGTGAGCCACGTAACGAGCGGTCCTTGTCGGGCTCATCGATGGAGCGGGTAGGGTAGGTACGGGTGTCGACAAGCAACGCACCGCTTATGCCTTCGATCATCAGTGCCGTCTGTCCCGAAAGCACGGCTGTGGTGAGCGTGTCGTCGTCATCGCTCCAATCGACCTCGACGTAGGGCATCTTGTAAAGCGAAAACTCCTGCATTGTGCGAATTTTTTGCAGTTCTTTGGGCTCTGTGCGATACAAAAACTCGAAGATCTTCTCAAAAACCTCGTCCTTTATGAAAGCATCCATAAAGAAAAGCGAGCAATTTCGGTCGGCAATCACAAAATCCCTGCGAACCACGTCAAAATTTATATCGGTGGCCAATTTTTTTGATAAATTGGCCTTGTCCTGCTTAAAATCTCCCGTCAAAAAACCACTTCCTTTTGAAATAGTTTTTCCAAAGCCTCCAAAAATATACCAAACCGAAATTTTTGACGGACTTGCAAGCCGAAAAGCAGTGCCGCATAGTTATCAGTAACAAAAAATTAGGAGAATCGGTATGTTTTTATCATTGTTGGCGCAAATTTTTCCCAATCTTATGTTTTTGGTGCTGCATGCGGCCTCGGGCGGCTCGTTTCCAAAGGCCTTGTCAAGCAAGGCTGAGGCTGAGCTGCTGCAGAAAATGGCCGACGGCGACGATTCGGCTCGCAAAAAGCTGATCGAGCATAACCTGCGACTTGTGGCACACGTGGCCAAAAAGTATTTCGGTAGCGGCGCCGACCAGGACGACCTCGTGTCCATCGGCACGGTCGGCCTTATTAAGGCCGTGTCATCCTTCAAGCCCGACAAGGGCATCCGCCTCGCAACCTACGCCGCAAGGTGTATTGATAATGAGATTCTGATGTATTTCAGGGCGGCGAAGAAGACGGCGCAGGATGTTTACATTTCGGATCCTATCGACACCGACAAGGACGGC
The DNA here is from genome assembly GCA_045546555.1 of Acutalibacteraceae bacterium. Taxonomy (GTDB): domain Bacteria; phylum Bacillota; class Clostridia; order Oscillospirales; family Acutalibacteraceae; genus UMGS172. The sequence continues at coordinate 7,727 of JAZQCY010000097.1, read as the reverse complement.
AACACCTTGACCTTGATCGACGTCATAACCGACAATTCCGACATTGTTGAGGATCTTGATCTGAAGCTAAAGCTTCAAAAGCTGCAGGAATACCTCAAAGACACCCTCACACCACGTGAGTTGACCATCATCCGTCTACGATACGGGCTTGACGGCCGAGCCGAGCTTCCGCAACGAGAGGTCGCAAGGAAGCTCAAAATCAGCCGTTCCTACGTCAGCCGAATTGAGAAAAAGGCGTTGGAAAAGCTAAAGGCACGGTTTGATTCATAAATCAGCATAACTTTAAAGTTATAGCACCCCTATATAATAAAGTTGTTTACAATTAGGTGCTGACGTGTTAAAATTAAGCCAAGATAATAAAAGAGGTGCTTTATTATGATCAAAATGCTCAGTATAGGAAACAGCTTTTCGCAGGACGCTCTTTTCTATTTCAAAGGGTTAGCCGACGACGCAGGTATCGACGTTGAGGTATGGCATATGCATATCGGCGGTTGCTCATTGGAGCGCCACTACAACAATATGATGGCCGACCTGCCCGAATATAATTTTTCGGTCAACGGAGAGGTGCGCCCTGTCGCAACACTTTCCGAGGTCATTGAAAAGGAAAAGTTTGACATTGTTACCATTCAGCAGGTCAGTCACATGAGCGGACTTTATTCGACCTATCACCCTTATGTTGACGCACTTGCGGAATATATCAGAAAGCATCAGCCCAATGCAAAGCTATGGTGGCACAAGACCTGGGCTTATGAAATTGACAGCTCGCACGCAGGCTTTGCACCCTACAGCAAGTGCCAGGATATTATGTATAAGGCTATCTGCAGGGTGGTTGAGAAGGTCAATGACGAGATGAAATTTGACGGTATCATCCCTTCGGGCGATGTTATTCAGACACTCCGTTCAAGACCTGAGTTTAACTATCCGCAGGAGCCCAGCCTTTGCCGTGACGGCTTCCACATGCACCTTTTGTACGGTCGCTATGCCGTCGGCGCAACCTGGTTTAAGACCCTGCTCGGCGGAAATATTTTAGAGAGCAAGTTCAACAGCTTCGATGAAAGGGTTGGCGAGCTTGGGGAAACGGCGCTGCACCGTATCGAGGTTATCAAGCAGACCGTTCACGAGATTTGCAGTAAATAATTAAACCTCACAACCAAACAAAAACAGCCTGACCGAGTGTCAGGCTGTTTTTACTTTAAATAAACAATATTGGCATTCAGCAGGACGGAGTTTGGGGTTTTGATATCTATCTTGTCCCATTGCTCTTTTGTACCGTCGTAGTAGATAGTTTTTAAACTGCTGCAGCCTGTAAAGCTGTTAAGAAAGCAGAAAGGCTACACGCTGATCGCCTTTCAGATGAAGACCGCATTAAGCGGTCTCGGGCGTTGTTGTTTATACATATGACACCTAATTTGCTCCTCACAATATAATGGTTATTGAGGAGATGCGCTATAGATATTTTTGTTTTTTACGGATTGGCGGCAACGTTGGGAACCTGGTTGGTTACCGCTTTGGGTGCAGCCACCGTTGTGTTTTTTAAATCACCAAATCCTAAAGGCTTGAATATTATGATGGGCTTTGCGGCAGGAGTAATGATCGCCGCAAGCTTTTGGTCGTTATTACAGCCTGCGATAGAACGGGCCGAGCAGGCTTCGGGTCTGCCACCATACCTCGTGGCAGCAGTCGGATTTTTGTCGGGCACCTTGTTTATGTGGCTGTCGGACAAGGCGGTGACTCTTGCCGCAAAAAAAGCCGATAGCACTCACGGTCTTCCGAACGAGCGCCTGCACCGTATCGTTATGCTGACCCTTTCCATCACACTGCACAACATCCCCGAAGGTCTGGCTGTTGGCGTTGCATTCGGTGCGCTTCAAAGTCAGCCGCTTTCTGCCGAGGGGTTGATGGGAGCCGTTTCAGTCGCAGTGGGCATTGGGTTGCAGAACTTCCCCGAGGGGGCGGCTGTATCCGTGCCGCTCAGACGTGAGGGGTATTCACGCAGGAAAAGCTTTTTGTTGGGCCAGGCATCGGGAATGGTCGAACCGATAGCCGGCGTGCTCGGTGCCGCCTTGGTGGTCTATATTGAGGCTATATTGCCTTATGCTTTGTCTTTTGCAGCCGGTGCGATGATACTTGTTGCCGTGCACGAGCTTATCCCCGAATGCCAGAGTAACCGTGACTCTCACCCTTATGCGGCTACTATGGGTGTGGTTTTGGGATTTGCCGTTATGATGCTGTTGGATGTTATGCTGGGTTGAGGTCAAGTCCGCAAATTTTGCTCCACTTCGTTGAAAAACAGCAAAATCCTTCACACCGACACATGGATCGATATTGATGTGGGCGTGCCTTACGGTTGTGCGCCTGCACTGTTGCGGTTGGACGATCTGAAGGAATTTTATCTTGTGTAATAAATACAGTAAAGCTAAATTGCACTTCGTGCAGCGAACCGTAGGGGCGAACTGCGTTCGCCTGCGGACCGTCGGGGACGCCGGTCCCTACAAAAGATCAATTTACCGAATCGTAGGGGAGCCATTGGCCTCCCCTGGGCGTTCACAGAACGCCCCTACGGCAAAAGGAAATAATTGGTCTGTCGTAGGGGCGATTCACGAATCGCCCGTCGCAAGCCGATTTTCGGGAGGGCACAGAGGCCCTCCCCTACAAAAACCACAAGACATATTATAGGAACCGACCTTTGTGGCGGTCCGTCACAAGCCGGCGTTCGGAATCCCTCCGTCTTTTTGCTCCGCAAAAATCCACCCGCTTACAGCGGCGGTCCCCTCTGTCCTGCGGACATCTCCCCATTTTATGGGGAGTCACCCTTTAGGCAAAGGAGGCTGCGTAGGGGCGATTCACGAATCGCCCACCGTGAGATGGCTTAACGGAAGGCATAAATGCCTTCCCTACAATAAAGTGTAAAGACACAATGTAGGGACCGACATCCTTGGCGGTCCGCCGCAAGTCGGCTTATCTCTCCCTCAGTCACCTGCGGTGACAGCTCCCTCGTCTAAAGGGAGCTTCTGTAGGGGCGAACTGCGTTCGCCCGCCGAAAAACCCTCCTTGCCCATCTTGTATTATTTGCGGTTTATTGTGGCGATGTACCCCTCTTCCGCCTTGTTCGGCGGTCAAGTGGCGGGCGATATTTTTCCGAAACCGCAAAACTAACACTTGACAATCCGCAAAGCAGAAGGTATAATAGTCACCGTGGCAAATGTCGCACAAGAATGCGGCTGCCTTTCGGAACGACGGGGGCGTCGTTCCCTACTTCTTACCTATTACTTTTTACTTATAACTTAATATTTGCGGGTATGGCGGAATTGGCAGACGCGCTAGATTCAGGTTCTAGTGAGAGCGATCTCATACAGGTTCAAGTCCTGCTACCCGCACCAAAAAATTCGACAAGTTGAAACTTGTCGAATTTTTTTATCCAAGCCGCAGGCTTGGCATATCATCACCGTGCGAAGCGTGGTGCATATCATCAGCCCCTTTGGGGCTGTATCTCATCACGCTTTAGCGTGCATCTATCTGCGGCTTGATGATATACAAAACTTCGTTTTGATGATATGCAATTCCTGCGGAATTGATGATATACACGGCTTTCGCCGTGATTTTTGTAAGAGTCCGAATTCATACGGAAAATTATTAAAATATCTTTTTTGTAGCCCATAGACATCAAAAAGTCCTTGAGAGAAATCTCAAGGATTTTTTCAACTGTTGAATTTTGTTATATAACATGGTATAATTCAAACTGAAATGATCAAGCAAAAGTGAGGGAATCAATGAGCTACGACAAGATCATAACAAAATGTATTGACGGTGAGGAAATCAGTTACGGTATAATTTTTGGAAACGAGAGCATTGTTTTCGTTAAAACCGGTGCCGACGGAGGCATTTACGGATATGAAGACAAGTATCCGAGAATGGCTCGCAGGATCCACGAAAGAATGGGTGCAACCGTGATCTGCTCGTCCAATCCGTATATAGAAAATGAACTTCACGTAGCCGCAGACAAGGAGCTGATCGGGAGTATCGTCACAGAAATGAACTGTTCGTCCTATGAGGTCAGCTTTTTCGGCACGTCTGATGGGGCATACCATAATTTATTCTTAGCCAAAGCCATCCCTGAGACGGTTAAGCTTGTTTGTGTAAACACGTCCACATACAGCTTTGACGTGCTGAAGGAATTGCTTTGCGAGCTTTCCGATGTGAGCAAGGTTTTGGTGTACGGCGATAAGGATGATGAATATGATTATGCTCCCGTTCTTAAAAAGCAAAATATCGATAACCTTGAGGTAATCACCGTAGCAGGCGCAGACCACGAATTCAACGGAATGCTTGAGGAGTATATACTGCTGTCAGACCTTTTGTAACAAAAATTAAATGGTATTTAACTCAGTATTACACTCTCGCAGCAATAGAACTTTATGTTGAATAGTAAAAACGTGTCAGAGCAGTAAGCTCTGGCACGTTTTCGTTTATAAGAAAGATATAGCTGTGCGAGTTTCGTTCAACTTTTACCGAAACACTAAGTGCATAAAATTGAATTGGTGATAAAATTCTAAAAAACATCAAAAACGCTTGACAAACTCTGACCGACCTGCTATAATCACTAAGTGAAATACGTTAGCGATTTAGGAGGTGAGATAAAATGGAGCTCAATGATTTTATCGGGAAAAGCGTAATACGTGCATCGGACAAGAAACGACTGTTCGTTACTGCCATAACCGCTCCGGAAATAAAGGCACAAACGGTTGAGACAGATACCTACGGACAACACACCTGCTATTGTTGGAGAACCATAAACGGTGATCCTTTTTCAAACGGTTATCTGATATTTGAGGATTCGAGCCTGCTTGAGCCGTTCAAAAAGGCATATAATGCATACTGCCGCACGGAAGATGCATATTGGGAAGAATACGGCTATTGGATGATGAGGGAATAATATGGCGGTAAAGTTTATTTATTTTTTTAAGAATTAGCATATAAGCCAGATTTAAAAAATTATTCACCACATCTTGACAAAATCATATATGTGATATATAATATACAACAGATGTTGCACAACATATGTTGTATATTCTTTTTTGTGAGGTGTTTATATGCCGCCTAAACCTAAATATTCTAAAGATGAGATTGTCGAAGTCGCATTTCTGCTTGTGCGAGAAAAAGGTGCGGAAGCGCTGACCGCACGTGAGCTTGCCGATAGACTTTCGACATCCTCAAGACCGATTTTTACAGCTTTCGAGAATATGACCGAACTGAAATCGGCCGTTTTAAAGAAGTGTCAAGCTTTGTTTGAACAGTATATGGTTGAAGAAAAGGCTACAGGCAAATATCCCGAATACAAGTCGATGGGTATGGCCTATATCAAGCTCGCCAAACAAGAGAAAAATGTGTTTAAACTGCTTTATATGAGGGATACGACAGGGGAGACCGAGTCGGAAGATACATCATTTTCCAAGGCAACCGATGAGGTTCAGCAAATGCTTTCGGTTGATCATACAGTTGCCGAAAGGCTGCACTTTGAGGTATGGACATGGGTGCACGGTATTGCTTCGATGCTTGCAACGTCATATCTTGACCTTGATTATGATCAGATAAGTGATATGCTGACCGATGTTTATCAGGCGTTAAAGGAGAGATTATTAAATGAACGAGATAATTAAAATAGACGGACTTAACAAGTCGTTCGGCGACGTTAAGGCTGTTCAGGATTTGAGCTTTGAGGTAAGACGTGGCGAGTTGTTTGCTTTCTTGGGTGTCAACGGTGCCGGCAAAAGCACTACCATTTCTATTATGTGCGGTCAACTGCAAAAGGATTCGGGAACCGTTTTGATCGACGGTTGCGATCTTGATAAAAACAGCGACGCAATAAAGCGTGAGCTTGGTGTAGTGTTCCAAAACTCGGCACTTGACCAGCAGTTGAGTGTTTACGATAACCTCGAGTGCCGTGCGGCACTGTACGGTCTCAATGGCAAGGCCTTTAATGAAAGACTTGACGCACTTTGCGAAATGCTTGACTTTAAAGATCTTTTGAAGCGTACCGTCGGCAAGCTTTCGGGCGGTCAGCGCAGAAGGATTGACATTGCACGTGCGCTTTTGCATGAGCCCAAAATACTTATTCTTGACGAGCCGACCACAGGACTTGACCCGCAGACGAGAAACACCTTGTGGAAGGTCATAGATGACCTGCGCCGACAAATGAGTATGACGGTCTTTTTGACCACCCATTATATGGAGGAGGCCGCCGATGCTGACTATGTAATCATCCTTGATAGCGGTAAAATTGCCGCAAAGGGCACTCCGCTCGAATTAAAGAACAACTTCAGCGGTGACTTCATAACGCTTTACAACGCAAATGAGGACGAGATAAAGCAGCTTTCGGTTGACTATATCAAAACGAAGGAAGCCATAAGGATTTCGGTGCCCGATACTGCGGCCGCAACCGAGCTTATTATAAAGCATCCGGGGCTTTTTAGGGATTATGAGATCACCAAGGGCAAGATGGATGACGTTTTTCTTGCGGCAACCGGCAAAAAGCTTACAGGAGGGGATAATGTATGAGTCAGCTTAAAGCACTTATTAAAAGAGATACCAAGGTGTTTTTTAAAGATAAGATGATGTTTTTCACCTCAATGGTGACACCGCTTATTCTGCTTTTACTGTATGCAACCTTCCTGGGCAAGGTCTACCGTGATAGCTTTGTTTCGATATTGGGTGGATTGAATTTGGGCATTGAGATACCCGATAAGCTGATCGACGGCTGTGTCGGCGGTCAGCTGATGTCGTCATTGTTGGCTGTATGTTGCGTTACCGTTGCGTTCTGCTCAAATATGCTTATGGTCAACGATAAGGTCAACGGCAGTATCAACGATCTGACGATAACCCCCGTAAAACCGTCGGTCATGTCGTTGGCATATTATATCTCAACCGCACTTTCAACCCTTATCGTTTGCTTTGTTGCCGCCGCAGTCAGCATGATATATCTTGCTTTTGTCGGTTGGTATATGAGCGTTTCCGATATACTGTTCTTGCTGCTTGATGTATTTTTGCTTGTAATGTTCGGAACGGTATTCTCAAGCGTTATCAGCATATTTTTGTCGTCGCAGGGGCAGATTTCGGCGGTTGGAACGGTTATCAGTTCCGGATATGGATTTATATGCGGAGCATATATGCCTATCTCGCAGTTTCCGGAGGGTCTGCAGAAGGTCATCGCCTTCTTGCCGGGCACTCACGGAACGGCTCTGCTTCGCTCCCACGCAATGAACGGTGCATTTAATGAGATGGTTGAGCTCGGTGTTCCGTCAGAGGTCGTGACAGATATAAGTAATTCACTTGACGGCTCGGTCAAGCTTTTCGGCGAATACGTAAGCGAGCCCACAATGTATGCAATCCTCGGCGGTTCGGTGGTCGTGCTTCTGCTGTTGTATATAGCGATCCACAGTTTGCGCTCTAAAAGAAAAAGAGTAAAATAATTTTGAAAAATATGAAATTTACTGTTGACAAAATGCCCTGACTATGGTAATATAGTCAGGTCGATGCGAGTGTGCTGGAACTGGCAGACAGGCACGTTTGAGGGGCGTGTGTCCACGACGTACGGGTTCAAGTCCCGTCACTCGCACCAAAAAATTCGACAAGTTGAAACTTGTCGAATTTTTTTATCCAAGCCGCAGGCTTGGCATATCATCACCGTGCGAAGCGTGGTGCATATCATCAGCCCCTTTGGGGCTGTATCT
>JAZQCY010000096.1:0-12788 GCA_045546555.1 Acutalibacteraceae bacterium | reverse complement strand
TTGATAAGGTCGGGGTCGGAGCATACGAATGCCTTTTTGAAGCCACGTGCAGTGACCTCGTCAGCGATGGCGTTGATAGCGCCTGCGCCGTGATAGCTGGTTTCGTTAAGAACAAATCTGTTTGCCATAATAAATCTCCCTTTCGTTGACCGCTTTTGCGGATTGTGTTTTGTGATTTTTGTTGTTGATTTCAAAAAGCAATCAACAACAAACCTCTATACTCTATAATAACGTTAATTTTTTAACAAGTCAAGTACAAATCGTAAAAAATTTTATCTTATGAATTTTATTGCGTGGTTGAGGTTCTCGATAAGCACCTCTCCCTCACTTGAGGCGTGCTCACCGTCCAAGGTCCAATCCAACTTCTGATCGGTGATGATCCTGGCCTTGGTCGATTTATAAAACTCAATACCGCCATGCTCAAAATTTGATGTCGTTATCGAGGTGACGATGTGGGTAAGGTCGGCAATGTTCTTGGGCTTTTTGATAAGTGCGACCTCAAAGACGCCGTCACTCATATCTACAAGCTCTTCTTTAAGCTTGACAATGCCGCCGACCGAGGTGGTGTTGGTGACCGAAACAAAGATATAGTCACCACTTACGGTGCGGTCATCCAGCTCGACCGTTACCGAGTAGCTGCGGATAGATGCAACCTCTTTAACGCCGCCGAGGATATAGGCAAAATGTCCAAGCACGTTTTTAACGCTTTGAGGAACGTTATATGAAGCGGCGGTAAATGCGCCAAAGCTTGCAACGTAGGTGAAATAACGGTCACCGTTAAACCGTCCGATATCAAGCGGATACTCATCACCCATAGCAATGATCTCGGCCGCTTGCTTGGGTTCGTTAGAAAGCTCCATGCTTGCGGCAAAGTCGTTGGTACTGCCTGCGGGGATATAGCCCAACGGCAGATCCGAGCCCGATTGCATAAGACCGCATATAGTTTCGTTAAGTGTTCCGTCACCGCCGAAGCAGGCGATGCAATCATAGCCTTCAGCCACTGCCGTAGAAGCAAACTCAACCGCATGCCCTCTTTTTTCAGTTAGTCTGATGGTAACGGTAAGCTTCATTTTCTGCAAAGCGGTCACAACATCCATCAACGCTTCCTTTGCAGTCATCTTGCCCGAAACAGGGTTGACGATGAGCAATAGCTTTCTGCGGCTGTTAAGCTTACTCTTGCGCTCAATACGCTTCTTATGCTTCTTTGAAAACGCCTTTATAAGTGCGTTTACAACAACGACCGCCACGATGCCAAAGCCTATACCGAGCAGCATGCCCGCCAGAACATCGGTGGGATAATGAACGTACAAATAGAGTCTTGAGAAGGCAACATTTATTGCAATGCACATTGCAGGTATACCAAACTTACGCTTGTTTATCAACAATACAGTTGCCGCCTCAAAGCAGGCCAAGGTATGCCCCGACGGGAACGAGCCGTCCGACAACGCATCAACCAACAGCGGGAACTCGACTCCTGCCATTTCATAAGGCCGGATTCGGTCGATCAACGGCTTTAAGGTGACGTTGCCGACAAGCAGCCCCAGCAGCAGAGCCACGCCCATCATAGCACCGACCTTGCGGTACTTCTTGGTTATAAGCAGTAAAACGGCTATAATGATCCAGAATATACCACCGTCACCAAGCTTGGTGACGATCGGCATAAACCAATCGAGAAAGCCACTCTGAAACAGATCCTGAATTTTATCAAGGATACGCAGTTCAAACTCATTCAAAGCATTCATGAAGGAAACCTCTTAATCAGTTGTTGACCATTTCATAAACAAGGTACTTGTTGCCCACCTTGTGCAGGTACAGGGTTATGTCGATATTTTCAATATGATCCTTATATCCGGGACGGGTCAGCTTTTCGGTCAGGGTCACACGGCAGGAGAACACATCATCGGCATACCTTACAAACTCGGTCGCCTTTTCGTTATATATATCATATCCCGAATGGTCACGAACCCAATTTACCTGAACGGAGCGCACACGCTTATATATTTCATAGTTCTTATCAAGATATGCACCGACAGCACCAAAATAGGAATCATTTGACAAAAACTTGGTATACTCTGTGGCGACCTTAATGCAGTAGCTCGACTGCGCCTTTTCAAGCTCGGTATCATATACAATAGGTGTGACATAGCACTCCTTGTTTTCATCATAAACTAATTCAAGTTTATTTCCGTCCTTGTCGGTTGCCGATACGGTAGGCTCAAACAAAAGTCCGCTGACGGTATACTTGTCGTACAAAATACCTTCAACGTCCTTGGGCATATAGTCGTAGGACTTATCCTTAATATCCCTTTCGGAAATATACTTTTCCTCAAGCTTCTTGCCGTTGACCGTAAGCACACCGCCCTTGGGCAACTCCACGCTGATGTCGGGATAGCCTGCCACAAAAACCTCAGCATCGGTCAGCTCATAATAATTAAAGCCAAAGCTTGCTTCCTTTTCGGTGGGCGACACCGTGAAATAGGCAATTCGCTTATTGTCATACGACACAGCAAACTGCTCGTTTCCCTTGTCATCAACCGAGACCGAGAAATAGTCGAATCCCTTGGGGTCAACCGTTTCGGCATACTTTTGGTTAAAACCCTCAACCGTTTCAAATTGAAGCTTTTCAGGCTCATAAGCCTCGATAAGCTGACCGATCTTCATAGAGGTAAAATAGTCATCAAACACCTTTTTTGCAACGTGCTTGGGACGTGTTTCCTCATAGGCACTCAGAAGATTCCACAATATAATAGCGGCGATTATCAACACCACGGCAAAGAAAGCCAAAACCGAAAGGTATATCTTCATATACCTTGTCATTTTCTTTCCCTTCATCATAATCACCTGCTCACACAGAAGTACGTGGGGATCTTACGTGGGGGCGAAAAAGCCTTGTACTTGTTGGTAAGACCCTGAAGCTGATATTTGTCAAGCGACTCCTTATCAACATCATATTTGTCGTAGTAATCCTCATAATACATCATAGCCGACGAACCGCCGTCAAGCATACCGGCTGTGACTGCACCGTAAGACACCATGATATCAATTATCTCGTTATATGTAGCGCCAAGGCTTGATGCTGTACGACCGTCGGTGACAATAAAGATAAATGCGCCGTCGGCACGCTGACCGATAGCCGTTCTTTGTGCGGCACCGGTGTTGCCCTGCTTATAATGTATATGCACACCGCTGTCGTCCGAATCTATCAGCACGTTACCCTTCTGGAACGAAACACCGTCGGTAATACCAAGACTTTCAGCCTTTGATTTGGTCATACCGTCGGACACGACCAGCTTGTTGTTTTTATCAATACCTATAAAGGTCTGCTTTGTGCCGTCATTCCAAACGCACTTTCCGTTGGAATAGGTCAATCCCGACGGTGCGGCACCGGTACCCATACCGCCGTCATCCTGAAAACCGCCACCGTTTATAGCGGCAATACAATCCTCCTGCTTGGCAAGGTCAAAAATACGCTTGCCCTCGGTTGCGGAGCTGAAATTCTTGGAAGAAGTTCCAACATAAACCCTTGACGGATCGGGCACTATAAGAATATATGCCTTGAAATTATCATATCTCGCGGAAATGTATTTCATACCGTCGATAAGCTGTTCTTCCTCCTCCTTGGGAGCTTCGTCCTTATCAACGTAGCTGTCCATATCAATGGTCAGCTTGGAGTCAACATAGCTGTTGTCGACAATGGCCTGAACCTCTTCCTCAGACATAAACAGACGAGGCACCCATTTGGTTGCACTTGCCTGCGTTGCCGACAGAACCAGTTTGTCACGAATGGTGGTGCTTGGACCGTTGGCGATTACAAAAAGTAATACAAAAAGCGCAATGATAAGGAACAGCAGTGCAGTTCCCAAGCAGGCCAACGTTCTGAGAACGACCCGACCGACAGTCAGCCGTTTTTCTGATTTCATTTTGTCACAGCCTTCTTCTTTTTCTTAGGTTCTCCGGTTGCAAAGACCCAATTCTGCTGAATGCGGAAGCTGACAAAGAACAGTATGGTATCAACAACCATCTTGAGCAGAGTTCTTACCATGTCCCCCTCAGAATGTCCGACCAGCATGGACAGACCCTTGACCGACATAGCCGAGGTGATGGCAAGCGGTATGACCAGCATTATGTATTTTATCAGCGATCTTGCAGTACTTCCCTCGCCGTGGAAAACCTTACTGCGGTTTAGTGAGAAGTTGATGACCGAGGATACACCTCTTGCAATAAAGGTAGCCAAAAGCTCATCATATTTTCCTGTGAACTCGTCGTGGTCACCCGTAAACACAAATTTGAGTGCAAGATAGAACAGTATAAGCTCGATAAACATACTGAACAGCGAGCTGAACAAAAATGAAAGTATCAGCTTGTAGATCCTTATCGAATCAACAAACGGTCTGAAATGCGATGCGTGATTATCATCGATATAGACAGTGTCGATTGTGTGCTCAACAAATTCAATATCCTGCTTTTTCATTTCAAGCAGCATATTGGTTTCGAACTCATAATGGTTGCCCTTGATCTTAACAAACTGCTCAAGATATCTTGCGGGTATTGCCCGAAGCCCTGTTTGAGTATCGGAAATTTTCAGACCGCAGAACAGTCTGAAAACAAGCCTTGTTGCACGGTTACCAAAGCGGCTTCTGAACGGCACGCCCTTGCACGAAAAATCACGGCAGCCTAAAATGACCTTATCAGATTTGAACATTTCATCAACACAGGCCGCAATATCATTGGTAAGATGCTGTCCGTCACCGTCGATGGTGACAACACCTGCCTTACCCTTTCTGTGTTGGAGAAAAAACTCAAACCCTGTCCTTAAAGCCGCACCCTTACCTCTGTTTCTGCGGTGGGTCAACACTGTGCACAACGGATACCTTTCGGTATTCGGAAAATACTTTTTATGCTCGGCATCACTGCCGTCGTCAATGACAACAATATCATCAAAGCCGTTATCCTGTAATTCGTTGATGAGATTCATCAGCTTTTCATCAGGATTAAGCGACGGAATTATAACGGTTACATTATAATACTCCACCAAAACACCTCCTCGTCAAAATTACATATTTCGACACATCCATTGTATCACTTTATATTGTCAATTACAAGCAACAAAATTGTAACACAATGGGTATATTGTGACAATTTCAGCTTTTGGAGGCTTTAAAGTATAAAAATCGCATATTTTTTATAATATTAGCGTTTTATGATTGACAAATATGTCACAAAGTATTATAATAACATCATCACGTAAGGGAAAAGTTTGTGATTTTTTTAACAATATCATATTTAACCTTCCCCCAGCGTAACAAAGGTAGTGCCGCACCTTAAAAACGGCATAATATCAGACCGTTTCGATATTCGGTCTGAACGAAAGGATTGGATAAATATGTACGATCGTATTTACAACTTCTCGGCCGGCCCCTCCATGCTGCCGGTTGCCGTTCTCGAAAAGTCGAGAGACGAGCTTATGAACTATCAGGGCTCGGGTATGAGCGTTATGGAAATGAGCCACCGCTCCAAGGTTTATGATGTTATCATCAAGGAAGCTGAGGCACTTCTCCGTGAGGTTATGAACATCCCCGACAATTACAAGGTCCTGTTCCTGCAGGGTGGTGCTTCGATGCAGTTTGCATCGGTTCCCATGAACCTTCTCAAGACCGGCGTTGCCGATTACATCGTAACCGGTCAGTTCTCGGGCAAGGCTTACAAGGAAGCACAGAAGTATTCCGACAAGATCAATCTTGCTGCCACCACCAAGGAAGAAAACTTCACACGTATCCCCCGTCAGGAGGAGCTGAAGCTTACCCCCAACGCTGACTACGTTCACATCTGCTTCAACAACACCATTTTCGGTACCAAGTGGGATTACATCCCCGACACCGGTGATGTTCCGCTGGTTGCCGATATGAGCTCCTGCATTTTGTCTGAGCCCGTTGACGTTTCCAAGTTTGGTCTTATCTACGCCGGTGCACAGAAGAACGTTGCTCCCGCAGGACTTACCATCGTCATCGTCCGTGAGGACCTTATGCGTGACGACCTTCCTTCTTACGTTCCCACCGTTGCAAGCTACAAGGTCATGGCCGAGAATGAGTCGATGTATAACACTCCTCCCTGCTGGCCCATCTACATCTGCAAGCTTGTTCTCGAGTGGATCAAGGAGATCGGTGGCCTTACCGCAATGAAGGCTATGAACGAGAAGAAGGCAAAGATTCTTTACGAGTGCCTTGACAATAGCAAGCTCTTCAAGAATCCCGTTGTTCCTAACTGCCGTTCTATGATGAACGCCACCTTCCGTGCAGAGGATGACGAGATCAACGCCAAGTTTGTTAAGGAGGCTACCGCAAACGGTATGCAGAACCTCAAGGGTCACCGCTCGGTTGGCGGTATGCGTGCTTCCATCTACAACGCAATGCCTTATGAGGGCGTTGAAAAGCTTGTAGACTTCATCAAGAAGTTCGAGGCCGAAAACGCTTAATTCACAAATGAAACAAAGCTCCGTGTTTTTACATAGCACGGAGCTTTTCTTATACCCAAACGCAACACAAAGCATTATAATATAATTACAACAAAATAAATCAAGCCAAAATAATAAGACCGCTCTTCATAACGAAGGGCGGTCTTTTATGAGGCACAGATTATGCCTTTTTCTTTTTAGGAGCGCGCTTTGCCTTGAACTCCATCCACTTGACCCACAGAGGACCTGCGATGAAGATGGACGAGAAGCAACCTGCGATAACGCCGATCGACATCGGGATAGCGAAGCTGCGGAGTGCAGTTACACCGAAGAACTCGGCAACTATAACGATGCTGATGATGGCGGCAAAGGTGGTGAGAGCGGTAAAGATGGAACGAGCCAAGGTTTCCTTAATGCTCTTATCAACCTGCTCGCCAACCGGCAAGGTGGGATAGAACTTTCTATTCTCACGAACACGGTCGAAGATAACGATGGTTGCGTTGAGTGAGTAACCAAGCAAGGTAAGAACGACAGCAAAGAAGTTGGTGTCGATATCCAGGCCGAATACAACGCAGGCAAAGAATGCGATAATGCAGTCGTGCAGAAGTGCAACGAATGCGGTAACACCTGCCGAAATACCGCCGATCTTGCGGAAGCGGATGCCGATGTAAGCAACTACGAGCAGACCTGCAAAGCCAACTGCAAACAAGCTCTTGCCAAGGAAGGCACCTGCCAAGGTCGGGTTGACGATGTTGCCGTCCAACGACTTGAAGTTGTTATCCGCAAAATTCTTCTCAAGCAGATAGCCGATGGCGGTCTGCACACCGATCATAGACTCGGAAGCGATCTCTTCTTCGGAAGAAGTGGTGCTTGAGGAGGTTCCCGAAGCAGTACCCGAGGTGGTCTCGGAGGTGGTTGCATCAGACGATGCGGTGCCCGAGGTGGTGCTTTCGGCTGAAGCGGTGCCCGAGGTAGTATTTGATGCCGTTGCATCAGAGGTAGTCGATCCGGTCGACTCGGTCTTGGATTCGGTTTCGGTCTTATCCTTCTCGGCTTCAGCCTCTGCCTTATCCTTTTCAGCCTTGGCGGCCTCTTTCAAAACAGCCTCTAACTTTTCTTGGTTAACCGTCTCGTTAATGTCACCTGCAAATGAGATGACCAGCTTGGTTTCGTTGGTGGAATAGTCGGTGCTTTCGCTGATGTTAGGTTCAACACCCAAGCCATCACGGATAACCTGCTTTACGGTATCGGTGTCAACGTCGCCGCTGTAGGAATAGGTAAAGCGGCTACCACCCTTGAAGTTGATGTCAAAGCCGACACCGATAACGGCGGTGGCGATAACGCCGACAAGCACGATTGCAAGAGCTGCAACTACATACTTTTTAAGAGCCTTGTTGAAGTCGATCTTCTTGAAAATGCTTTCCTTCTGGGGCTTATCGGCCTTGGGTGCGCCATAGAACCAAGGTTTACGCAAAGCCTTGAATCTTGAAAGACCCATAAGCATAACACGGGAAGCAAACACACCCATGATGAAGTTGAAGATAACGCCGGTGATAAGGGTGTAACCGAAGGAATAGATGTTTCCGGTTACGGAAGAGGAAAGGAACGGGAAGATAAAGCTGAAGGCCTTACCGAGGATGCTGTCGGGGGTTCCGAATGCGGCAAGCAATACAAGAGCAACGATGACGTTGGTAATATTACCGTCAACGATGGAGCTGAATGCGTTGCTGTAGCCCTGGGAAAGTGCACCGTCAATGGTCTTGCCCTTTCTGAACTCTTCCTTGATACGCTCGGCAGTGATAACGTTAGCATCAACACCGAAGCCGATCGACAGTATGATACCTGCGATACCGGGAAGTGTCAAAGTAAAGCTGTCGGTACTCGAGAAGAAACCGGTAACACAAGCGATCATTCCGCCTGCCTGACCTGCCAAAGCGATGCAGGCAACGATACCGGGCAAGCGGTAACGGATGATCATCATAATGCAGATGATTGCAAAAGCAACGATACCTGCGATGAGCATTACGTTAAGAGCCTGCGAGCCGAGGGTCGGAGAAATGACCTGAAGCTTGGAATCGTCAACGGTCAATGCAAAGGGCAGAGAGCCTGCGTTGATCTTTTCTGCAAGGTCAATAGCCTCTTCAGAGGTGGTCATACCGGTGATAATAGCGTTACCGTCCGAAATAACCGAGTTTACGGTAGGAGCCGAAAGCAGAGTGTTATCCATATAAATGGCGATCTGCTTACCCTTTTGAGCTGCGGTTGCGGCGGCAAACTTCTTGGTACCTGTGTCGGTAAGATCCAAAGAAACTACGTAAGAGGTAGTTTCGGGGTCATAGCCTGCGTAGGAAGCGCCTGCGATATCGCCTGCACCCTGAAGCACAACATCACCCTTGTTGTCGGAGCCCTTATAGAAGGTCAGCATAGCGGTATCGCCAAGCTCCTCAATAGCGGCGGTGGGGTCATACGACTCATCCTCCGACTGCCAAGGGAAGCGAACTATGATCTGCTGATTCTCATAATCGGTGTAGACCTCATAGTCGGTAATGTTGTTATACAACATACGTGTTTCAATTATTTGTTTAGCCGAATCCATGTCAGCATCGGTGATATCCTCAACATCCTTGTCGGGTGAGAAAATGGCCTCAACACCACCGCTGATATCGATACCCCAACGGATATCCGATGCGCCCTTGACGTATACATTTCTGACGTCACCGTAGTAGCTGTCATATCCGAAGAAGGAGAAGACCGTGAAAACGATAACGAGAAGTGCAACGACAAAGAACCACGGCTTGCTGACGTGTTTGTTCTTGCGTTTCATTGCGAAACCTCCAGTAAATGATTGATTTTTCTGCTTATATTACAGAAACTCACAGAGTAATTATATAATACAAACGCCGCTAAGTCAATCTAAAAATTGTCAAAGCGGCGTTTTTTATTAAAATTTACAAATTCAACATTTTTTCAAGGCTGACCAGCTTGGTTGCGGTACACAAAAGCTCGGTTGCGACCTTCAATTCCTCGGGACTCGGGAAGGACGGAGCAATACGGATATTGCTGTCGTCGGGGTCGATTCCGTAAGGATAGGTTGCGCCTGCCGAGGTCAGAATAAGACCTGCCTCACGGCAAAGCTGAACAATTTTCTTGGCGCATCCGTTCATAGCGTACATACTTACAAAGTATCCGCCGTTCGGACGTGTCCAACGTGCAATACCTGTTCCCTCAAGCTCGCTGTCAAGCACCTTGAGCACCATTTCAAATTTGGGACGCATTTTAGCGGCGTGAAGCTTCATATGCTCGTGCACGGCCTCAATGTTGGGCAGCATTCTTGCGTGGCGCAGATGATTGAGCTTATCGGGGCCGATGGTCTGATAGTTCATTCTTTTCTTGATAAGCGCAATGTTGGCATCACTTGCGGCCATTGCGGCAACGCCTGCACCGGGGAAGGTTATCTTGGAGGTCGAGGTGAACATTATGACCTTATCGGGATCCCCTGCCTTGACACACTCATCATAAATTCCAAGCATTTTGTCGCACTCACCGAAAATGGGGTGAATAACGTAGGCGTTGTCCCAGAAAATACGGAAGTCCTTTGCGGCAGGCTTCATCGAGGCAAGACGGCGAACGACGTCATCACAGTAAACCACACCGTCGGGGTTGGAATACTTGGGAACACACCACATACCCTTAACGGCGCTGTCCTTGATAAGCTCCTCGACAAGGTCCATATCGGGGCCGTCCTCGTTCAACGGAACATTGATCATCTCAATTCCGAAATACTCACATATACCAAAGTGGCGGTCGTAGCCCGGTACGGGACAAAGGAACTTAACGGTTCCCTGCTTCATCCAAGGCTCGGCTCCAAGACCGTGGGTCATAGCCTGCGCAATGGTGTCAAACATCATATTAAGCGAAGCGTTACCGCCAACGATAACGTTGTTGACGGGCACCTCAAGAATATCGGCAAAAAGCTCTTTAAGCTCGGTCAATCCGTCAAGACCGCCGTAGTTGCGGCAGTCAATACCGTCACGGCTGTGGATATCGGTGGTCGAGTTGACAAGATCAAGCAGCTCGGTGCTGACCGAAAGCTGGTCGGGGCCGGGTTTTCCTCGAGACATATCGAGCTTTAATCCCGAAGCCGCAAGCTCGGAATACTTTGCTTTGACTGCCGAATATTCCGCATTAAGCTCGGCGCTTGTCATTTCGCAATACTTTTTCATAAATTCTACTCCATTCTGCCGTTTTCAAACCAAAAACACGGCAAGGTATAAACTCACACATATTATCGGTTATTTTAATATATATGCAACTCTTTTGCAAGTGTTTTTTAATAATTTTACGTTTTTTAGGTTATAAAATTAAGCAAAGCCCGTTTTTGCATCATTTTATTAACTTTTTCAATCTGTCACATTATATAAATAGGTGAAACGTGAAATCAAAAAAATACCGAACCGCCAAAAAAGCGGTTCGGTTCAAAGAATTACATGTGGAACTCAACCTCGTTTTGCGCCGCAACCCGAGCAGAAGCAATCTCCGTCGTTGAATTTCTTGCCGCATCTTGAACAGAAGGCGGCGGTACCAGTAGTCGGTTGGTCGTTCCAATTTTGCTCGACAGCGGGCTGTGCGGTAAACGGCATGGGATTCACACCGTCGATAGCATAGCGCTCGTTATGACGCATAGGCGAATGGCAGGTCGGGCAGTAGACAAAGCCGTCGGGATACCACGGACGGAAGTCCAGCTTGTCGTCCATATACCTCACCACTGTACGGCAATTCTCGCAGGTCTGCTGATATGTCAGACCGCTTTTCCACTGTGCTCTCTGATATGCCATAAAAACACCTCATTTAAAGTTGTTATTTTCAATAATATTATATCACACTGTTTATATCACTGTCAAGTTGCATAAAAATGCCACAAAAGCTTAATGGGTTAAAATTTATAATCTGCAGGTGTGTGTATCTATTTCTTACTTTACCTGTTTGCTATTATTCTATTCCCACATATCCGCTTTCTTTAATAATGTACTGTCCCTCCTCCGAGAGCATCCAATTGATTAATACTTTTACGTTGGGATTAGGGTTGTTTTCATAAGTCATCGCATAAACCGGAGCGATAATCGGATAAGTATTGTTTTTTATATTTTCGGCAGAAGGCGCAACATCGTTGACCGCAATCATTTTAATGTCAGGGTGGCAAACGATACCCTCAATATAATATCTGAAGGAATAGCCGATCGAACTCGTTTTGTTTTTATAGTCTGCAACCTCCTCAACAATACCGCCCATAAAACCAACCAGTTCCTCTTTTTCCGGTTCTACAAGCGGAGTGTCTCCCATAAAGCGAAGCATCATGCTCTGGCTTCCACTTCCCTCATTACGCTGAAACGGAACAATTTCCTCATCGTTACCGCCGACCTGATTCCAATTAGTGATTTCTCCCGAATAGATACCTCTTATTTCATCTGCAGTAAGAGAAGTAACGGGGTTGTCTTTATGGACAAAGAAAACAAAGGCTTCCCAACCTATCTGTGTATACTTAAATGTTGTTCCGCATTGCTTTGCATAATCTGTTTGTTCCTTGGAAGGGGCTGCACCGATGAAAATATCGGTATTGCGTTCGGCAAGCTCCCGATATCCGCCGACCGTGTTGTTGTATACAAACACGCCGTCATTGAGCCTTGTTGTATCCGGATAGACAGCGTTGACAAAGGCAGAATAAACGGGAAACGCTGCTGTAGCTCCATCAATAACAGGCAGATTATCAGTAAGCTTCAACGTCTTGCTATCATATTTTACTATTTTACTCTTCTTAACAAAAGGAAGATATTGATTTACGTCAATAGAAGGAGCAGTATCGATTGTTTCTTCTTCAACGGATTGGGTGCCTTCCTGTTCATCGATACCCAAGATTGTTTTAAAAAAACTACAGGAGGAAAAAGAAATCAAACACACCGTTGCGAGAATTAACGAGATAACTTTTTTCATTTTTATTTCTCCTTGTCATCTTATTTTTGTTGAATAGTTGTCAAATTTTCAAAGAAAAATTGTTGAGTTATTCAACACTTTCATTGTACCATATTATTTCGCCCTTTTCAACACTTTATTGCAAATAGACTGCGCTTTGATAGAATCATAATTTTAAAGTGCAAAAAAGAACCCACCCTTAGGGAGTTGCGGTTAGGGATAATTCGCCCAAAACAGTGCCTTTTTGCGGTCTAATGCGTCAAAAGCCCACGGTCCACGTCAGTGTTACCGTGGGCTTTTTCATTTCCGGCTCCTTAAAATTAAATCTTACACTTTAATTTTAATGGATAGCGGCACCGTTGTCAACAAG
>JAZQCY010000095.1:0-5666 GCA_045546555.1 Acutalibacteraceae bacterium | reverse complement strand
GCCGAAAAACTGATGGGTAAGGGCGATATGCTGTTCTTCCCGACGGGAGCTATCAAGCCCGAGCGTGTTCAGGGATGCTTTGTAAGTGATTCAGAGGTTGAAAAGGTCGTTCAGTATCTGAAATCCGATCACAAAAACGAGTATGATGAGGACGTTATTCAGGAGATCGAGCGCCAGGCCGCCAAGGAAAAGGCCGCCAAGAGCGGTCTGCCCGAGGATGCAGTTGACGATGACGGCGATCCGATGCTTGATGCCGCTATCGAGTGTGTTATTGATATGGGACAGGCTTCGACCTCGTTGCTTCAGCGTAAACTGAAGCTCGGCTATGCCCGTGCCGCACGAATCGTTGATATGATGGAGGAAAGGGGAGTCGTCGGTCCTTACGAAGGCTCCAAGCCCCGTCAGGTGCTTATTTCAAAAGAGCAATGGTTAGAGAGAAAAGCAGGTAGTTCGGATAATGAATAACGGTTTTCTTCCCGTAAACAGAAAAGATATGGAATCCAGAGGATGGGATGAGGTCGATTTCGTCATCATAACGGGTGACGCTTATGTCGACCATCCTTCCTTTGGCACGGCCATTATATCCCGTGTGCTTGAAAGCAACGGGTATAGGGTCGGTATCATTGCACAACCCGATTGGAAAAATGAGGAAAGTATTACTGAATTTGGCCGTCCCCGTTTAGGTTTTATGGTCAATTCGGGTAATATCGACTCAATGGTGGCACACTATACCGCCGCCAAAAAGCCAAGAAGTGAGGATATGTATTCTCCGGGTGCCAAAGCAGGGCTTCGACCCGACCGTGCAGTAACGGTCTATTCAAGGCTTGTAAGAAGGGTGTACGGTGATATTCCGCTGATAATCGGCGGCGTAGAGGCTTCTCTGCGCCGTTTTGCTCATTATGACTATTGGTCGGATAGCGTAATGCCGTCGGTTATTATCGACTCTGATGCCGATCTTTTGAGCTTTGGTATGGGCGAATTGCAGACAAAAGAGATTGCCGACCGATTGAATAACGGTGAGCATATAACCACTCTGACCAACATTGACGGAACGGTTTATAAAACCGATAATGTTGTCGGTATAAACGCCTTGACCGTGCCGTCGTTTGAGGATTGCAGGCAGTCAAAGCATCATTATGCCACGGCCTGCAGAATTGAATATGATGAACAGGACGCTGTAAGAGGCAAGCGTATCGTCCAAAAGCACGGCAGCGTTTATGTTGTGCAGAATAAGCCTATGCGTGTGTTGACAACAGAGGAGCTGGATGCGGTTTATGCTTTGCCTTATATGAGGTATTACCACCCCCAATATGAGGCCTTGGGCGGTGTTCCTGCCATAAAAGAGGTAGAGTTTTCGGTCACACATAACCGTGGCTGCTTCGGTGCGTGCAACTTCTGCTCAATCGCTTACCACCAAGGCCGTCAGATCGCAACAAGAAGTGAAAAATCGGTTCTTGATGAGGTCAAACTGTTGACCGAAAACCCTCATTTTAAGGGTTATATCCACGATGTCGGCGGTCCGACCGCAAATTTCCGTCAGGTATCCTGCCAAAAGCAGATAGAAAAGGGTCTTTGCAAGGGTAAAAAATGCCTTGCACCCACGCCCTGCAAAAACCTTGAATGTGACCATACCGAATACCTCCAAATGCTCCGCAAGATAAGAGCTGTCAAAGGGGTTAAAAAGGTATTCATCCGTTCGGGAATCCGTTTTGACTATCTTTTGGAGGATAAAAACGACGAGTTTTTCCGTGAGCTGGTCGAGCATCACGTAAGCGGTCAGTTGAAGGTTGCACCCGAGCATTGCTCGGATGCGGTGCTTGATAAAATGGGCAAACCGCATATTGAAACCTACCGCAGATTTGTCAAAAGATTTTATAGTATTACCAAACAAATAGGCAAGGAGCAATACCTTGTGCCATATCTTATGTCAAGCCACCCGGGTTGCCGAATGTCTGATGCCATTGAGCTTGCACTGTTTTTAAAGCAAAACAAAATGCGGCCCGAACAGGTGCAGGATTTTTACCCCACACCGGGTACTATATCCACCTGTATGTATTATACCGAGCTTGACCCTTATACTATGGAGCGTGTGTTTGTTCCCAAAACACCGTCCCAAAAGGCCGAGCAAAGGGCTTTGTTGCAGTATTTTAAGCCCGAAAACAAGGCAATTGTGTTAAAGGCACTCAAAGATTGCGGCAGAACCGATCTTATAGGTTCGGGACCCGATTGCCTTATAAATGCACCTGGCTATGGCAATAAACCGACCCAAAGTAACGGTCGCAAGCCGCAAAAAGGCAAACCCCAAAAAGCCAAGGTTTTTAAAGCCAAAGGCAGATGGGAGCCCAAAAGATAGTCGTGACCGCAAGCGATGATAATAAAAGGCCCCCTTGACTAAAGGGGGCTGGCAAACACGCAGTGTTTGGCTGGGGGATTTTAGTGTGAACCGCTTGCCATCGGCATATCCATATCGTTGCTGTCGCCTGCTTCGGTATTGTCTCTGAACAAAAGGGAAATGCACCAAACTGCCGACAAGGCTACAAGTGTGTAGACGATTCGGCTGAAAAGTGCATCCTGACCGCCGAATGCCCAGGCCACGAGGTCAAACTGGAAAAGACCGATACTGCCCCAGTTAAGTCCGCCGATGATCAAAAGAATAAGACAGATTTTATCAAACATTTTTATCACTCCTTTTCGTATTTATTTTTGACCTGTTATTTTCATTTATTCAAAGGATTTTTTATGAAAAAGAATGACATTGTAAATTTAAAAATCATTGATACAACGTTGCAGGGTGCAGGTGTCGGCAAAATTGACGGTCTGACCGTTTTTGTCGATTCTGCCGTAACGGGTGACGAGGTTGAAGCACATATTTTAAAGGTGAAGCCTAACTGTGCTTTTGCTAAAATTCACAAGATCATTACGCCGTCAAAAAACAGGGTGGATGCCGCTTGCCCGTCTTACCCCAAATGCGGCGGCTGCAGCTTCAGGCATATTGATTATAAAACCGAACTGCAGATCAAAGAAAATAATGTTAAAAATAATTTGAAACGAATTGGCGGTGTTGATCCAGAGTTTGAACCGATAGTAGGCCTTGCCGACACTGGCTACCGCAACAAGGCGCAGTACCCTGCGAATATGGAAAAAGGGGAGCTGAAAATAGGCTTTTTCGCAGGTCATAGCCACCGTGTTGTTGACTGTCCCGATTGCGCTCTGCAGCCGATAGAGTTTTCCAAGGCGGTTGCGGTTTTCAAGGAATTTTTACTTAAAAATAATATTTCGATTTATGATGAAGAATCCCACAAGGGGCTTATCCGTCACATTTATTTCAGAAAAGCCGTAGTGACGGGTGAAACAATGGTCTGCCTCGTTGTGAACGGTGATTCATTGCCAAAATCGGATGAATTTATCGAGCAGATGATATCGGTTTTCGGCACCGACCTTAAATCGGTCGTGCTTAATATCAATAAGGACAAGACCAACGTTATTATGGGTCAAAAATGTGTGACCTTGTATGGCGATGACCATATTACCGATATTTTGTGCGGCGTTAAGGTCAGAATCAATCCGTTGTCGTTTTATCAGGTCAATCATGACGTTGCCGAAAAGCTGTATGAAAAAGCCGCTGAATATGCCGAGCCTGACGGCAAAACGGTGCTTGATCTATATTGCGGCGCAGGCACTATCGGCCTTTCAATGGCCAAAAGAGCCAAGAAGATCATTGGCGTTGAGATAATTCCCGAAGCTGTTGAGGATGCTAAACACAACGCAGAGATCAACGGATTTGAAAATGCCGAGTTTTTCTGCGGTGATGCCGCCAAGGCCGCCGAAAAGCTGAAAAACGACGGCATCAAGCCCGATGTTATCATCGTTGACCCACCGAGGAAGGGCTGTGACGCCGAGCTTATCACAACCATAACCCAAGACTTTGCACCTGACCGTGTTGTTTATGTTTCCTGCGACCCTGCAACCTTGGCCAGAGATTGCAGGCTGTTCAAGGAACAAGGCTACGACACGGTAAAAGCCGCAACCTTTGACATGTTCCCAAGAACCGGACATGTGGAAAGTGTTGTACTTTTAGTGAAGATGTGAGGATAAAATGCAACCGAAAGATTTTTGTGTTGAGATATCAGAACGACTTAAAAATAATCATATTGGAATTTTTAAAGGTCATGATAAGCCGCTGTTTTTGATTTCCGAGCATTATGCGGGTGTGTGGCTTGAGCATGTTTATGACTCGGTGTTCTATGCAATGATGAATCCCGATGAGATCGAGTTGGCTGAAAATACCATCAATATTTTCATTGAAAATCAAAGTGAATTGGGTCAGTTGCCGTGTTATATATTGGACGGAAATAAGAAAAATTGCGGTTTAGAGGAGTGTGTTGGTTACACTCAGATTCAGGAGTGTGTTTCCTTTGCCAAGCTTTGTCTGATGACCTATGAATTAAACAAGGACATCGAATTTCTCAAAAAGGTATACGCCGCCTGCAAAAAATGGGAAAATTGGCTTAGTAATACAAGAATGACACAAAATTCAGGTCTTGTTGAAATGTTTGTCGGTTTTGACACGGGCCACGATAACAGCGGTAGGTTACAAGGCCTTTCGTGTAAAGGCAAATATATTTTGCCAAACGGCATCAAGGCCAATGCCGAAGTATTACCGCCGAACGAAAACGTTGCTCCCGTAATCGCTGTCGATATGAACTGCAACTATTTTGCTACTTTGATCGCTCTTTCAAAGATGGCGGATTCGCTTAAGCTTACTTCGGAATCGGAAAAATATCACAAAAAAGCCAAAGACGTTAAAAAGCGTCTGTTTGAGGTCTGTTTTGATCCTCAAGATGTATTTTTTTACGATGTGGATAAAAACGGAAATAAACGAAAATATTTGTCATCAACGATTTTTCATTTGTTTTTGGAAGGTGTGCTTGATAAAAACGAGGATGCCGAGCTGATAGATAAGCTTTATAATCTGCACATAAATAACCCTAACGAGTTTGCAACGCCGTATCCTTTTCCTTCAATGGCTGTTTGCGATCCTTCGTGCCGTGACCATACAATGAGAAACTGTTGGGGTTACTATTCGCAGGGGCTTATTTCCTTGCGTGCCACCATGTGGATGGATCAATACGGGTTTTCGGATGATTTTGATAATCTTTGCAAAAGGTGGGTCGAAGCATGGACAAAGCATTACGGTACTCTGAAATTCGGGCAGGAGCTTGATCCTATCAGCGGTGTCCCGACCAAATCGTCCGAATGGTATTCCTCCACAATGCTGTTTTATCTTTACGCTGTCAACCGCTTGGGTGATAAACTTTAAATTTCAAGAGGACAAAATGAACCAACAAGAATTAAAATGCCCTTACCGTAAGAAATGCGGTGGGTGTCAGATACAAAACCTTACATACGAAAAGCAATTGAGCTTTAAGCAGGTCAAGCTGATAAAGCTGCTCGGAAAATATCACCACGTCAATGAGATAATCGGTATGGAGTATCCGTACCATTATCGCAACAAGGTGCAGGCTGCCTTCGGACGTGACGGACGCGGACGCATAATCTCCGGTGTTTATCAGTCGAGCAGCCACCGAATTGTCAGCGTGGACAAGTGCATGATCGAAGACCGCACCGCCGACAAAATAATCGTGACTATCCGCAAGATGCTGCCC
>JAZQCY010000094.1:0-1766 GCA_045546555.1 Acutalibacteraceae bacterium | reverse complement strand
GTACGAACACCTGCAACAACGTCTTCACCCTGTGCGTTGGTGAGGAACTCACCCATAAGACCCTTATCGCCGGTAGCGGGGTCACGGGTAAAGGCAACACCGGTACCGCAATCGTCACCCATGTTACCGAAAGCCATCATCTGAACATTAACAGCGGTACCCCAAGAATAAGGAATATCGTTGTCACGACGGTAAACGTTTGCTCTGGGGTTGTCCCAAGAACGGAAAACAGCCTCAACAGCGCCCATCAACTGCTCCTTAGGATCAGAGGGGAAGTCCTTACCGATCTTATTCTTGTACTCAGCCTTGAACTGGTTAGCCAGCTCCTTCAGGTCCTCAGCGGTCAGATCGACGTCCTGGGTAACACCCTTTTCTTCCTTCATCTTGTCGATGAGCTCCTCGAAGTACTTCTTACCGACCTCCATAACAACGTCGGAGTACATCTGGATGAAACGGCGGTAGCAGTCGTATGCCCAACGTGCGTTGCCGGACATTGCTGCCATGGTCTCAACAACCTCTTCGTTAAGACCGAGGTTAAGAATGGTATCCATCATACCGGGCATGGATGCACGGGCACCGGAACGAACCGAAACGAGCAGAGGGTTGGTCTTATCGCCGAACTTCTTGCCGGTGATGCCTTCCATCTTGTCGATGTACTCCATGATCTCTGCCTTGATATCATCGTTGATCTTGCGGCCGTCCTCGTAATACTGGGTACAAGCCTCGGTAGAAACGGTGAAGCCCTGGGGAACAGGAAGACCGATCTTGGTCATCTCTGCCAGGTTAGCACCCTTACCGCCGAGAAGCTCACGCATGGAAGCGTCACCCTCAGAGAACAGGTAAACAAACTTGTGACTCATATTGAATCATCCTCCTAAAAAATATTAAACATCTTAATGCGGCACCGGATAAGGTGCCTTTCCCGTCCGAAATTTGGACAGACTGCTCCAACTGTCTTGAAGCATTCAACTGATTATATCACTATTTTTCAAAAAAATAAAGAGGAAATTGTCAACTTTTTTAAATTTTATAACATTTTTTAAATTTTTATACGTTTTTACGCATATATTTATTGATTTGTTGCATAATTCATGAGTAATTTCACATTGATTTAACATTTGAGCCGAAAAACACGAGGTTTTTCGGCTCATATATCACGGTTTAAAGGATGACATAGGTCCTTTATGCATAATGCTTTTTGAATCTGACAGTTGATATATATTGATCCAATCCACGATCAGCTTGTTGGTGTTGGCCCAGTCGGCAGGATCACCCTCTACCGCAGCATAAGGAGCGCTTTCCCAACTGTTGGCCATACTAAGGCGGATATACATCATATGGTTGAAGGCTTCGGTATCGGAGTAGTTGGTGGTAGTGTCATAAGAGAAATACAGATCACCGTCGCAGGTGAAGCCCATCATCTTATCGGTCCAAAGGAAGCCGTAGGTGTGGAAATCATCACCCAACACCTTACCCTCATCGGGACAGGTGTATTTTTTCTCGTTTGAATAGGATGTATCGAGCGATGTATGCTGGAGACCGATGCTTTCGCCGTCGGGAGTGGGCCAAGCGTGACAGTTGGCGGCATAATACTTCGAGTTTCCGAACATCTCAACGATATCGATTTCAGGTCGGCTTAAAATGGGGCCCGAACCGTCGGAGCTTTGGGTGTCGTTAGACCACGTCCAAAGTGCGGTCCAATAGCCTTCTCCATGCGGCAACAGAGCACTCATTTCAAGATAACCGTACTTATAGTACATTTTACC
>JAZQCY010000093.1:0-6594 GCA_045546555.1 Acutalibacteraceae bacterium | reverse complement strand
AATTTTAAAACCCGGACAGACTAGTCTGTCGGGGTTTTGTTGCATCTAATCGTATTCATCCTCTGAATAAAGATTATCTATCTTCCACCGTATAGGATTCTCATAGATATATTTCCATATTTCCTCGTAATCATTGCGATTTCGAATAACATGGTCGTAGAAAGAGCGTTGAAAAATTTTTGCTCCGCCTGTTCCTTTAATTTGATTTATTTCTCTCGTTATCTGATATTTCAACCAACCGACCACGGCGGTCACCGTAGGGGAGGGGTCTCCCCTCCCGCCGTTATTTATTGCTGTCAACAACAAATGAATATGGTTTGGCATAATAACATAACAGTCAACCGACACATTGTTGTATTTGTCGGATATTTTTTTAATCCATTTTTCTGCAATGTTACCATAAATCGAAAGTTGTGGGAGGGGAAACCCCTCCCCTACAACCGTTGATAGAATACTTTTGCGGTTCTCGGTACATATTGTAATAAAATATGCACCCGATGAACTATAATCAAATTCTTTCAACCTTGTGGGTTTTCTTTTAGGTAATTCATTACCGAATCCCATTATTTTTTACTATCCTTGGTCATATCGTCCTGCTTGGGGGATACGCCAAAGCGGTTTTTATACATACGGTAGAACGATGAATAATCCTTAAAGCCGCAGGAGGTGCAGACCTTACCTGCCTGCTCGCCTATTCTGATACGGTTTCTCGCCGAGATCAAACGCTTGATGGTGATATACTCCCACACGCTGGTGCCGGTCGCCTTTTTAAACAAACGGTTGAGCTGTGACTGACTCAGGAAGAAGCGGTCGCTCAAGGAGTTCAGCGACAGCGGTTCATAAAGATTTTTGTTGATATAGTCAATAAGCTGAAGCACCGTCTCGGCATTGTCGTTGGAAACCTCCTCGGCACGTTCCTTTTTGGTGCAGTAAGCCTTATAAACCTCGCACAAAAGGGCAAACAGCTTGGCTTCGGTCTCAAGCTTTACTCCGAGCGGAGTGTCACCACTGAGGCTTTCAAAGCATTGCTGATACAGCTTGCTTTCAAAATCCTCCTCCGAATAGCGGTTGAGCCTGCCCAACGGACGCTCAAAAAACGGCTTCATCAAAAGACCTTCGGGGTCATGATTTTTAAAATAATTCGGGAAAAAGTGTATGACCATACGCTCGTAAGGCATATCACCCATCACCTTTAAATTATGTGTTTCTGACGGCTGCATCAGCATAACATCGCCGGGCTTTAATATGTACTCATTACCCTCAACCGAATAACGGCAATAGCCCGAAATGAAGTAATAAATCTCCAAACGGTCGTGAGCGTGCATAGGAAACAGCTCACCGTTTTCAGGGTGCTCGGTCAAAGTATGATGGATGTGAAAATCGTCACATCTAAGTTCAAAAAATCTTTTCATATATAACATCCTCAAATTAAATCTTGCACAGATTTGCAATGCAAAATCCTCAGTTTGCGCCGATTAGCAATGTATTTGGTGTAATTATAGCATCAAATGCACGGATTTGCAATACATGATGGTCAGAAAAACAATAGTTTTTCGCAAAAATATGATGTATAATGTAAAAAAATGCCTGCATTGCAGGTGCAAGGAGGAATAATATGAAGCTTACCTTCAGATGGTACGGAGACTCAGACCCCGTGACCTTGGAAAAGATTCGTCAGATACCCACAATGTCGGGTATCGTTTCGGCTGTTTATGATGTTGCTCCCGGCGGTGTATGGAGCCGTGAAAGCATAGCTGAGCTCAAGAAAAAGGCCAACGATGCAGGCCTTGAGTTTGAGGTCGTCGAGAGTGTTCCCGTTCCCGAGGATATCAAGCTCGGTAACGAGAAGGCTCCCCAGCTTATCGAAAACTATTGCGAAAACATCCGCCGTCTTGGCGAAGCAGGCGTAAAGTGTGTTTGCTACAACTTTATGCCGGTATTCGACTGGCTGAGAAGCGAGCTTGAGCACGCCCAGCCCGACGGTGCCAATGCCTTGGCTTACGACCACGCAGAGGTTCTTAAAATGGACCCCTTGAAAAGTGAACTTTCACTCCCCGGTTGGGATGCAAGCTACACCAAGGAGGGCCTCAGAGATCTGCTTAACCAGTATAAGGAGATCGGAGAGGAGCGGCTTTGGGAGAACCTTGAGGTGTTCTTGAAGGCTGTTATTCCCGTTGCCGAGGAGGTTGGCATCAAAATGGCCATCCACCCCGACGATCCTCCGTGGGGTATGTTCGGTCTTCCCAGAATCATCACCTGCGAGGAAAACTACGACCGCTTCTTAAAGCTGGTTGACTCCCCCAATAACGGTCTGACCTTCTGTACCGGTTCTTTGGGTGCCGACCCCAACAACGACCTTATCAAGATGGCCTCCAAGTATGCCGACAGGATCCACTTCTTGCATCTTCGCAACATCAAATATGACGGCGACCGTTGCTTTGAAGAGGTCGGTCATCCCACCGAGTGCGGCTCTATTGATATGTTCGGCATAGTTAAGGCACTTGTTGACAAAGATTGGGACGGATATGTAAGACCCGACCACGGACGTATGATCTGGGGCGAAAAGGGTCGCTACGGCTACGGACTTTTTGACCGTGCTTTGGGTGCAACCTATATCGCAGGTTTGTTTGAGGCTGTTGAAAAGCTTAAATAAGAGGTGTAACTAATGAGATTTGGTGTTTGTTGTTCGACTATTGATTATTATCCGAGAATTAAAGAGCTTGGATATGATTACATTGAGGTTGGTTTTGCCACCCTCGCAACTATGGAAGATGAAAAGTTTGAAGCTTTGGCCAATGCTCTTAAAGCTGTCGGACTTAAAGCTGAAACTGCCAACGGCTTCTTCCCCGGTGACAAGGTCCTGACCGGTCCCGAGGCTGACCATTCCTTTATTCCCGAGTATACCGAAAAGGGTATGCAACGCTTTAAGGCTCTCGGCGGCGAGGTTGCCGTTCTGGGCAGCGGTAAGGCAAGAAACATCCCCGAAGGCTTTGACTTTGCTAAGGGTGAAGAGCAGTTTATTGAGGTTTTGAGGATGGTTGGCGATATTGCCGCAAAATACGGTATCAAGATCGCTATCGAGCCGCTTCAGACCAAAGAGACCAACCTTATCAACACCGTTCAGCAGAGCCTGGACATCATTGCACGTTGCGGTCATCCCAACGTCTGCACATTGGCCGACTTCTACCATGTTTTCAAGAACGGTGAAACTCTTGACGCCGTTGAAAACGCCGGCGAGCTGCTTATCCACACACATCTTGCCCGTGCCAATGAAGACCGTCAGATGCCGAGAACCGAAGAGGACTACGAGGCATGTAAGAAATGGGCAAATGCGCTTAAAAAGTGCGGCTACGATGCACGTATGAGTCTTGAAGGCAGCTTTAAGCCCGAGTTCACCCAGACTATCGAGGATGTACTCCCTGCTTTGAAGATATTTAAAGATATTGTTGGCTAATCAACCAAAAAGGAGAAAAAATTATGAGTAAAACTGTTGTAATCACAGGTGCAGGCGGTGTTCTTTGCTCTGCTTTTGCCGTTCACATGGCAAAGCTGGGACACAAGGTTGCCGTTTTGGACTTAAATCTTGAGGCCGCCGAAAAGGTAGCCGCCGATATCACCGCAAATGGCGGTGTTGCCAAGGCTTACAAGACCAATGTTTTGGACAAGGATTGCATTCAGGAGGTTCACGACGCTATCGTAAACGACCTCGGTCCTTGCGATATCCTCATTAACGGTGCAGGCGGCAACAACCCCAAGTGCACCACCCTGCACGAGACCTATCAGGAGGGCGACGACGTTGCCGAGGATTTCCTCACCTTCTTCAACCTTGACAAGGCAGGCTTCCAGTTTGTTTTTGACCTTAACATTATGGGAACACTTCTCCCCACTCAGGTCTTTGCCAAGGATATGATCGGCAAAGAGGGTTGCTGTATCTTAAACATTTCTTCGATGAACGCTTTCCGTCCCTTAACCAAGATTCCTGCATACAGTGCCGCCAAGAGTGCTGTTTCTAACTTCACACAGTGGTTGGCTGTCCACTTTGCCGAGACCGGTATCCGTGTCAACGCAATGGCTCCCGGCTTCTTTGTAACACATCAGAACAAGGCTCTCCTCTTTAATGAGGACGGCACCCCCACTGCACGTACCGGCAAGATCTTGAACGCTACTCCCATGAAGCGTTTCGGCAAGCCCGAGGAGCTGCTGGGAACCCTGGAATTTTTGACCGACAGCAAGAAATCGGCATTTGTCACGGGTGTTGTTATCCCTGTTGACGGCGGCTTCTCGGCATATTCGGGTGTTTAATCTAAGGAGGAAATTATAATGGCAGATTTTATTATTAACGCATTCGCTGACGAGTCGTCTTCCGAACTTCTCGGTCAGATAGAAGCAATGAAACGTAACAACCTTCAGGGAATCGAGATCCGTAATGTCAACGGCAAGAGCATCCACAGCCATACGCTTGAGGATATCAAAGAATTCGGCAAGGTTATTGAAGACAACGGCTTTAACGTATGGTCGATCGGTTCCGCACTTGGTAAGATCAAGATAACCGACGATTTTGCACCCCATCTTGACGAGTTCAAGAGAACCATCGAGATGGCTCACATCTTGAAGGCTGACTACATCCGTTTGTTCAGCTTCTATATGCCCAAGGACGAGGATCCCACCCCCTACCGTGACGAGGTTTTTGAGAGAATGTCCAAATTCCTTGAAGCTTCAAAGGGTAGTGGCGTTAAGCTTTGCCACGAGAACGAAAAAGGCATTTACGGTGACATTGCTCCCCGTTGCCTTGAGATACATAAGGCAATGCCTGAGTTCGGTTGTATTTTCGACCCTGCCAACTACATCCAGTGCGGTCAGGATATCCTCTCGGGTTGGGAGCTTTTGAAGGACTATGTGACCTATATGCACATCAAGGATGCCACCGCAGAGGGTAAGATCGTTCCTGCAGGCAAGGGTGTCGGCTGTCTGCCCGAGGTGCTAAAGATGTATGCCGCACAAGGCGGTAAGGGTCTTACCGTTGAACCCCACCTTTCTATCTTCAAGGGTCTCGCAGGACTTGAGCGTGAGGGTGAAAAGACCCAAGCTGGTGTTTATCAGTACCCCACCAAGGAGGCCGCTTTTGATGCCGCAGTTGCCGCATTGAGAGAGATAATCTAAGAGGTGAAGTTCTATGAAATTAGGTGCACAGTTTTACACCATCCGTGAGTTTTGCAAGACTACCGAAGGTATTGCAGAATCGCTCAAAAAGGTAGCCGACATAGGTTATAAAACAGTTCAGATTTCAGGCACCTGTGCATTCGATGCCGAGTGGATGAAGGAAGAGCTTCGCAAAAACGGCTTGAAGTGTGTGATCACCCACACCAAGCCCGAGCGCATCGTGGGTGAGACCGAAAAGGTTATTGAAGAGCATAAAACCTTCGGTTGTGACCGTATTGGCATCGGTTTTTACGACGTTGCCAAAAACGGCGTGCAGGCATTCATTGACTACTATAAGGATGCCGCAAAACTCATCAAGGAAAATGGATTATTTCTTTCCTATCACAACCACGATGCAGAGTTTATGAAGATTGACGGCAAGCTTATAATCGACCACATTCTTGACGCTTTTTCACCCGACGAAATGGGCTTTACGCTCGACACCTATTGGGTTCAATCGGGCGGAGCCGATCCTATTTGGTGGTTAAACAAGCTTAAAGGCAGAACTCCTTGTATCCACTTCAAGGATATGGCTTTTGTTGAAAAAGAACGCCGAATGGCCGTTATCGGCGAAGGTAATATGAACTTTGAAGGTATTATCAAAGCCGCAATCGACAACGGTGTCGACTACGCACTCGTTGAGCAGGACAACTGCTACGGTGAAGATCCGTTCGATTGCTTAAAGAGAAGCTATCAGTACTTAAAGGCTCAGGGCCTTGAATAAATTGGAGGTAATTACAATGGCAGACAAAATTAAACTTGGTATTATCGGTATCGGTAATATGGGTAGCGGTCACGCAAAGAGCATTGCTATCAACAAAACCAATGCCGAGATCGAGCTTGTGGCAGTAGCCGATATCAAGCCCGAGCGCCGTCAGTGGGCAAAGGAAACCCTCCCTGAAACGGTCAAAATTTTCGAGACCGCAGAGGAAATGCTGGATAGCGGTCTTATCGACTCCTGTCTTGTTGCAGTTCCCCACTACGACCATCCCAAATATGCTATCGAATGCTTCAAGCGTCGTATCCACGTTCTTGTTGAGAAGCCTGCAGGCGTTTACACCAAGCAGGTCAAGGAAATGATCGAAGAAGCCAAAAAGACCGATACAACCTTTGCAATGATGTTCAACCAGCGCACCAACTGCATCTACAGAAAGATGCGTGAGCTTGTTCAGAGCGGTGAATACGGTGAGATCAAGCGTACCAACTGGATCATCACCAACTGGTACCGTCCTCAAGTTTATTATGATTCGGGCGATTGGAGAGCAACCTGGTCGGGTGAAGGCGGCGGTGTTCTTTTGAACCAGTGCCCCCATCAGCTTGACCTGTGGCAGTGGATGTGCGGCATGCCTGTCCGTGTCCATGCGCATATGCATTACGGAAAGTGGCACGATATCG